>JAQSDW010000065.1 GCA_029946105.1 Reyranella sp. | reverse complement strand
AACCACATGGCGGCGATGCGCCAATCCCAGGAAGGCCGCGCCTTCATCACCCTGATCCACAAGCTCTGCCAGTCGATCCGCGACTGTCCCGTGCCGGTGATCTGCCGGATGGAAGGTTATACGCTGGGCGCCGGCCTGGAAGTGGCGGCGGCCTGCGACCTGCGCATCGCGGCCGACAACGCCCATTTCGGCATGCCCGAGGTCAAGGTCGGAGTTCCCTCGGTGGTCGAGGCGGCGCTGCTGCCGCGCCTGATCGGTTGGGGCCGGACCTCGTGGATGCTGCTGACGGCCGAGAACATCGGTGCCGCCAAGGCCGAGGCCTGGGGCCTCGTCGAGGAGGTCGTGCCGGTCGCCAAGATCGCTGAGGCGGTCGAGCGCTGCGTGCATTCGATCGTCGAGGGCACACCGCTGGCGATACGGGCGCAGAAGCGTCTGATGCGGCGCTGGGAGCGGCTGTCGCTCGACGAGGCCGTGCAGGCCGGCATCGATTCTTTTGCCCAGTCGGTGAGCGACGGCGAGCATATCGTGCCCATGACGGCGTTCGTGAACCGCAAGAGGACGACGTGAACAACGCCAAGACAGTCCGCGTCGGCTGCCACTCGGGTTTCTGGGGCGATACCGAGACCGCCGCCGTTCAGCTCGTGCGTCACGGCAACGTCGATTACCTGGTGAGCGACTATCTCGCCGAAGTCACCATGTCGATCATGGCGGCGCAGAAGCTGCGCAATCCCCAGGCGGGCTATGCCGTGGATTTCGTCACGGCGGTCATGGCGCCGCTCGCCCGTGAGATCGCCGAGAAGAAGATCAAGGTCATCACCAACGCCGGCGGCGTGAACCCGCAAGCCTGCCGCGATGCCGTCCTCAAGGCCTGCGAGGCGGCGGGCGTAAAACTCAAGGTCGCCGTCGTGCTGGGCGACGACATCCTGCCGCGTGCCGAGGAGCTTCGCGCTGCCGGCATCCGCGAGATGGACACGGGCGCCGAGTTGCCGGCGAAGATCGTCAGCATGAACGTCTACCTCGGCGGCTTCCCGATCGCCCGTGCCCTCAGCGAAGGCGCCGACGTGGTGATCACCGGCCGCTGCGTCGATTCGGCGGTCACGCTGGGCGCGCTGATCCATGCCTTCACATGGATGCCGGAGGATCTCGACCGGCTAGCCGCTGGCACGCTCTGTGGCCACATCATCGAGTGCGGCGCCCAGTGCAACGGCGGCAACTTCACCGACTGGCAGCTGGTGCCGGACTACGACAACATGGGCTTCCCGATCGCCGAAGTCTCGAGCGACGGCTCCTTCGTGCTCTCCAAGCCCGATAACACCGGCGGCCTGATCTCCACCGCCACGGTGACTGAGCAGATGCTCTACGAGATCGGCGATCCGCGCGCCTACATCGTGCCCGACGTCGTGTGCGACTTCACCGAGGCGCGCTACGAGCAGGTGGGCAAGGATCGTGTGCGCGTATCAGGCGCTCGCGGGCGGCCGCCGACCGACACTTACAAGGTGTCGACGACGTTCCCCGATGGTTTCAAGTTGGCCTCGATCTTCATGCTGGGAGGCCGCGAGGCCGCAGCGAAGGGCAGGCACAGCGCCGAATCGATCGTCAAGAAGACGCGCCGCATGTTCAAGGACAAGGGCATGGCCGACTTCCGCGACGTCAGTATCGAGGTGATCGGCGCCGAGGCGACCTACGGTCCGCACTCGCGCGCCCAGGATAGCCGCGAGGTGGTCGTGAAGATCGCGGCCAAGCACGACCAGAAGGAAGCGCTGTCGCTGCTCGGGCGCGAGATCGCGCCGATGTCGACCGGCGGCGTGGTCGGCATGACCGGCAGCTTCGGCGCCGGCCGCGTCTCGCCCTCGCCGGTGATTCGCATGTTCTCCTGCCTGGTGCCCAAGAGCCAGGTGCCTGTCACCGTCGACGTTGATGGCCATCGGATCGCGATGCAGGAGGGCGCCCGCAGCGGCGGCTTCGATGCGAAGTCGCTGCCGGTCGAAGCGCCACCTCCGGCATCACCGTCGTCGGGTGCGACAGAGGCCGTGCCGCTGGTGGCGCTGGCCTACGGTCGCTCCGGCGACAAGGGCGACAACGCCAACATCGGCATCTTCGCGCGCAAGCCCGAGTATCAGCCGATCCTCGATGCCGAGGTGACGGAGGAGGCGGTGGCGACGTACTTCGCCCACCGGATCAACGGCAAGGTGAGCCGATGGCGCCTGCCCGGCATCAACGGCTTCAATTTCCTGTTGCGCCAGGCGCTGGGCGGCGGCGGCATGGCCTCGCTCAAGGCCGATCCCCTGGCCAAGGCCTTTGCCCAGATGCTGCTCGACATGCCGGTGCGGGTGCCGGCGGAGATGGCGAGGAAGTTGGTGGCCTAAGCGGTCCACTTTCGGGTCGCCAGATAGACGATCAGTCCGGCGATCGCCGGATTGACGATCTGCATCAGGTTCAGCAGATCGCTGCCGATCAGGTGATGCAGGAAGGCGAGCAGCGACCCCATCAGGATCGCATGCAGGACAATGCCGGCCGCGACGGTGGCCACGATGGCGCGCCAGCCCAGGCGGTAACGCGTGAGTGCCACGTGGAATGTCCAGAGCGACAACGGCAGGAAAAGCACGATGGCCGTCGCTTCTCCAGGATTATAGGTGGCGCTGGCCACGCTTGGGCCGACATGGGCGAACAGGTTGATGAAGGGGATGGAGAAATAGCTGAGCGCGAGCGCCGGCCAGCGCCGACCGAGCAGCGCCGCCGCGGGCCCCGCCAGCCACACCGCGGCGACATTCACCGACGTGATGAAGGAGTAGGGCACCAGGCAAGCCTTTGGATCGGCAAAGCCCACGCCGGTGCAGAGGAAGGCGCGGAAGGCATAGTGCCTGCCTTCGGCGTCGATGCCGTGCTCCTCGAACTGGTGAACGAGATAGACCAGCATACCCGCCCAGGCGAGCCAGACGAGATCCCGCCAGCGCGAAACGCTGCGGTCGCTGCGCAGGAGATCGGTCGCGAGCAGCAACGCCAGCAGGAGCGCCGCGCCCATGCCCATGTAGGGCCAGACATAGGTGAAGGAGAGCATCGACGGCAGGCTAGGTTGGCGATCTGGCCTTCACAAGAGCGCTGTAGACCTAGAGTGCGCGTGCAGCGGCGTGAGCGATGTTCTCGCCCCATTCCTGGAGGAAGTGGCCGCCCTCAGCGATTTCCATCGGCGGCGGGCAGCCGCGGATCACGTCGTGCAGGGCACGCATCACCGGCGGGCCCAGCACGGGGTCCTTCATGCCGATCGCCATCAGGCTCCTGCCGGTCCAGGTCCCACGCCAGAAGTCGCGGGCCTGGCGCGACAGCGCGGCGCCGCCGGCATCGGGCCGGTCGGGCACCAGGTTGGGGAAGCGCCGCACGCCCGCCTTGTAGGTGGCGTCGGGGTAGGGGGCGGCATAGGCCGCCGCCTCGGCGTCGGAGAGGTGCGGGCAGGCGCGCCGCATCAGCCCGGCGATGTCAATGTCGGGGTTCTTGTTTGAGAACGCACGCCAGGCGAGGAAGCCCTCGCCCAGGGGCTGGTCGCCGGTGCCCAGTGTCGTGTTCATGACCAGAAGCGAGGCGTAGCGCGCGGGCGCAGCCATGGGCAGCGTCAGGCCGATCAGGCCGCCCCAGTCCTGGACCACCAGCACGATGTTCCGGAGGCCGAGGGTCTCGATCAGGCTCAGGAGCGAATCGCGGTGGAAACCGAAGGTATAGGCGGCCTCGTCGACGGGCTTGTCGGAGCGGCCGAAGCCCAGGAAATCCGGCACCACCACCCGGTCGCCTGCGGCGGCGAAGACCGGGATCATCCGACGGTAGAGATAGCTCCAGGTCGGCTGGCCGTGCAGGCAGAGCCAGGTCCGGGCGGCCTGCCGCGGGCCCTCGTCTAGATAATGCAGCCAAAGTCCGTCCGGGCGCTGGAAATAGCGTGGCGTGTAAGTCCAGCCGGGAAGGCTGGCGAAGCGCTCATCCGGTGTGCGCAGGACCTCGGCCAATGGTGTATCCTCCCTGACCATGAATAGCCCCCCGAAATCCAGCCCCTCCGGAGACGAGCGTGCGGAGCGATTGGCCGTGGCTTTGCGGGAAAATCTCAAGCGACGCAAGGCGCAGGCCCGGGCGAAAAAGCAGCCTCCGGAGCCCGGCGGCAAGAAGCAAGGTTGAGTGCTCCAGCCGGCTCGTCTAGAAGCCCCCTCTACCCTCCGGAAACAAGAAAATGACAATCCTCTCCGACCGCTGGATCCGCCGCATGGCGCAGGAGAAGGGCATGATCGAGCCCTTCGTCGATGCCCAGAAGCGCGAAGGCGTCATCTCCTTCGGCCTGTCGTCCTACGGCTACGACGCGCGCGTCGGCAACGACTTCAAGATCTTCACCAACGTGAACTCGGCCGTGGTCGATCCGAAGAATTTCGACCAGGACAGCTTCGTCGACCGCACGACCGATATTTGCGTCATTCCGCCGAATTCCTTCGCCCTGGCGCGCACCGTGGAATATTTCCGCATCCCGCGCGACGTGCTGGTGATCTGCGTCGGCAAGTCGACCTATGCGCGTTGCGGTATCATCGTGAACGTGACGCCCCTGGAGCCGGAGTGGGAGGGCCATGTGACACTGGAGTTCTCCAACACCACGCCGCTGCCTGCCCGCATCTACGCCAACGAAGGCGCCTGCCAGTTTCTCTTCCTCCAGGGCAATGAGCCCTGCGGGGTCTCCTACCGCGACAAGGCCGGAAAATACCAAGGCCAGCGCGGCGTCACCCTGCCCAAAATCTAACCGGCCAAGATCTCAGGAGTCCCCCTCTCATGGATCGCATTCGAATCAAAGGCGGCCGCCAGCTAAAAGGCGAGATCATCGTGTCCGGCGCCAAGAACGCGGCCTTGCCGCTGATGGTGGCGTCGATGCTGAGCGACAAGCCGCTCACGCTGAAGAATGTGCCGCGGCTTGCCGACATCTCGACCATGATCCAGCTCCTGCAGCAGCATGGCGTCGAGATCCAGGCAGCACCTGGCGAGAACGGGCATGCCCATGGCACGACGCTGACCCTGCGCGCCGCCAAGATCACGTCGACGACGGCGCCCTACGACATCGTGCGCAAGATGCGCGCCTCGGTGCTGGTGCTGGGCGTGTTGCTGGCACGCGAAGGCGCGGCGCGGGTGTCGTTGCCCGGTGGCTGCGCCATCGGCGCGCGGCCGGTCGACCTGCACATCGCGGGCCTCAAGGCCATGGGCGCCGAGATCGACATCGACGGCGGCTACATGGTCGCGCGCGCACCGAAAGGCTTGAAAGGCGCGCGCTACACCTTCCCGAAGGTGTCGGTGGGCGCCACCGAGAACCTGATGATGGCGGCGGCGCTCGCCAAGGGCACCACCGTGCTCGCCAATGCCGCGCGCGAGCCCGAGATCATCGACCTTGCGGAGTGCCTCGCCAAGATGGGCGTGCCCATCACCGGCATCGGCACCGAGACCCTTACCATCGAGGGCGTCGAGCAGCTCAAGGCCGCGACGCACTCGGTCGTGCCGGATCGCATCGAGACCGGCACCTATGCGATGGCCGTGGCCATGACGGCGGGCGATGTCGAACTGGTCGGCGGGCGCCTCGATCTGATGGAGGCTGCCGCCCAGACCCTGCGGGCCGCAGGCGTCGTCCTCGACAAGACCAATCGTGGCTTCCGCGTCACCCGCGCCAACGGGCTGCACGGCGTCGACGTGATGACCGAGCCCTATCCCGGTTTCCCGACCGACCTGCAGGCCCAGATGATGGCGCTGATGACGCGGGCCGAGGGTGCGTCGATGATCACCGAGACGATCTTCGAGAGCCGCTTCATGCACGTGCCCGAGCTTGCGCGCATGGGCGCCAACGTTACCATCCATCACGAATCGGCATTGGTGCGCGGCGTGCCCAAGCTGCGCGGCGCCGACGTCATGGCGACCGACCTGCGCGCCTCGGTGTCGCTGGCCATCGCCGGCCTCGCAGCCGAGGGCGATACGACACTGCATCGCGTCTATCACCTCGATCGCGGCTTCGAGCGGCTGGAGGAGAAACTCGCCGCCTGTGGTGCCGACATCGAACGGCTGAAGGGCTGAGCCGATGTTGGGCAAGCTGAAACTCTCGGCGCTCGATGCCGACGACCTCGGCGTGGTCTCGGCCGCCGTCCAGGACGCCCTGGTGGCGGTGCGCGATTGCGTCTACTTCAAGGACGAAAAACGCTTCGTCCTGTTGCTGAACCGCTTCCAGTGGGAGGCCGATCCAAGCATCGAGTCGGCCCATTCGCGCACCCATTCGGCCCTCGTTTTCAACGAAGTGACGGCGGTCCAGCACCACAATATCCCGCTCGGCGAGCCTGATCGGATGCTGGAATTGCTGGCGATTACCCTGGAAAACGACCGTTCAGTCGCCCTGCGCTTTGCCGCCGGCCGGGCTATCCGGCTGGAAATCGGCCGCCTCGCATGCCATTTGGGGGATGTGGGTGAGCCTTGGCCCACCCCGTGGAAGCCCGCTCATCCGGTCGAATAGCCTCTAGAGGCCCCGACCAGGGGCGGGCATTCGTTATTGGAGAAATGTCGTGTCGAGCGAGCCAAACGAGAAGCTGATTCTGGCGATCCCCAAGGGCCGTATCCTGAAGGAAGCGGCGCCGGTTTTCGCGCGCGCCGGCATCGAGCCCGAGGCCGCCTTTGCCGACCCCGATGCCCGTCAGCTGCGCTTCACGACCAATCATCCCGACCTCGACATCATCCGCGTGCGCTCGTTCGACGTGGCGACCTTCGTCGCCTTCGGCGCCGCCCATCTCGGAATCGCCGGTGCCGACGTGCTGATGGAGTTCGACTACTCCGAGATCTACGCGCCGATCGATCTCGGCATCGGCAAGTGCCGGCTGGCCGTTGCCGAACCGGTCGAGATGGCGGGCAGCGACGATCCGCGGCGGTGGAGCCACGTCCGCATCGCCACCAAGTATCCCGAGGTGACGCGCAAGCACTTCGCCGCGCGTGGCGTGCAAGCCGAGTGCGTGAAACTCTCGGGGGCGATGGAACTGGCGCCCTCGCTCGGGCTCAGCCACCGCATCGTCGATCTGGTCGATTCGGGTCGCACGCTCAAGGAAAACGGCCTGGTCGAGATCGAGCACATCGCCGACATCACCTCGCGCTTCATCGTCAACCGCGCCGCGCTCAAGACGCAGCCGGAACGGGTCGGCCGCTGGATAGACCGCTTTCGCGAGGTCGCCCGTGTTGCCGCTTAGGCTCGACGCCTCGGCGCCGGGTTTCGAAGGGAGTTTTTCGGCCTTCCTCGGGCGCAATCGGGACACCGACGAGAATGTCGACCGCGTCGTGGCCGACATCGTGGCCGACGTGCGCGCCCGCGGCGACGCGGCGCTGGTCGACTACACGAGTAAGTTCGACCGCTTCGAGACCGATGTGGCGGGCTTGCGCGTCAGCGAAGGCGAGCGCGCCAAAGCCGCGGCGCAGGTCCTGCCGGCGGAGCGCGAGGCGCTGGAGTTCGCCGCCAGGCGCATCGAGGCATTCCACCGCACGCTGCTGCCCAAGGACGTCGACTTCACCGATGCCACCGGCACGCGGCTCGGTGCGCGCTACCGGCCGGTCGATGCGGCCGGCGTCTACGTGCCGGGCGGCACTGCGGCCTATCCGTCGTCGGTCCTGATGAACATCGTGCCGGCCAAGGTCGCCGGCGTGCAGCGCATCGTCATGGTCGTGCCGACGCCGGATGGCGTACTCAATCCGCTGGTCATGCTGGCGGCAGGGATCGCCGGCGCCGATGAGATCTGGCGCATCGGCGGCGCCCAGGCGGTGGCGGCGCTCGCTTACGGCACCCGATCGATCAAGCCGGTCGACAAGATCACCGGCCCCGGCAACGCCTACGTCGCCGCCGCCAAGCGTCGCGTCTTCGGCCAGGTTGGTATCGACCTGATCGCGGGTCCGTCGGAAATCCTGGTGGTGGCCGACAAGCTGAACGATCCGTCCTGGATCGCGGCCGACTTGCTGTCGCAGGCCGAGCACGATCCCTCTTCACAGTCCGTGCTGATCGCCGACGACCGCGCTTTTGCCGACGCAGTGGCGCGTGCCGTCGAAAGCGAACTCAAGGCGATGAAGCGGGCTGAGATCGCCGCGGCGAGCTGGCGCGACAATGGCGCGATCATCCTGGTCCCCGACATCGCTGTATGTGCGCCGATCGTTGATCGCATTGCCGCCGAGCATGTCGAGCTGGCGATGGAGATGCCGGCTGCCGAGGCCTTGTCGAGCCGGATCCGCCATGCCGGCGCGATCTTCCTCGGTCGCCACACGCCGGAGGCGATCGGCGACTATGTCGCCGGGACCAACCACGTCCTGCCGACGTCGCGTGCCGCGCGCTTCTCGGGCGGCCTGGGCGTCGCCGACTTCCTCAAGCGCACTTCCCTGGTGTCCTGCACACCGGCTTCGCTCGCCGCCCTCGGTCCGGCGGCATTGGCGCTGGCAGGGGCGGAAGGGCTCGAGGCCCATGGCCGGTCGATCTCGATCCGGCTGAACCGTCGCAGCTGAGACCGGCGATGCCGAAATCGCGCCGCATCGTCGATATCGTCCTCGATGAACAGTCGGTGGCGCGGCGCGCGCCGGAGGTCGAGCACGAACGCGCCGTTGCGTTGTTCGATCTCATCGAGGAGAACGATTTCCATCTGATCGGAGGCGAGCCCGGTCCCTACAGGTTGCGGGTCGGCATCTTCGAACAGCGGCTCGTCTTCGACGTCCGCGATGGCGACGACCGCAAGCTGCGCGACATCGTGCTGTCGCTGACGCCGTTCCGGAAGGTCATCAAGGATTACTTCCTGATCTGCGAGAGCTACTACGCCGCCATCAAGAAGCTCGGGCCATCGCAGATCGAGGCGCTCGACATGGGGCGGCGCGGCTTGCACAACGAGGGATCCGATCTGCTGCGCGAGCGGCTCGACGGCAAGATCGAGGTCGACCACGACACCGCCCGGCGGCTGTTCACCCTGATCTGCGCCCTTCACATCAAATCGTGAGTCGCGTGCAGGTGTTGAACGGATTGCCTTCCAGCCTGCTCTTTGCCTGCAGTGAGAATTCAGTACGGTCGCCGATGGCCGAGGCGCTGGCCAAGCGCCTCTATGGTCAGGCGGTCTATGTCGAATCGGTCGGTGTGCGCGCGCGTGACGTCGATGGTTTCGTCATCTCTGCTCTCGACGAACTGGGAATCGACGTCCATCGCCATCATGCGCAGACCTTCGAGGACATCGATCCGGCGTCGTTTGAACTGATCGTCACCCTGTCGCCGGAGGCGCACCACCGGGCGCTGGAATTCACCCGTGGCACGGCGGCCGAGGTCGAGTATTGGCCATTGCCCGATCCCAGTGCGGTCGAGGGTACGCGCGAGGCGCAGCTCGATGCCTATCGTCAGGCGCGGGATCTGATCATGACCCGTCTAAAAGCCCGGTTCGGGAGCCCCTCGGGTCCGTCGCCCTGATACCCCGCTCCTCGTCGAGCGAGGAACGGGGCGGCAGAGCTGGTTTTCGGAGAGTTAGTTTGCCGTGACCTAGTTTGCCGTGACCTGGCCGGCGCGATCGAGCGTGACGGCGACCTTGGCGTTGTTCTTCATCGCCACGGCATGCCACGAGCCATCCGAAGCGCGCATCAGGCTGTTGACCGAGCTGTAGCCGGCGCTCTGAATGGCCGACTTCGCGTAGCTCGATTCGGCCGTCGGCGTCCACGACGACATCTGGCCCCTGGGATTGGCCTCTGCGTTTGGCGCGCTGGACTGTGCTTGGGCTCCGGTAGCGGCGAGGACGGAAGCGCCGAGCACGGCAATGGTGAGGAACGCACGATTCATGAAGACGACTCCTTTTACACGGGGAACTTTCCCCGGAGCCATAGGCGCCCTCGAATATGATGAGAGTAAGGTTCAGGCGGCCTGCGGATTCGGTGCACATCGCCGCACCGCTTCTTCCCCGGCGCATGACGACGCCAGGGAAGAAGCGAGCCGCAGATCGTCAGTTCGTGGCGATGTGGCCGGATCGGTCGACCGTGACATCGACCGCGGCATTGTTCTTCATTGCATGGGCATGCCACGTCCCATCCGGGCCGCGCGCCATGTCGCTGATGGCCGAGAAGCCGGCATCGTGGATGACCGACTTCACGTAGCTTCCTTCAGCCGACGGCGTCCAAGTCGCTTCGGCACCTTTGGGATTGGGAACAGGGTACACGCCGGAATGCATGTCCTGCGCCCGTGCTGTCGTGGTGGCCGCAGTGATGGCGAAGGCGCCCAGCAGTGCGATCGTGCGAGTTGTGCGAATCATGAAACGACTCCTTTACACCGGGGAAGATTCCCGGATGCCATTGCCGTTCCAGATTGTGCAGAGATTGTGGTTCACTCGAACTGCGGGAGTGAAAAAGAAATCCGTCCGCTTCGAGCGATTGTCAGGCAATTGTCAGAACGTAAGTGCCCAAAAAGTTGAGGCGCCGTTCGAACGAACGTCGCTCGTTGCCATGTCCCGCGAGAGACTCTACTGGGCGCCGGCGTACCAGGCGGCGCGGTGCGAGGTCCGCCGTGCCATCGGCAGGTTGATGATGTCGAGGAAGACGGAGACGGCGCCATCGCCGCCCGCCAGATTGCCCTCGATGACCTCGACGTCGAAGGTCAGCCGATCGCCCTCGAGCTTGGGCGACCTCAGCACCATGACGGCGTCGACCACATCGCCCTTGGCCTTGTTGAGCACAGACACCGTGGCGTTGGGCGGATCCTTGGCGAAGCTGTCGGGTGAAGAAGCACTCCATTCCTCGAGCAGGTGTGCCGTGAGCGCGTGGCCGGCCGACCGGACCGGCCGGTCGGCGAAAACGATGGCGTTCGGCGCGATGCCTTCGAGGACGAGCTTCTGCCCCGCTAGCTTGGCGCCCCGGGCGTTGAGCACGATCATCGACGGAACGATTTGCGGCTGCTGCGGCTTGCCGATCACCTTGGCGGGAAGCGGTGCGCTTTGTGGCGCCCCAGCGGTCTGTGCGCTGGCGGATCCCGCCAGGCCAATAAGTGTCGATGCCGCAACGAGGGCGGCGGCGAGACGAGGCAAAGTCATCGATTGGCTCCGACGCGGATCAGTAGCAGGGCATCAGGGGCGGTGCGCCGCAGCGCTTCGGCCCGTAACGCGGGTCGAGGTCCGGCGGCGGCGGGGCGCCCGCGCTGCCGCTGTACGACAGGCCGGAGTTGTAGGCCCGGGTCGGTGACGGGTTGGACCACTGATCGTTGCCGTAGGCGCTGGTGTCGTAGCGACTGCCGATGGCCGGCGCGTCCGACACGGTCTGGTTCTGGCCGAGATAGGTCAGGCCCTGGGAACCGCCGACGCCGAAC
Source organism: Reyranella sp. (assembly GCA_029946105.1). Classification (GTDB taxonomy): domain Bacteria; phylum Pseudomonadota; class Alphaproteobacteria; order Reyranellales; family Reyranellaceae; genus Reyranella. The sequence continues at coordinate 41,633 of JAQSDW010000065.1, read as the reverse complement.
CAGATCGTGTCAATGAAGATCGAGGCTGGTCCGTCGGAATTGGCGAGGTTGCCTTCGAGGACCTGGACGTCGAAGGTGAGCTTGTCGCCGTCGAGCTTGGGCGACTTCAGGACGGCTACGATGTCGGACACGCCGCCGCCGTCCTTCTGGAACACCGATACGGTGGCGTTGGGAGGATCCTTGGCGAAGCTGCCGGTCGTCCAGATATCGACCATGTCGGGCGTGAGCATGTGGCCGACGCCGCGTGCCGGGCGGGTGGTGAAGAAAACGGCGCTGGGCGATACGCCTTCGAGGGTGAGCTTCTGGCCCTGCAGCTTGGCGCCGCGGGCGTTCACCACGATCAGCGACGAGGAATATTTCCTGTTCGAGGGCGTGCCGATCGTCTTCTGGGCCGGCGCAGTGACGGCGTTCGGCGTGGCCTGGGGAGCGGGCGTCTGAGCCAAAGCCAGCCCGGGCGCAAGCAACGCCACAGCTAAGAGGCCAGACAGTCGGTGGATTTTCATATTGGCGATCCCTCAGCTTTCCCCGGACCCCAGATATAGGGGACGCGCGGGCCGCTGAGAAGGGCAGGTTGCGTTTCTATCCTCTTGGGTCCATTGACTAAATCCCCGGTGCGGCCCATTTTCCGCCCGCTTCCTTCCACAATTTCACTCCAGCCGGAGGCCGGATGGCCAAAGAAGATCTGATTGAGTTCAACGGTGTCGTGTCCGAGCTGCTGCCCAACGCCATGTTCCGGGTGAAGCTCGACAACGATCACACGATTCTTGCCCACACGTCGGGCAAGATGCGCAAGAACCGCATTCGCGTCCTCGCGGGCGACCGCGTCACCGTGGAAATGACGCCATACGACCTGACCAAGGGTCGCATCACCTTCCGCTTCAAGTAGGCGTTGGCCGCTCCGCCGATCCCTCCGCTCGTCCTGGCCTCCGCGTCACCGCGCCGGCTCGACCTGCTGCGACAGGTCGGACTCGAACCTTCCGAGATCGATCCTCCCGACGTCGACGAAACGCCTCGCCTGCGTGAGCTGCCGCGCGCCTATGCGTTGCGGATGGCGACCTCGAAGCTCGCCGTCGTGGCACCGCGTCATCCCGGGTCGGTGATCGTGGCCGCCGACAGCGTGGTCGTTTGCAGCCGGCGCATTCTGCCGAAGGCTGAAACCGAAACCGAGGCGCGGGTCTGCCTCGGCCGGTTGTCGGGCCGCCGACACCGCGTGCTGGGGGCAGTCGCGGTGGGCTATCCGGACGGAACGGTGCGCACGCGCCTGGTCGAGACCGTTGTCCGCTTCAAGCGGCTCGAACAGGCCGAGGTCGACGACTATCTGCGATGTGGCGAATGGCGCGGCAAGGCGGGTGGCTATGCGATCCAGGGCCGCGCCGCGCGCTTCGTCGATTTCATCTCCGGCTCCTACAGCAATGTCGTCGGCCTGCCGCTGTTCGAGACGATGAAACTGTTGAAGCCGGGGTTGTCGTGAGCCGCGTCGATCGGCTGATCTGTCATGTGCTGCCGAAGGCGTTCCTGATGGCGCTCACCGCCGGCGGGCGCCTGGCGGAACTCAAGGTCGTGCGGCGCGACAGGCCTTCGCATATCGACAGCATATTCCTTGGCCGACTCGAACGGGTGATGCCCGAACTGGATGCGGCCTTCGTCGACATCGGCATCGGCCATGCCGGTTTCCTGCGCGCCGCCGACCGAGCCGGGATCGAGGACTGGCCGCCGCCCGGCGCCCCTCTCCTGGTTCAGGTACGCAACGACGGCGAAGGTGAGAACGGCAAGGGCCCGCGACTGTCGATGAACCTCGCCGTCACCGGCCGCTATCTCGTCCACCATCCGGTCGGTGCCGGTGTGACATTCTCGCGTCGCATCGAAAACGAGTCCGAGCGCGAGCGTCTGCGCGGCCATGTCGAGGATCTGCTGGAGGGTGGCATCGTGCTGCGCACCGCCGCTTCAGGCGCCTCGCTCGACGTGCTGCGCACCGACGCGACCGAGGTCATGGAACGTTGGGAGAAGATCCGCCGCCAGGCCTTCGACTCGCAACCGCCCGCCGACTTGACCGCCCGCATTCCGGGCGAGCGCGATCCTATCGCCCGCATGTTGCGCGACCATGGCTCCACCCTCGAGGAGGTCATCCTCGACGATCGTGCGATGGCGCGCAGTCTTCAGGACGAGATGGACCGGCTGGGCGAGCCGATCCGCGTGCGCTGGCACAACGGGCCGATGCCGGCGTTCGACATCGATGATGTGGCGGGCCAGATCGATACCGCGCTGGCCGAGCGCATCGTGCTCGAAAGCGGCATCGAGCTGCTGTTCGAACCCGGCGAAACGCTGTGCGCCATCGATGTCGACAGCGCCACGGCCGGCGGCCGACTGGGTCGCGCGCCGCGCCGGCCGATCGAGGTCAATCTCGAGGCGGCGCCGGCGATCGCCCAGCAGCTCAGGCTGCGCAATCTCGCCGGCGCCGTGGTGATCGACTTCGTCACCATGCGCAGCACCTACGATCGCGACAAGGTGCAGGCGGCGCTGGCCGAGGCGCTGGCCGACGACCCCGTGCCGACCCAGCTCTATGGTTTTACCCGGCTCGGTCACTTCGAGTTGACGCGCGCGCGCCGTGGCGCGACGCTGAAGGCCCAGCTCGAGGCACTTGAGAAGAGCGATGACTGACCGAACCGCCACTCCCCCGCTGCGCGCCGTCCGGATCGCCGCCAAATGTCCGATCTGCGAAAAGCCCGGGATCGTTCAATTCCGCCCGTTCTGCTCCAAGCGCTGCGCCAACGTCGACCTCGGCCGCTGGCTGAAGGAGGGGTACCGCGTCGCCACCGACGAGGCCCCGAGCGAGGATGGCGGCGACGGGGCCGAGCCGGGGTCAACTAGACAGACGGGCTAGTGCGTCCTATAAGCCCGCCGCTAGCCGATGTGGTACGCCCAGGTAGCTCAGCTGGTAGAGCATGCGACTGAAAATCGCAGTGTCGGTGGTTCGACTCCGCCCCTGGGCACCATTCGCCAAATTCTCTCGCAATATCAAAATGTTGTTTCCGGCCCTTGTCGTGAGGGCCGTTTATCCGTTCGCGAGATCGGATACCTGCCTCATAGCGCCGTCATGCCGCCGTCCACGAACAGCAGGGCACCGGTAACGTAGGAGGCGTCGTCGGAGGCCAAAAACAGGATCGCGGCGGCGACCTCCTCGGCCTTGCCCGGGCGCTTCATCATGGTGCCTTCCGCGGCCTTGGCGTTGTACTGAGCGACGGTCTCGCCGGCGGCTTCGATACGGCGCTGATGGAACGGTGTGAAGATCGGACCTGGGCCGACAGCGTTTACGCGAATGCCCTCCGCCGAATGGTCGGCGGCGAGCGCCCGTGTCAGGCCCGCGATCGCGGCCTTGGTGGTGTCGTACAGCAGGTTGCCGCCGCCCGCGACGACGGAACGTACGGAGGCCACGTTCACGATGGCGCCGCTCTTGTTGCGGCGCATGAGCGGAACCGCCGCCTTGGCGCAAAAGGCGTAGCTCATCAGGTTGATGTTGAGGATCTCGTTCCAGCTGGCAGCACTCGCCTCGTCGATCTTCTCGTATTTACGGATGCCGGCATTGTTGACGAGGATGTCGATGCGCCCGAACTTCTGCGCGGCACCATTGACGAAGGCGAGGCACGCAGCCTCGGTACCAACGTCTGCCTGGGTGAAGGCGACCTTGGCCCCGGACGCCTCGAGCTCGGCTGCCACGCGCTGGCCGCGCTCGCCGTCCCGATCGCAGAATGCCACGCTCGCGCCCTCGGCGATGAAACGCCTGACCGTCGCCTCGCCAATCCCGGATGCCCCGCCCGTCACCGCTGCGACTTTGCCGTCGAGCCTTCCCATGTTCGTCCCCTTTCATTGCATTGAGAAACGCGCCTCTACGATACGTCGCATCGATCCGGCGAGCACCGCCTTGTTGGCAACGAACGGCATAAATCGCTGACTATCTGGGGAATCCCGGATAAAAAGAAAGATGGAATAACAAGGCAGAGGAGCCTTCCATGCCCCCTTCCATGCCCAATGGCGCGACCCTCCCGGTTCTCGACCACGAACTGGCCGATGACGAGCTTCAGTGGATGAAGTCCGTTTACGCGGACTTCAGCAAGTCCCGCGCCGCGGCCGGTTCCGAATTCAGCCCCAAGGAAGCTCTGCGCGCCATTCTGGCCCGCGCGGAATATCACTTGTCCGCCGCGCCGGATTTGACCGGACCCGGCCCGTGGCGTCTGGGCCAGAACCGGCACGGTCGCGGCGTTGCGGCGGTGTTCTTGCCGAAGGTAGAGCTTCACATACACATCGCCAGCCGCACCGATCAGTTCCCGATGTATGTCATGGGCGAGGCGGAAGGCTTTTTCATCGACGAGAATGGCAGGCCGGTGCTGACGCCGGTGGTTGATGGAGGCCATTTCCACAACGCGCCCGGCGCGCCGCACGCCTTCGTGCCGAAAGTAGGCGTGCCCAAACCGGACAACTGGGAAATCGCCTTCATCGCGATCACGCCGCGCAACCTGAAGGAAGACACGCACCGCGTCTCGGAAGAGGTGCGTGCGCTGTACAAGCAGGTTGTCGGTCAGGACGCCCCTTTGGGCGTTTAGCGCTTCGACCGTCCGCGATGCAATGCGCGTGATCGGGGTTGGCTTCCTCGACATTGTTTCGTATCGATGGCCCCGCCCGCGATCTCGCCCACGGAACTTCCCGAGGAAAAGCCACATGCCAATGACCCGTCGTGTCATTATCGCGACTACAACTCTCGCAGCTCTCGCCGCCACCCGTCCGGCTGGCGCGCAAACGCAAGGAAAAACCATGACAACCGACACCGGCCTGAAATTCATCGACACGACCGTCGGCACGGGCGCGAGCCCCAAGAGCGGCCAGACCTGTGTCATGCACTACACTGGCTGGCTCTCCGAAGGAGGCGCGAAAGGCAAGAAATTCGATTCTTCCGTCGATCGCGGCCAGCCCTTCGAGTTTCCCATCGGCATGAAGCGCGTCATCGGCGGCTGGGACGAGGGCGTCGCCACCATGAAGGTCGGCGGCAAGCGGACGCTGATCATTCCGCCGGAACTCGGCTATGGAGCGCGCGGCGCCGGCGGCGTCATTCCGCCCAACGCCACGCTGATCTTCGATGTCGAGCTGCTGGGGATCAAGTAAGCCTCAGAGCCGTTCGACCCCGGCGCGGGCGCAATCCTCGTCTTCCTGCGCGGTGCCACCGCCAACGCCGCAGGCACCGATCAGGACACCCTGCCGGAAGATTGGAACGGCGCCTTGGCCATAGAACATGTGGTTGCCTTCGGCCGCAGCGATGCCGCGCAAGGTCGGATGGTCGGCGCGTGGCGTCAGCTCGCCGCTCGGGCGTCCGAAGGCGGCCGAAGCCATGGCCTTGCCCTGGCTGCCGAAGGAGCCCGCCCAGATGGCGCCATCCATGCGCTGAAAGGCAAGGAGCCGTCCGCCGGCGTCGCACACGGCGATATTCATCTTCGTGTCGAGTTGGTTTGCCTTCTCGATGGCGCCGGCGATCACGCGATTGGCATCCGCGAGGCTAAGGGTCATGAGATCAATCCTTTCCGATCAATGACTCACCAGGAAGCTAAGTGATTCGGCCTCGGCGGTTTATCCGGCGAGAATACCTTCGACGATCTCCTGCACGTTGAGCGCTTCGGCCAGCGTCGCGAGATGGTGTGGCTCGCCACGCGCGAGGCTCACCACGCCCTCCAACTGTCGCTTCAGTGCCAGCGGCCGCGCCTGCTCGTTCGGCAGAGCATCCGCTGCGCGCTGCCAGGCACCATCCGGCAGGCGCCGCTCCGCGATCGACCAGTCGCAGAGCCGTACGGCACCTCTGTCACCTTCCAGCATCCAGATATTGTGATCGTCCTTCGCCGTCTCGCCGACGGCCCCGGCGAGTGTCACCGGCAGGTCACCGGCCCGCAGGGTCGCCGCGATGCGGCGTTCGGACTTGCCCGCTTCCGGAAAAGACGCCTTGCCGCTCAGGCCATGCAGCGGTCCGACGAGCCGCCGCGAAAGAAACAGGAAATGCGAGACGACCTCGCGCGTGAAGCCACCCTGCATCGGTCTGTCCAGCCAGCCCACCGCATCCGCCTGCCAGGGACGCGGCCAGGCAGCGAAGCCCACATCGATCTCGATGCGCCGCGGCCTGCCGATCTCGCCCTTCTCGATCCAGTCCTTGATCGCCGCTACGGCGAAGGAAGAGGCGAAGGGAAAGTTTACGGCGCCTCTGTTGCCGGCCTGCGCCACGAAGGCGCGCGCATCGGCAACGTCGATGGCCAGCGGCTTCTCGCCGAAGAAGCTTTTGCCCGCGGCAAGGGCTGCGCGGGCGTGATCGAGATGCGAGGCGGGCGGCGAGGCGATGTAGACACAGTCGCTGGCAGCGATGACCGCGGACGCATCGGCCATTCGCGGCACCTGCGGAAAGGTCTTTTCCATGCGTTGCATCGCTGTCGACGCCGGATCCCAGATGCCGCAGGCGTGCAGCAAGTCCGGCTCCTGCTGGAGAATCGCGTTGAGCAGCCGTTCGCCCATGATGCCGGCGCCGATGACACCGATCGCCACGCTAGCGTTCTTCATGCCCATCCGATCCGTCTTCGAGGTCCCAGCTCCTCGGGGCGAGTGTCACCGCGACGCGCTTGGCGTAGGCGACCAGCCATAGGCCTTGGCGCAGGCACCGCCCATCAGCATGGATCGTTCGCTGTCGCTCAGGCGTTTGGTCTCGAGGAAGGGCTTGACCGCTTGCTCATAGTTGACGACGGCGAACGCGCGCGTCCAGTCCGTGCCCCATAGGCAACGCTCGAAGCCCCAGGCATCGAACACGCGCTTCAGCGGATCCCAGATGTCCGGGAATGGATAGGGCTCCTTGGACAGCGTGCAGGCGCCGCTCACCTTGATGACCGCGTTCCGGCGCTTGGCGAGTTCCAACACCTTGGGCAGGTCGGCCCAGGGCTGCGGCGGCGCGGGCGGCTGGCGCGGCTGCAGGATGGCGAGGTGATCGATGATGAAGCGGGTCTCCGGGTAGCGATCGACCAGCGCGGTGCCCGCGTCGACATTGTCCCAGCACAGGACGTTGACGGGGAAGTCATGTTTGACCGCGGCGCGTGCAATGCGACCGAGGCCGGGATGATCGGGCCCGCGCCCGTTTTCCTTCGTCAGCATGATGCGGATGCCGACCGCGCCCGGGTTCTTCTTCCACTCGGCCACGACATCGGCCACTGCCGGATCGTCCGGGTCGACCGGCTTGACGATGGCCATCCGGCCGGGATGCGCGCGCTGCACTTCCACCGCGTAGCTGGCGTCGTAGCGATACTGGGAGAAGGCGGAGATGAAGATCGCGCCGTCCACGCCGACCTTGTCCATCGCCGCGACCATCTCGTCGCCGGTGACGTGAGGAGGCCAGTTCGGCTGCGTGGCCCAGGGCCGCTTCGGCGTGTTCGCCTCGTAGGCGTGGACTTGCGAATCGATAATGGGCATCGGGAACCTCCTTTGCAGACTCTACTGGACTCCCGGCTTCCTGTGTCCAGCGATGTGTGGAAAGCTCTCGGCCACAACTCAAAGGGCGGAACAGGCCATGCACGACATCGTCATCCGGGGCGGCAACATCGTCGACGGCACGGGAGCGCCGGCGTTCCAGGGCGACGTCGCCCTAGACGGCGAGAGGATCGTCCAGGTCGGCGGCAAGGCCGGTCCCGGCCGGCGCGAAGTCAACGCCGACGGGCGGCTCCTCACCCCGGGCTGGGTCGATGTGCATACGCATTATGACGGCCAGGCCACCTGGGATCCCGTCCTGGCTCCGTCCTCCTGGCACGGCGCCACCACCATCGTGTTCGGCAATTGCGGAGTGGGCTTCGCCCCGGTCCGCCGCCAGCACCAGCAGGCGCTGATCGAAATGATGGAAGGCGTCGAGGACATCCCCGGCATCGTGCTGTCCGAAGGCCTCAAGTGGGACTGGGAGAGCTTCCCGGAATACCTCGACGCGCTGTCGCGCCTGCCGCGCACCATCGACATCGCGGCGCAGGTCGCCCATCATCCGTTGCGCGTCTACGTCATGGGCGACCGCGCCATCGCCCGCGAGCAGGCCACGGCCGAGGACATCGCCGCCATGGGCCGGCTGACAGAGGAGGCCTTGAAGGCCGGCGCGGTCGGCTTCACCACCAGCCGCAGCGACCAGCACAAGACGCTGGCCGGCGAGCTGGTGCCCGGACGCTACGCCGAGCATGAGGAACTGATCGCCATCGGCAAGGCCATGGGCCGCACCGGTCGCGGCACGTTCGGCATGCTCTCGGATTTCGAGGACGAGGCGACCGAGTTCCAGTGGATGCGCCAGGTGGCAAAGGACAGCGGCCGGCCCGTCTGGTTCCTGCTCACCGATCGCAGCTACGACCCCGATCGTTGGCGCCGCCTGATGAACGGCGTCCGCGCCGCGCGCGCCGACAACCTGCCGCTCTTCGCCCAGGTGGCCGGACGTCCGGTCGGGCTGACCCTGGGCCTCGGCACCTCGCTCAATCCCTTCGCACTGCGCGAGGCCTTTGCCGAGGCCTCCAAGCTGCCACCGGCCGAAATGCTGGCCAAGCTGCGCACGCCCGAGATGCGTCGCCTCGTGCTGTCGCAGGAGGCCTCGCCCCGGCTGCTCGAGGTGTTGCCGCCTCTGTCGCGCCAGATCGCGACGCGTTGGGACCGCATGTACCTCTTGGGCGAGTCACCGGACTACGAGCCGCCGCCGGAGCGCAGCATCGCCGCCATGGCGGCGCGCGACGGCGTCGGCCCGGATGAGTTCTGCTACGACTATCTGGTCGGCGGCGACGGCAGCCGGATGGTCTACTTCCCCGTCACCAACTACGTGCATGGCGACCTCGAGGTGGTGCGCGAACTGATCGAGGACCCGCACACCATCCTCGGCCTGTCCGACGGCGGTGCGCATTGCGGCGTAATCTGCGATGCCTCGCTCAACACTTCGATGCTGTCCCATTGGGTACGCGACCGCACGCGCGGACCGCGCATGCCGCTGGAGAACACCGTCAGGCGCATGACGAGCTCGACGGCGGATTTTTACGGCTTCAAGGACCGCGGCCGGCTCCAGCCGGGCAAGAAGGCCGATGTGAACGTCATCGACTTCGAAGGGCTCAATCTCCATTCGCCGAAGATGATCTTCGACCTGCCGGCCGGCGGACGACGCCTGGTCCAGCATGTCGATGGATACGACATGACGATCTGCTCGGGCGTGCCGATCTTCGAGAAGGGTGAAGAGACCGGCGCCAGGCCCGGCAAGCTGGTCAGGTCGACGGGCTGAACCGGCCCTCTATCAAGCCTTGACAGGTCCTGGCAGGTCGAGCCCGACGCCGGTCAGGTGCCCGAACGAGGCGTGAAGCCGCTCGATGACCGGCGGCGCCAGGGGCGGGCGAAGGATCGACTCGATATTTGCCCTGACGTGATCCTTGTTGCCGGTGCCGAAGAGAATGACATCGGCGCCCTGTTCGTGGCGCGCGTAGCGATAGGCGGCATCGGTGATGTTTTCCGCGGCACCTTCCGTAACGAGGAACCCGAGCGGATCGCCGTCGGAGAGAACCGCCGCGTCGAGAAGGCCCTGCTCGACCAGCTTGGCGGAGACGTCGCGGCGATAGGCGGCGTTGCTGAAGATATTGCGGACGACGAACATCAGGAGCGTGCCGATCCCGCGGCGCCGAGTCACCGGGAAGATGTTGTGACGCGCGCCCTGGTTCATGAGGCTGTAGGCCAGCATGATGACTTCCCAGGGCGCCTCCTGGATCGCCTGCGCCAGCATTTTCTGTTCGGGATCGCGGGGGCCTGTTTCGGTAATGCCGATATGGCGCACCTTGCCCTGCTCCTTGAGCTTTATGAGGGCAGGGGCCAGGACATCGCGATGATGTTCGTAGGCCACCGGATTGACGGCGTGGAAATGGAAGATGTCGACGTAATCGAGCCCCAATCGTTGCAGCGCGGCCTCCACCCGGCGGACCACCGCTTCACCCGTGTCGTCGGCTCCCCTGAAGATCGCCTTGGTCGAGATCACCAGCTTGTCCTGGTCGTATGACCGGGCGGCGGCGCCCACGATCTCCTCGGTGCCATAGGCCTCTGCGGTGTCGAGGAAATTGACGCCGAGATCGACAGCCGTGCGCACGACCGCCACGCAGTCGTCAAAGCTGGCGCCGCGGCTCAGGCCCAGGCGGCTGTTGCCGCCACAACCGAGCCCGGCGACGCTGACGCTGAGGCCGGTATTTCCGAGGGGCCGATATTCCATCACGCGCTCCTTGACCTATTCCACCGAGACGTTTGCGGCCGCAGCGACCGTCTTCCACATTGCCGTATCCTTGCGGATGAAGGCCGCGAATTGCTCCGGCGTGTCGCCGACGACCTGCATCGCCTGATTGTCGAGCAGCGATTTGACCGAAGGATCCTGCAGGGCCTTCACGATTTCCGTGTTGAGCTTCTTGATGATTTCCGGCGGCGTCTTGGCGGGCGCCAGGATGCCGTGCCAGGCCACCGCTTCGACGGCAGGGTAGCCGCCTTCGGCCATGGTCGGGATTTCCGGGGCGACCGGCGATCGCTGCGGGCTGGTCACCGCGAGGGCAACCAGCCGGCCGGCCCTCACGTGCGGCAGCACGCTCACCGGATCGCCGAACACCATCGTCACCTGACCGGCGACCAGGTCGGCCACTGCGAGCGCCGTCCCGCGATAGGGGATGTGGGTCATCTTGAGGCCGGCCTTGGCGCAGAACAGCTCGCTCACGAGATGATTGGCGGCGCCGACGCCGGTCGTGCCGTAGTTCATCGTGCCCGGCTTGCTCTTGCCCAGGGCCACGAACTCCTGAAGCGTCCTGGCCTGCAGGCTGGGGTTCACGACCAGCACGTAGGGGTAGGAATTCGTCATCGTGATCGGCGCGAAGTCCTTGGCCGGATCGTAGGGCAGGGACTTGTAGACAGCCGGATTGATCGAGATCGGCCCTGATTGGCCGAGCAGCAGCGTGTAGCCGTCGGGGTCCGCCTTGGCGACCAGCTCGGTGCCGACGATCGATCCGGCGCCGCCCTTGTTCTCGACCACGATCGTCTGGCCCACGCTTTCGCCGACCTTGCGGGCGAGGACGCGGGCCACGGCGTCGGCGCCACCGCCCGGCGCATAGGGAACGACGATGCGGATCGCGCGCGTCGGATAATCGGCAGCGAACGCCTGGTTTGCCAGGGCCGGCGCGGTGAGCCCCAGGGCAAGGACCGAGCGTCTGTTCATCGTAACCATGTCGTCTTGCTCCCAGTATGTTTCGTTTCTTGCTTGAATTTCCGCACCGCCGAGGCGTTGGCCGGACAAGCACCATCATGGTCGATGCTCGGACCCGAGGCCATTGCCCGCACCGGCCGAATTTTTCCTGGCGAGGGCTATTCCACAATAGGGTATGGGTCGATCGTTCGCAGAGGAGCAGATGTGATGGCGGCCTTCCAGAGTTCGACCACGGTGCTGGACTCGATCCTGTTTCGCGATGCCTTCGGAACGCCCGCCATGCGCGAGGTCTTTTCCGATACGGCCTTCATCGCGCGCTGTGTCGAGGTCGAGGTGGCGCTCGCCCAGGCCGAGGCGCGCTGCGGCGTGATCCCGGCGGATGCGGCGGCGGAGATCGCCCGGCGGAGCGATGCGACAAGCCTCGACTACGATCATCTGCGCCGCGAGACCGATATCGTGGGCTATCCGATCCTGCCGCTGGTCCATCAACTCTCCAAGCAGTGCGGCGAAGCCGGTCGCTTCGTTCATTGGGGCGCCACCACCCAGGACATCATGGACACCGCCGTCGTCCTCCAGTTGCGCGAAGGCCTGCGCATCGTGGGCGAGGATATCGCGGCCGTGCGCGCCATCCTGGTAAGCCTCGCGCGAAAACACCGCGACACGCCGATGGCGGGCCGCACCCATCTGCAGCACGCGCTGCCCATCACCTTCGGCTACAAGGTGGCGATCTGGCTCGCCATGTTCGACCGCCATGCCGAACGTCTGGAGCAGTTGAAGCCGCGCGTACTGGTCGGCCAGTTCGCCGGCGCTGCCGGCACCCTGGCGTCGCTGGGCGACAAGGGCCTCGACGTGCAGGCCGCCCTCTGCGCCGAGCTCGGCCTGGCCGAGCCGGCCTCGACCTGGCACGTGGCGCGCGACGGCTTTGCCGAAGCGGTGAACTTCCTTGCCCTCGTCACCGGCTCGCTGGGCAAGATCGCGCTCGACGTGATGATCATGTGCTCGACCGAATTCGCCGAGGTCTACGAGCCCTTCGTCACCGGCCGCGGCGCCTCCTCGACCATGCCGCAGAAGCGCAACCCGATCTCCTCCGAGCTGATGCTGGCCGCCGGCAAGGCCGTGCGCCAGCATGCCGGGCTCATGCTCGATGCCATGGTGCAGGATTTCGAACGCGCGACCGGCCCGTGGCATGCGGAATGGATGGCGGTGCCCGAGAGCTTCGTGCTCACCGCGGGCGCGCTGCACCAGGCGAAGACGGCGCTGGGTGGCCTGATCGTCGATGAGCGCCGCATGGCCGCCAACCTCGCCATGTCCAAGGGCCTGATCGTGGCCGAAGCGGTGATGATGGGGTTGGCGCCGTTCCTAGGTCGCCAGCAGGCCCACGATGTCGTCTACACCGCCTGCCGGACCGTGGCCGAGAGCGGCGGCGAACTGGCAGAGGCTCTGACCAAAGTGCCCGAGATCAACAGGCATCTCGACCGGGCCGCGCTCGGCCGGCTGACCGATCCCGCGAACTATCTCGGCATGGCGCCGCGCATGGTCGATCGGGTGATCGAACGCTCCGCTCGCTGAGCGCTCAGCGGCCGAGGCGCCAGCCGACCTCGTTCTCGAAGCTTTCGAAGAAGTCGGGCTCGTAGGCGCGCTCGGGCGCGGCGCGCACCCGGGCGTCGAGCTGCTCGGCATCTTTCCCGACCAGGATGCGCCAGCGTTCGGTTCTGACGCCGTCCAGAATGATACGCGCGGCTTCGGCAGCCGACGTCGGCGCTTCCTCGAGAAAGCGCTTGGCGCGATCGGCCACGATCTTGCGCACGTCGTCGTCGGACAGTGCCGTCGCGTCCCGGCCCATCGAGGCGATGCGTGCCCGCGCCTGGGCGAGTTCCTTGGGTGTCATGACATCTGAATCGTTGCCGCTCTGGACCTTGCGCGAGTTGGCCACGATCGAGGTGCCGATGTGGCCCGGCATCACCACCGAACACTTGATGTGCGGGGCGTTGATGCGGAGATCGGTGATCAGCGCCTCGGTGAAACCTTTTACCGCGAACTTCGCTGCCGCATAGGCGGTCTGCGGAATGTGCGGCGCGATTGCGGCCCAAAAGCCGTTGACGCTGCTGGTGTTGATGATGTGCCCGGCGTCGGCCTTCTGCAGCAGAGGCATGAAGGCGCGGGTGCAGTTGTAGACGCCGCCCCAGCAGACATTGAAGGTCCGCTCCCACTCGTCCTGGCCGTTGACGATGAGGCTGCCGCCGCCGCCGATGCCGGCGTTGTTGAACAGAAGATGGATGCGGTCGGTGTCCTGATCGCGGGCGACGGCATCGCGAAAGCCGCGCACCTGAACCGGGTCGGAGACGTCGGCCACATGCGCGGTGATGCGCTGGCCCTGGCGCAGCCCGTCGACTGTGCAGAGGCGCCGTGTCTCTTCCATCGCAGCGGCGGAGACGTCGCAGAGCGCGATGTTGCAGCCCTCCGCAATCAACTGCCGGGCAAGCTCGCGGCCCATGCCGGTGCCGCCTCCGGTGATGACGGCGATCCTGCCTGCAAAATCCTTCATCGCCTTCGCCTCCCTGATCCTGATGCGCTCACTCTATCGCCATATTCGCGAAATAGTCAGGTCTTCCCCAACACGGAGAGAACATGACTGTGTCGATGACGCGCCGCGCGGTGTTTGCCGGATCACTCCTGGCGTTGCCGGCTTTCGCCGACGATGTTGCTTCGCGGCTCGCCGATCTCGAGCGACAGAATGGTGGCCGCCTCGGCGTGTCGGCGCTGGATACGAGGAACGGGCGCCAGCTTGGCTATCGCGCCGATGAGCGCTTCCCGCTGTGCAGCACGTTCAAGTTCCTCGCCGCGGCATTTGTCCTGGCGCGGGTCGATCGCGGCGAAGAACGGCTCGATCGGCGCGTCGTGTTTTCCGAACGTGATCTCGTCACTTATTCGCCGGTGACCAAGGAGCATGTCGGATCCAACGGCATGTCGATGGCGGAAATCTGCGATGCCGCAGTGACGCTGAGCGACAACACGGCGGGCAACCTGATGCTGGCGAGCTTCGGTGGCCCGGCGGCGTTGACGGCCTACTTACGCACGCTGGGGGACGGGATCACGCGCCTCGACCGCATCGAGACGGAGCTGAACGAGGGGACGCCCGGCGATCCGCGCGACACCACCTCGCCTGCCGCCATGCTGGGCACCATGCAGCGGCTCTTGGTCGGCAATGCTCTGTCAGGCGGGTCACGCGAACATCTCATTGGCTGGTTGGTGGCCAGCAAGACCGGCGCCAAGCGGCTGCGGGCCGGCCTGCCGGCCCACTGGCGAGTCGGCGACAAGACGGGGACCGGTGGCAACGGATCCGCCAACGACGTCGCCGTCGCCTGGCCGCCGGCGGGGGCTCCGATCCTCGTCACGGTCTACTTCACGGGCTCGACGATCTCCGACGAGGCGCGCAGCGCGGTGATCGCCGACGCAGGAAGGATCGTGGCGGCGGGTCTCGCCTAGGGCTAACGCAATGCTCCCGCCCGTTGGTCGGGCCGGTACTTCCGCATCACCTCTTGCAGGAGGTCGAGCGGCAGCGCGTGGACGGTGCGGCCGTCTCGGCCGGACATGGTCTCGGCCATGCACATTGCGTTGAGGATCGCCTCTTCGGTTGCTTCGGCCGCTGCCCGGAAAAGGCTCGTCATCGCGTCGGGTGCGAGCATGTTGACGTTGCTGATCCTGTCATTCTGGCCGATATGATTGCCCGTCGAAAACGCGATGAAGATATCGCCACTTCCATTCGCGCCGATGCCGCCTACCCACGAGAGCCCTGTCGTTGCCCGCCGAGCGAGCCGCTGGCATTGAATCGGAATGAGAGGCGCATCGGTCGCAAGAACAACGATGATTGATCCTTCGGTGGCCGGCGGTGGAACCGCGCTTATGCCTGAGCGATGTGCCGGCACCACGTCTGGTCCGATTTCCCGGCCGACCGGCACGCCATCCACGCGCAACAGATCGCGCGCGCCATAGTTCGCCTGCACCAACGCGCCGACCGTATAGCGCTCTCCATTCTCGATGATGACGCGCGATGCCGTACCGGTCCCGCCTTTGAACTCGTGACAGATCATGCCGGTACCGCCGCCAACATTGCCTTCGGCGATAGCGCAGCCGCCGACCGCGCTGTCGAACGCGGCGAATGCGTGCTCCTGCGTCAGTGGGAAACCCTGGATATCGCTCAGCCAGCCATCGTAGGTCTCGGCGACGACCGGCAGATGAAAGGCTTGGGAGGCGCCATCGCGAACCGCCATGGCCGTGATGGCGTCACGGACGATTCCGACCTGATAGGTGTTGGTGATCCCGATCGGCGCGCCGAGCAGGCCCTGCTCTGCAATCCACGGAAGGCCGGTCATTTCGCCGTTGCCATTGAATGAGAACGTGCCGGCGAAGACGTAGTCGGTCCAGATTTCCTGCCCGCGCGGCCAGATGGCAGTGACCCCCGTCCGGGCATTCCGTGGTCTATCCTGGATGACGGTCGAGTAGCCCACTTTGACGCCCGCCACATCGGTAATAGCGTTGAGTGGTCCGGGTGGCAGAGTCCCGACTTTGAGGCCGAGATCGCGCAGGCGCGCACGAGGCATTGCTTCTCTCTTCACGCCTCGGTCTTCAGCGAAGGTTCATGCCGCGCGACCAGGATGACGCGGCAGGAACGCCGTCAGCAGGCCGAGCAGGAGCAGGAACGGCGTCAGCTTGTAGACGGTCTCGATGCTGGTGAGGTCGGCGAGCTGGCCAAGGGCTGCGGCGCCGAGGCCGCCCAGGCCGAAGGAGAAGCCGAAGAACATGCCGGCCACCAGCCCGACCCGACCGGGCAGAAGTTCCTGGGCATAGACCAGGATGGCGGAGAAGGCCGAGGCCATGATCATCGCCACCGCGACCGCAAGTACGCCGGTCCAGAACAGATTGGCGTAGGGCAGCATCAGGGCGAAGGGCAGCGCGCCCACGATCGAGAACCACATCACCGGGATGCGGCCGACCTTGTCGCCCACGACGCCGCCGGCAATCGTGCCCATGACGATGCCGACCAGGAAGGCGAACAGGTAGAGCTGCGCCGTCTGTACTTCGACGCCGAACTTCTCGATCAGATAGAAGGTGAAGTAGCTGCCGAGGCTGGCGCTGTAGACGTTCTTGGAGAACAGCAGCGCCACCAGGACCAGCACGGCTCCGGTGACGCGACGGCGCGACAGGGTCGAGATGGTGGGCCCCGCGGCGCCGGCCTTGCCGCGCGCGGCCGGCTTCGCGGCGCCCTTCGACTCGGCCCTCTTCGATTCAGCTCGCCGACGGCTGTACCAGCCGCCGACCTGGAACAGCACGGCCATGGCGACGAAGGCCGCGCCTGAGAACCACACGATGCTGCGCTGTCCGGCCGGCACGACGATGAAGGCCGCCAGCAGCGGGCCCGCGGCCGAGCCCATGTTGCCGCCGACCTGGAACAGCGACTGCGCCAGGCCGTAGCGTCCGCCCGCCGCCATGCGCGCGACGCGCGAGGCTTCGGGATGGAACACCGAGGAACCCATGCCGATCAGCGCCGCGGCGAACAGGATCAGCGGATAGGTGTCCGCCTGGGACATCAGCAGCAGGCCGACCAGGGTGAAACCCATGCCGACCATCAGGGAATAGGGCTGGGGATGCTTGTCGGTGTACATGCCCACCACCGGCTGCAGCATCGAGGCGGTGCACTGGAAGGCCAGCGTGATCAGGCCGATCTGGCCGAAACTCAGTGCGTATGAATCCTTGAGGATCGGATAGAGCGCCGGCACCAGCGACTGCATCATGTCGTTCAGCAGGTGGCAGAAGCTGAGCGAGAGGATGACCGCGAAGGTCGTGCTGTTGGCGGAAGCCGTATTGCTGGTGGAGGCTGTGGCAGTGGTGGCTGCCGGTGGCGCGGCAGGTGCGCCGCCCGCCGTCATGGTGTTGTCGCTCATCTGGCCATGATAGTCCCCGGGCCTGGTCGGAGCCACCGCACCCCGGCAGGCCTGCGTTGCAGCAAGGAACGTCCTTCGTCGCCGGGCGTTATTGCCCCGATCAGTATGGTTATTGAACGCGCGCCCCATACCCCCATTACTCGGAGCCCCATTACTCGGACCCCCATTACTCGGACCGACGTACCGGCACGCCTCGATCGGCTGCCGTGGAGTCGCTTCCATCGCCTCGTCGTGGTGGCACTCGGCGTCACCTGGATTCTGGACGGCCTCGAGGTGACGCTCGCGGGCTCGGTCGCGGCTGCTCTGCAGACCAGCCCGCGGCTCCACCTCACGGCCGAGCAGGTCGGTCTCACCGGGAGCGCCTACCTCGCCGGCGCCGTGCTGGGCGCCTTGTTCTTCGGCCACCTCACTGATCGACTGGGTCGCAAGAAGCTCTTCAACGTCACCTTGGGCGTTTATCTCGTGGCCACGGCGCTCACCGCCTTCTCGTGGGACTTCACCAGTTTCCTGTTCTTTCGCTTCCTCACGGGCGCGGGTATCGGCGGCGAATACTCGGCGATCAATTCGGCGATCCAGGAACTGATTCCGGCGCGGCTGCGCGGTCGCATCGACCTCGCCATCAACGGCAGTTTCTGGGTCGGCGCGGCGGGCGGCGCATTGCTGTCGGTCTGGCTGCTCGATCCGGCTTTCCTCGATCCCGACATGGGTTGGCGGGTGGCGTTCGGCAGTGGCGCGGTGCTTGGCCTGGTGATTCTCTATCTGCGGCGCTTCCTGCCCGAGAGTCCGCGCTGGCTGATGATTCATGGCCGGCCGCAGGAGGCCGAGCGGATCGTGAGCGAGATCGAAGCGCGCATCATGGCGAGCGAGCGCGTGACCCTGTCGCCGGTCACCACGACCCTGGCACTCGGCGATCGCCACAAGACGACGCTGGTTTCCGTGGCCCGCACGCTGCTGCGCCAGTATCCCGGCCGCACGACACTCGGCCTGGTGCTGATGGCGTCGCAGGCCTTCATCTACAATGCCATCTTCTTCACCTATGCGCTGGTGTTGACGCGTTTTTACGCCGTGCCCGCCGACAAGATCGGGCTCTACATCCTGCCGTTCGCCGTCGGCAACTTCATTGGGCCGCTGCTGCTCGGCCCGCTGTTCGACACGCTCGGCCGCAAGACGATGATCACGGCGACCTATAGCCTGTCGGGCCTGTTGCTGGCCGGCACCGCCTGGCTGTTCGAGGCCGGCCTGCTCGATGCCACGACGCAGACGGCGATGTGGAGCATCGTCTTCTTCTTCGCCTCGGCGGCGGCGAGTGCTGCCTATCTCACGGTGGGCGAGTGCTTCCCGCTGGAGATCCGGGCGCTCACCATTGCGCTGTTCTACGCCTTCGGCACGCTGCTGGGCGGCGTCGGCGGGCCGTGGCTGTTCGGCGTGTTGATCGAGGGTGGTGACCGCGGCGACATCGTCGCCGGCTACCTGCTCGGCGCCGCAACGATGATCGTTGCTGCCCTGGTGACCTTGAAGCTCGGCGTTGCCGCGGAGTGCAAGCCGCTGGAGGAGGTAGCGCCGCCCCTCTCTTCACGGCCATAGGCCGGTTCCGACGTCTTCGCTATACTGAAACAATCCGCGCCTAGGCTTGGTGGTATGACCTTCCGCATTGCGCAGATTTCGGACACTCATCTCAGCGACGACAAGCCCTTCTTCGTCGACAATTTCGTGCGCATCGGCGAGGCGCTGCGCATCAGCGGCCCAGATCTCGTGCTGAACACCGGCGATATTTCCCTCGATGGAGCATCGAGCGAGTCCGATCTGGCGGTGGCCCGCGCCCTGCACGACGGTCTGGGCCTGCCGATGCGCTTCCTGCCCGGCAACCACGGTCTTGGAGATAGCCAGGATGCGCCGGCGCACGGTGAAGGTGCGATCGATGCCGATCGTCGCGCGCGCTACCTCAGCCATTTCGGCGCCGATTGGTGGACCCTCGACGTGCCGGGGTGGCGGCTGCTTGGCATCAACGCGCAATTGCTCGGCAGCGACCTGGCGGCGACAAAGCATCAGGAACGCGACGTGGCCGCTGCGATCGCGAGCCTGGGTCAGCGTCGGCTGGTGCTTTTCCTGCACAAGCCGCTGTTCGACCGCGCCGTCGATGAAACGACGATCACTGGCCGCTTCATCAATCCCGTGCCGCGCCAGCTGCTGCTGAAGGCGCTGGATGGCGTCGTGCCGGCGTTGATCGCCTGTGGCCATGTGCATCAGTTTCGCGAGACCTGGGCCGACGGCGTGCGCCATGTGTGGGGCACGTCGACGGCGTTCGTCATTCCGGACGCGCGGCAGCCGCGCTACGGCATCAAGGAGGTGGGCTATGTCGAACATCTTCTCGAGCCCGATGGTACCCACGCGAGCCGGCTGGTGCGGGTGCCCGGCGTGCCGACGCTCGACATCGCCGAGTTTCCCGCCGCCTACGGTCCGCTCTAGGCGGGCCCACTTCAGGCGGGAACCGGCCGGGCGCGCTGGTTGTACATCATCTTGCGGATGCGGGCCTGTTCCTCGGGCGGGAGCTTGTCGCGCTCGACCGAGAGGTCGGCGCCGACCGCCATGCCCTTCTGGACGGCAGGGCGGGCGCCCAGTTCCTCGAACCAGCGCTTGAAGTACTTGAACTCCTCGATGTCCTGGCCCTGGAACTTCCAGTTGATCGTCCACGGGTAGCAGATCATGTCGGCGATCGTGTACTGGTCGCCGGCGAGATACTTGTGCTTGTGGAGCCGGTTGTTGAGCACGCCATAGAGGCGGTTCACTTCATCGGTGAAGCGGGTGATAGCGTACTTCTGCTCGCCTTCCTTCGCCTGGTCGACGCGGCGGAAGTGGCCGCACTCGCCCGACTTCGGCCCCTGGTTGGCCATCTGCCAGATCAGCCACTGGTTAACTTCGTAGCGGGTGCGGACGTCCTGCGGATAGAACTTCCCGCCTTTCTCGGCGATGTACATCATGATGGCGCCCGACTCGAAGATGACGATCGGCTTGCCGCCACCGGTTGGCTCATGGTCGACCATCACCGGCATGCGGTGGTTGGGATTCATCTCGAGGAATGCGTCCTTGAACTGATCGCCGCGTCCGATATTCACGGGCACGATCTTATAGGGCATACCCAGTTCTTCGAGCAGGATGGTGACCTTCTTGCCGTTGGGCGTCGGCCAGTAATGCAGATCGATCATGGTTCCTCCGGTGTTGGGGGCGTGAGCCACTGGCACTGAGCGTCGGACGGTCGCCCGGGTTCGTCAATGGTGTATGGTGCCGGCAACGAGAGGGTCCGGCAGGATCACCGGAGGATTGCCAAGTGAGCCACGCATGGGTCAACAACGCCTGGTACGTCGCCGGCTGGTCACATGAGCTGCCGGGCGGTCGCATCGAGGCCCGTCAGATCATCGATCAGCCGCTGGCGCTCTACCGCAAGACCGACGGCGAGGTCGTGGTCCTGGAAGATCGCTGCTGCCACCGCTTCGCGCCGCTCTCCATGGGCCGGCTCGAACGGGATGACCTGCGCTGCATGTATCACGGGCTGAAGTTCGCGCCCGATGGTCGTTGCGTCGAAATCCCGGGGCAGAAGCTCATTCCGCAAAGCGCCTTCGTGCGGCACTATCCCGCCGTCGAGCGCGGCGGCTGGATCTGGGTCTGGATGGGCGAGGCGGCGGCGGCCGATCCGGTATCGATTCCCGATTCGGTGCGGCTCGACGACCCCGTCTATCGTATGCAAAGCGGCCAGATGGACTATGCCGCGCACTATCTCCTGATCGACGACAACCTGCTCGATCTCTCGCATCTCAGCTTCGCGCACGAGAAAACGCTGGGCCTCGACATGCCGCAGTGGGCCGACGAGCGGCCGCGCATTCTGCCGCTCGAGCGCGGGCTGCGCGTCCAGCGCTGGCTGCGCGGCCAGCCGTCGCGCAGTTTCATGAAGCGCTGGGGCGACACGCTCGACCTCTGGAACAGCTACGACTTTCTCTTCCCCGGCATCTTCCTGCTGCGCACTTCCTTCTATGCGGCGGGCACCGCCGAGCGCTGCAAGCTGGCACCTCCAGAGGAAGCGCCGCTCTTCCTGCGCTACGACGATCAGGCCGTGACGCCGATGAGCAACCGCACGACACGCTACTTCTACGCCGCCGGCGCGCGCAGCGCCGATATTGATCCGGACCGCCTCGGCCGTCTGTTCGGCGTGGTCGAAGCAGCCTTCGGTGAGGACAAGGCGCTGATCGAGGCGCAGCAGAGGTTGATCGATCTCGATCCCGCGCGCCGCATGCTGCCGACCAGCCTCGACGCAGGGCCCACTCAGTTCCGGCGCCTCGTGCAGACGCTGCTCGATCATGACGGCCAGCCGGATCTTATCCGACGTGACTCCATGACCTGAAGTGCGCCACAAAAGGCCATGAATGATCATCAGCCCGGCCGCTCGGTTCGCCGTCTCGAAGATGTCCGCTTCCTTATGGGTCGCGGTCGCTACGTCGACGACATCGCCAACACCAGTGAGCTGCACGGCCATGTCCTGCGCTCGCCACACGCCCATGCGCTGATCAGGCGGATCGATATCGCGCCGGCCGTTGCTTTGCCGGGCGTGCGACTGGTCGCCATTGCCGCCGATCTTGCGGCCGATGGCCTGGGTCCCCTGCCGTGCCTGGCGGCGGTTAAGCCGCTGATCGTGCCGCCACGCCCGGCGCTGGCCGACGGATGCGTGCGCCATGTCGGAGATCCGGTGGCCTTCGTCGTGGCCGACAGTGTCGAGGCCGCGCGCGAAGCGGCCGAGTTGATCGAGGTCGACTACGATCCGCTGGCGGCCGTCGTCGATGGCCGGGCAGCCCTTGCGGATGGGACTCCCACCCTGTGGAAGCAGGCACCGGGCAATCTCGCCTTCCATCTCCAGAAGGGCGACCACGACGCCGTGGCGCGGGCGATGAAGGAGGCGGCCCACGTCGTTGCCGTCGAGGTGATGAACAACCGCGTCGTCGTCGTGCCGATCGAACCGCGTGCCGGCATTGCCCGCTATGACGCCGCGACCGACACCATGGACCTCGAGCTGACGGGGCAGGGGCTGCACGGCATCCGCCGTCAGCTCGCCGAGTTCGTCTTCAAGGTGCTGCCCGAGCGCATCCAACTCCATGCACCGGATGTCGGCGGCGGCTTCGGGATGAAGAACTTCCTCTATCCCGAATGGGTGCTGCTGCTGTGGGCGGCGCGCAAGCTCGGCCAGCCGGTGCGCTGGATCGCCGATCGCGCCGAGGAGTTCGTATCGGGAGCGCAGGGCCGCGATATCGCGGCCACGGCACGGATTGCGCTCGATGCGACAGGCCGCATCCTGGCGCTCGATGTCGCCATGGTCGCCAACCTCGGCGCCTATCTGTCGGGCAACGGGCCCGGCGCGTCGGCCATCGCTGCCTCGACGGCGCACGGCGGCGTCTACGACATTCCCGCCATCGCCGTCGATGTCCGTGGCGCCTTCACCAACACGGTGCCGGTCGATGCCTATCGCGGCGCCGGCAAGCCCGAGGCCAACTACATCACCGAGCGCTGTATCGAGGCGGCCGCGCGCGTGATCGGCCGCGACCCGGCCGGGCTGCGGCGGCAGAACCTGATCGCATCGTTCCCGCACAAGACCGCCATGGGCATGGCGATCGATTCGGGCGGCTTCGTCGGCAATCTCGACGCTGCCGTGGTGCGGGCCGACACCAAGGGCTTCGAGGCACGGCGCGCGGCGGCGAAGGCACGCGGCCGGCTGCTTGGCATCGGCGTCGGCTGCTTTCTCGAGACCTCGCGCGGGGCACCAAACGAAGGCGCCGAAGTGCGCTTCGAGACCGACGGCACGGTCATGATCGCACTGGGCACCGAATCCAACGGCCAGGGCCACGAGACGTCCTTCGCCCAGATCGCTTCGGAGCATCTCGGCCTGCCGATCGGCGCCTTCCGTTATGTCCAGGCCGACACGCGCCAGGTGAAGAGCGGCGCGGGCCATGGCGGCGCGCGCTCCATGCACATGGGCGGCGCGGCGCTGGTGAAAGCGATGGATGCAGCTCTCGCAAAAGCGCGGCGGCTGGCGGCACATCTCTTGCAGGCGTCGGGGGATGATCTCGACTATGACCAAGGCCGCTTCACCGTGCGCGGCGCCGCCGATACGCCGGGCCGCGGCATCGATCTCGCGGCGCTGGCGCTGAGTGCCCAGGATCCAGCGAACCTGCCCGAGGGCATGGCGCCCGAGACCGGCAAGGGACTGGGCGAGCACGTGCTGAACATCACCGACGTCTTCACCTTCCCGAGTGGCTGCCATGTGGCCGAGGTCGAGATCGATCCCGAGACCGGTGCTGCTGAACTGCTGCGCTATACCGCCGTCGACGACTATGGCCGGCTGATCAACCCGATGCTGACCGAGGGCCAGGTGCAGGGCGGCGTCGCCCAGGGCATTGGTCAGGCGATGATGGAGCACACGGTCTACGATCCCCAGTCCGGCCAGCTGCTGAGCGGCTCGCTGATGGACTACGCATTGCCGCGCGCCGACAACTTTCCCTCCTTCGACATCGACCTGATCGAGCGACCGACCGCCGCCAATCCTCTGGGCGTCAAAGGCTCGGGACAGGCCGGCTGCATCGCCGCTCCGCAGACGATCATGGCCGCCATCCTCGATGCGCTGCGGCCCGCCGGCGTCATGGCGCTCGACATGCCGGCGACGCCGGCACGTATCTGGGAATCCCTGGCAATGGCCGGCTCGCGGCGTTGATCGAGGAGAAGGCACGCCCCGGCCAGCGCATCCTGGCCGGTATTCTTTTCATGTGCGGTGCCGGTCTTCTCTTTCCCGTCATGAGCGGCTTCGCCAAGTTCCTGGGCGCCGACTACAACACGCTTCAGATCTCGTGGGCGCGCGCCTTCGGCCATATCGTCTTCATGCTGATCTTCTTCGTGCCGCGCTTCGGGGTCGGCATGCTGCGCACGCGCCGGCCGCTCACGCAGCTCGCGCGCTCGACGATGCTCTTCACCTCCAACGCCGCGAGCTTCCTCGCCATCGTCTTCATCCCGCTCGCCAAGGCGTCGGCGATCACGATGATGGCGCCGCTGCTCGTCCTGCCGCTGGCCTGGGTCGTGCTGCGCGAGCGTTCCAGCGTCGGCGCGATGGTGGCGCTCGGTGTCGGCTTCGTGGGTGTTCTGGTCCTGATCCAGCCCGGCACCGAATTGTTCCATTGGGCCTCGCTGCTCTCGCTGCTGAGTGCGGCCTGCTACGCCGTCTACCAGGTGCTGACGCGGCTCATCTCCAATATCGACACGCCGGAGACCTCGGCGATCTACAGCTCGGTCGTCGGCGGCTTCGGCATGTTCCTCGTGCTGCCGTTCGTGTGGAAGACGCCGGAAGGCCTGCGCGACATCGCCTACTTCTGCAGCCTCGGCGTGCTGGGCGCGATGGGCCACTATTTCGTCGCCCGGGCGCTCGCCTACGCGCCGGCCAACGTCGTGGCGCCGTTCCAGTACACGCAGCTCCTGGGCTCGGTGATCGTGGGCTACCTCTTCTTCGGCGACTTCCCCGACTTCCTGGGCTGGGTCGGTGCCGCCATCATCGTGGCCTCCGGCCTCTACATCGGCTTTGCCCAGCGCAAGCGGAGTTAGCCACTCCGTCTTAGCCGGCCCGCCCTAACTCACCGTCACCGGCGAGAAGTCAACGTACCAGCTCTTGGGATGCACATAGCCTTTGACCTTCCCCGAGATGGCGTTGGGCCACACGTCGTGCACCACCCAGACGAACACCGCCTCGTCGACCATGCGCGTGTTGATCTTGGCCAGTACCTTGTCGAGCGCCGCGGGGTCGGCCGTCGTGCGGGCCTCGGCACAAAGCTTGTCGAATTCGGGATCGTTGATGTAGCCCCAGTTCGACCCCTTGGGCGGCACCATCTGGCTGTCGGCGAAGCGCATGAAGGCATTGTGCGGGTCCATCGTGTTCCAGCTCACGTTGATGGCGCCGAACTGGCTGCCCTCCGGTGACTTGGCGCCCTGGCGCATCGTGTTCAGGAGCGCGTTACAGTCCATCACCTGGAACTCCATGTCGATGCCGATTTCGGCGAACTGCTGCTGGATATACTCGTTCATGATCAGCGGATACATCTGGCCCGAGCCCGAGGTCGAGATCGCGACCTTGGTCTTGAGCCGCTTCTGCGGCCCATAGCCCGCCTCGGCCATCAGCTTTTTGGCTTCGGCCGGGTCGTAATTGATCTTGAAGGACGGCGTGCCGAACCAAGGATGGTCCGCCGGCACGCAACCCACCGCCGGCGCGGCGAGCCCGCCCAGCAGCTTCACCATCGAGTCGCGGTCGATCGCGAGGTTCATCGCTTTGCGCACGCGGATGTCGGCGGTGGCCTGGCCGGGCAGCAGGTTCAGCGTGTAGGGCCACATGTGCGGGATGGCGTTCGTCTCGATCTTGCAGCCGCCGGCGCGCAGCTTGTCGAGCGAATCGGGCGCGGGCCCCTCGATCCAGTCGACGCGACCCGACAGCAGGGCGGCCGTGCGCGTCGAGACGTCGGGGATCGGCAGCAGCACCATGCGCTCGCTCTTGGGGATGCGGTCCGTGTTCCAGTAGTCGGCGTTGCGCGCGAGCTCCGCTTTCTCCCGTGGCGTCCAAGCCACCATTTTCCACGGCCCCGTTCCCGAAGGGGACTTCCTAAAGGCCTGCCAGTCGCGGCCGACCTTCTCGAAGTTGGCCGGGCTCGCGATCGGCACGCGGTTGAGCAGCGACGGCATCAGCGTGTCGACGCCCTTGGTCTGCATCTCGACCTTGTAGTCGTCGATCTTGCGGTAGCCTACGAGCGGCCACAGCGAGGCGACCAGCACGCTGCGACCGAGGCGATCGAAGGCCGGAGACTTGTCGTTCAGTGCCCGCTCAAGCGTAAAGATCACCGCGTCGGCGTTGAAGGTCGAACCGTCATGGAACTTCACGCCCTGGCGCAGCTCGAAGATCCATTTCGTCGGGTCGGCGGGGTCCTGGTACCACTTGGTGGCGAGACCGGGCACCAGCCTGGCGGGTTCCGTGGCCGAGGACAGGTCCCACGCCACCAGCGGGTCGTAGAGCGTGTAGCCCATGAAGCGGATGCCCTCGGTGCCCTGGTCGGGTGCCCCGTCGGTCGCCGGGATGTCGGCCAACGTCATGGCGATGCGCAGCGTCGAGGGCTGTTGTGCCGCGGCCGGGCGCGCGAGCGACGAGGCGGCCAAGGGAAGGGCGGCAAGGGGTAGGGCGGCACTGGCGAGCAGGGTGGCGCGACGGGTGATCATGCGGAACCTCCGGAGTTCCGATACACGAAGCATGAAGCGCGCCAGCATTTGGGCGGCATGCTTCTTGCTGCCATGATGGCGCCCATGCCCACGCCCAACACGCTCACCGCCACCGAACTCGCGCAACAGATCGACTCCGGCGCGGTGACGGCCGAAGCCATCGTGCGCGCCCATCTCGACCGCATCGATCAGCGCGACGGCGACGTGCTCGCCTGGTCGCATCTCGCCCGCGATGCTGCCCTCGAACGCGCCAGGGTGCTCGATCGCGGTCCACGCAAGGGGCTGCTGCACGGCATCCCGATGGGCGTGAAGGACATCATCGATTCGGTCGACCAGCCGACGACCTACGGCTCGCCCATCTACAAGACCCACCAGCCGCTGGCCGCCGCCGCCACCATTGCGCTTGCCCGGGACGCCGGTGCGATCCTGCTGGGCAAGACGGTGACCACCGAGTTCGCCAACCGGCATCCCGGTCCGACCCGCAATCCGCACAATCCCGCCCACACGCCGGGCGGCTCGTCGTCGGGCTCGGCCGCGGGCGTGGCCGACTTCCAGATCGTGCTGGCCACCGGCACGCAGACCGGCGGCTCGGTGATCCGGCCGGCGGCCTTCTGCGGCGTCGTGGGCTACAAGCCCACCTACGGCCACTTCCCGACCGCCGGCATGAAGGCCAACACCGAATGGCTCGACACGATCGGCGCCTATGCCCGCAGCATCGAGGATATCGCGCTGTTCCGTGCTGCCCTCATGGCGATCCCTTTCGCGCCGATCGCCAAGGTCGCTTCGCCGCCGCGCATCGCCGTCTGCTTCACCCATCACCGCGACGAGCTCTCGGCTGAGGGCACCAAGGCGGTGAACGATGCCGCCGCCGCGCTCGCCAAGGCGGGTGCGCAGGTGAAGGAGATCGAGCTGCCGGCGCCGGTGCGTGCCATGAGCGACGGCCAGAAGACGCTGAGCGCCTTCGACGGCCCGCGCGCCCATGCCGACGAGGCGCGCCGCTTCCCGCATCTGCTGAGCGAGAGCCTCAAGAAGGACAAGCTCGAGGTGGGGTCGAAGATCGACTACGCGACCTGGGTCGCGGCCCGCAAGCTGGGCGATACGGGACGCGCGGCGGTCGATGCACTGTTCGACGACATCGACGTCATCCTGACGGCGCCGGCCAAGGGTGAGGCGCCGCTCGGTCTGGAACGGACCGGCGATGCCACGTTCAACCTGCTGTGGACCTACCTCTGGATGCCCTGCGTGACGCTGCCCTTTGCCAAGGGACCGGCCGGCTTGCCCATCGGCATTCAACTGGTCGGCCGTCAGCATGAGGATGCGCGCCTGCTCGACATCGCCGCCTGGGTGAAGGGAGCGCTGTCATGAAGCCGCTCTCTGCCACCGAAGCAGTCGCCGCCATCGAGGCCGGCACGCTCACTTCCGAAAAGCTTGTGCGCGACTGTCTCGATCGCATCGCCGAGCGCGACGGCGTCGTGAAGGCGTGGGCCCATCTCGATCCCGGCAAGGCGATCGCACAAGCGCAGGCAGCCGATGCCACCAAGGGCGGCCTGCTGCGGGGCATTCCCGTCGGCATAAAAGACATAATCGACACGTACGACATGCCGACCGGCCACAACTCGCCGATCTTCGAAGGCAAGGTGCCGTTCGGCGATGCCGCCTGCGTGGCGCTCTGCCGGACCGCCAATGCCGTGATCATGGGCAAGACGGTGACGACCGAGTTCGCCAACCGCCATGCCGGCGCCACCACCAACCCGCACAACGCGGCCCACACGCCGGGCGGTTCTTCGTCCGGCTCGGCCGCCGCGGTGGCCGACGGCCAGGTGCCGCTCGCTTTCGGCACGCAGACCGGCGGCTCGGTGATCCGGCCCGCGGCCTATTGCGGCGTGATCGGCTACAAGCCGACCTACGGCGACTTCAACCGCGTCGGCATCAAGATGCAGTGCCACTCGGTCGACACGCTGGGCCTGATGGCCCGCACGCTGGACGACATCGCACTGTTCCGCGGCGTCGTGCTCAAGCTTCCGCCTGTGGCGATTGGCTACAGGAGGGGCGACCACAAGGCGTCCGCGCCGCGCATCGGCTTCTGCCGCTCGCCAGTGTGGGACAAGGCGCTGCCCGACACGGTGGCGCTGCTGGACCGCGCCGCGACCGTGCTTTCGTCCAAGGGCGCCAGCATCGTCGATGTGAGCTTCGCGCCCGAGTACCGCGACATCATCGACGACCATGCGGCCATCACCGGCTGGGAGAGCGTGCGCAACTATGCCGACGAGCGGCTGCGCAATCCCGACAAGATGAGCGCCGAGATCAAGGACGGGCCGATGAAGCGCGGCCTCGCCGTCAGCTTCGAACGCTATGTCGCGGCCCAGCGCAAGGCCGTGGCCTTCCGCGCCCATGTCGATTCCCTGTTCGACAAGGTCGACGTGCTGCTGACGCCGAGCGCGCCGGGCGAGGCTCCCGAGGGCATCGCCTTCACCGGCGACCCCGTGTTCAACTCGATCTGGACGCTCGCCCATACGCCCTGCGTCACGTTGCCGGCCGGCACCGGCTCGAAGGGTCTGCCGCTCGGCCTCCAGCTCGTCGGCTTGCGCCACGCCGACGACCGCCTGTTCTCCACCGCCGCGTGGGTCGCGGCGCATCTCGACTGAGGTCACGACATGCCCAGGATCAACGGTGAAAGACTGCTGGCCGATCTGCGTCGCATCGCCGATTTCGGCCGCTACCAGACCGGCGTCCATCGCCCGCACCTGTCGCCGCAGGATGTCGAGAGCCGGCACTGGCTGGCGGGACGCATGAAAGAGGCCGGGCTCGAGCCGGTGATCGACGGCATCGGCACGGTGATCGGCAAGAGTCCCAAGACCGGCCCGCGCCTGCTGATCGGCTCGCACTCCGACACCCAGCCGCGCGGCGGCTGGCTCGACGGCGTGATGGGCGTGATCTACGGCCTCGAAGTCGCCCGCGCGCTGGCCGAGGACCCTGATACGGCGCATCTCGCCGTCGACGTCGCCTCGTGGGCCGACGAGGAAGGCCATTGGGGCCAGATGACCGGCAGCCGCTCCTTTGTCGGCCTGTTTTCCGACGCCGACATCGACAAGGCCAGGCACCGCGACGAGGGCACGCCGATGCGCGAGGCGCTGAAGGCGGCCGGGCTCGAAGGCGTGCCGCGCGAGCACCTGGAAGAGGGCAGGTACCGCGGCTATCTCGAGGCCCATATCGAGCAGGGCGGTCTCCTCGAAGCGGGCGAGCAGCGCATCGGCATCGTGACGGCCATCGTCGGCATCATGCAGTTCCGCCTGATCTTCGGCGGCATCCAGAACCATGCCGGCACGACGCCGATGCCGATCCGCAAGGATGCCGGCGCCGCGATGATGCGGCTCTACAACGACGTGATGGACAAGTTCCCCGCGGTCTCCGGCCCGAGGAGCGTGTGGACGGTCGGCAAGATGTCGATCGAGCCCGGCGCGCCCGCGATCGTCCCCGGCAGGGCCGAGATGGTCCTCCAGTTCCGCGACGCCGACATCAAGGTCCTGCAGGCCTTCGAGGCCAAGCTGATGGAGATCGTCGCCGACCACCAGAAGAAGGGCCCGTGCACGGTGGAGTGCGTGAACCTCTCTCGCACCATGCCGCTGGTGATGGACAGCCGCTTCCTCGACGCCATCGAGGAGTCGGCCATGGCGCACGCACCGGCGAAGCATGTGCGCATGCCGTCCGGCGCCGGCCACGACGCGCAGGTGATCGGCCTCAAGATTCCGGCGGCCATGATGTTCGTGCCCTCGATCGGCGGCATCTCGCATCACTTCACCGAAAACACCGACGATGCCGACATCGTGCTGGGCTGCCAGGTCTTCACCGACGCGGCGGCAAAGATCCTGAAGGGGAACTGACTCAACGGACCGCGGGACACCTTGTTGGGGCTGCAACGGAGTCACGCTTTTCGCACGGTTTCCGGAGTCACGCGGCGGCGGGTAAGCCCAGGTCTTCGCTGCACATTTCCGGCACAACAGGCGTCGCGGCAGGAGTCGCCAAACGTCGCATTTTAAAATTCCGCTCCGCCAGTTCGGCCCGCAGCACGAGCAGCTCGCGACGCTCGATGCGATCCTCGGCGCGGCGGCGATCGGCATCGAGGCGAGTCTGGACGTGGATCAGCAGCCGCATGTTGAGCCGCCGCCGCTCGCCGATCTGCTTGCCGCGATAGAACACCGGCTGGAGCTCCACCCTGTTCGCTTCCAGCGCGATGTTGCCGGAGACCTCTGCGGCGTGGCAGGCGACGGCGGCGTCCCACTTCGCGGCGAAGCGCGGATCGCGGGCGCGCCAGCGATAGAGCGTGCCACGGTTGACGCCGGCGCAGACGGCCGCCTCGGCGATCGTCGCGCAGCGCGGCACCTGGCGCAGGAAGGCGGCCTGCTGGCGGCGCGGCGTGTTCAGCCGCCGCGGATTGGCGAGCGCGCGCTCCAGCGCCGGGGTCAGCCTGTCGGCCGCGGCCGCGGTCTTTGCCTGCGGCTGCGGGCTGCCCGGTGGATTGTTGATGGGATTTTAGGTCATCGGCTTGCGCGCCCAGTCTTCGAGCGCCGCTTCGGCGCGGCGGCGTGCCGATTCCTCGGCCAGCTCGGCCGGATCGCGCTCGGGGGTGCCACGGTGCCAGGGTTGTGCGGACATGGTTCCGGTCTCCTTTCCTTCGGCAAATTGCCAGTGTTGATAGGAATATTGGAATCTATAATAGGAATCAATAGGCCGATCGAGAAGGGGACGACGTCTGCGTGCCCCTCGGCAATTAAGGAAAGATTGAGGCATTTCGGATGATCACTTGATATTTAACTGTATCAAGATATATCTTATACATGTCTAAACACATACTGAGGTATTCAATGCATTCTTCTCATCACTCGTACGGCCACGGCCGGCAGGATCATCATCCCGGGCACCACTCCGGCCGCCATGAGGGCCGTCACTTCGGACCCCGCGGCGAGCGGCACGGCTTCGGCCGCGGCGACTGGCGCGGGCCCGAGGAGGGTCGGGGCGGCCGGCGCCGTCGGGTCTTCGATTCGAACGAGCTTCGCCTCGTCCTGCTGAAACTGATCGCCGACCAGCCGCGGCACGGCTACGAACTCATCCGCGCGATCGAGGAACTGACCGGCGGCTTCTATGTGCCGAGCCCCGGCGTCGTTTACCCGACGCTCACCATGCTGCACGAGATGGGCCAGATCGAAGAGGCGGCTTCCGGCGGCGCACGCAAGGCCTTCGCGGCGACTGCCGATGGCACCCAGTTGCTCGTGGCAAAGAAAGTCGAAGTGGACGCGCTGTTCGCCCGCCTCGCCGAGCTCGCCACGGCGCGCGAACGCAGCGATGGCGGCCCGATCCGCCGGGCGATGCAGAACCTCAAGATGGTGCTGATCTCGCGCCTCGAGAGCGGCGACGCCAAGACCGAGACGCTTCACCAGGTGGCCTCGATCCTCGATGACGCCGCGCAGAAGATCGAGCGCCTGTGATGACCACGCGACTCGAGATACTGCGAAAGCAGCTCGGCCTTCCCGGACCCTTGCCCGATGGAGCAGCCATGGCCACCAGCAGCACCGCACGCGTGCCGACCGCGCACGCCAGCCGCTACCTCCAGCAGCTCTGCAAGCACTGGACCTACAACCTTGCCGTCACCTTCGACGAGACCAAGGGCACGGTAGTCTTTCCGCGCAACGCGCGCGGCGCGGAGTGGCCGGGCGATGCGACCTTGGAATTGCTGGCGCACGACGGCGCGATCGAATGCCGCCTGGCGGCGAGTTCGCCGGGCCAACTGGAAGGGCTCAAGGGCGCCGTCGCCCGCCATCTCGACCGCTTCGCCTTTCGCGAAGCGCCGCTGCCGTTCAACTGGCAGGACGCGTAGCGGTCGCAAGGCGCCCGGCGCGACCTGGGGTGCAGGCCGGCCGGGAACGGAATCCGCCTCGGATCGAACGAGCGTGCGATCAAACGAGCGTGCCGAGGGCCGCCTCGATGCGCATCATCTGGTCCGCGCCGATCAGGCCCCTCACGATGCCCTGAAAGCGCGGATGGCCGGCACCCGAGAAGATGTACTGCCAGCGATAGGCCTTCAGGAAGTGCCGGCCGACCTGCTCGACCTCGGCCTGCTGCAGCACTCGTCCGCAGTTCATGCCGAAGTAGGCCGCATCCGCCTTGGCCTGCACCTGCAGGATCGAATCGACGGCCACCACCAGCTCGATGAACTCGCCAACCGCCCGGTCGCGTTCTTCCCGGGAGAGCGTTGCGTCGTGGCGCTTCAACTCGAGCTCATCGAGAACCGAGTGCTGGGCCTCGTCCTTCCAGTGGAAGAGAAACACATCCTTGAACAGGTCGGAGAGTCCGCTGTCCGGTTCGATGCTCTCCCGATAGTGGAGCTGCACGAACAGCTCGATGTGAAGGGTGAGCACGAGCACAGACCAGGTGCTCTTGGCGAGGACGGCGTGCGCAACCGCGTCGGGATCGACATCGAAGCGATAGCCCGCCGGCATCGTCTCGGCCATCATCGCCTCGATACGCCGGAAGAGGATCTGGTGCTTGATCTCTTCGTCGCTGAACCGAACCAGCGCCTCGAGCGCGTTCTGGTCGCCCAGCGTGTGCTCCCGGCTCACGTCGATGAGCTTCGCCGTGATGAAGCGCTCGACCAGGCCGAAGACGTTGGCGTAGGTGCGGCCCTGGATCTGGCTGGCGAAGCGCATCTCGGCCTCGGAAAGCGCCATTTCCCGGACCAGCGACAGGCCGTCGGGCAGGTATTTCTTGGCGGCGTCGAAGGCTCGCCCCTTGATGACGTCCTTGTCGATGTCCCAGCGCACGGCCTTGGAGGCTGCGATGGTCCGCGCGTATCTTGCGGTATCGGCCAGGGAAACGATGGCGTTCGGAATGATCGCGTTCATGTCTGTCTCCATCCGGTTGTGTCACGGTTACGGATAACCCGTGCTGTGAGGGCGGATGTATCTCCGGGGGGCCGGTCCCGCTATGATCCGGACGCTGGAAGAATTGACGAATCCTCCAAACGAAAAGCCGCGTGATGGATGCCCCAATGGATGCGTTGTCGGACATTCTGCGCGTTTCCCGTCTCAGCAGCGGCGTGTTCCTCAACGCCGAGTTCTCGGCGCCCTGGTGCATGATCGGCCAGATGTCGCCGGAGCACTGCGCGCCCTTTCTCGGGGCGGCGGCCCATCTCATTCCCTATCATTACGTCGTCGACGGCGAGCTTTATGTCGCCGAGCCCAAAGGTCGGCGGCAGCAGGTCCGCCGCGGCGAAGTCGTGATCTTTCCCCACAACGATCTTTACCTGATGGGCAGCGATATAAGCCTGCCCCCGGTCTCGGCCGCCTCCATCATCGTGCCCGAGGGAGACAAGATGGTTCAGACGGTTCTCCACGGCGGTGGTGGGGACAGGGTCCACATGGTGTGCGGCTTCCTGGGCTGCGACAGCGGTCTTGCCAATCCGATCGTCTCTACATTGCCCTCGGCGATGATCCTGAAGGTGGACGACACGCCCGCGGCAGACTGGATCCGTTCGACGTTCCAGTACGCGGCATATGAAGTCGCGAGCGGACGGACCGGTTCCACGGCGGTCCTCTCCAAGCTTTCAGAGCTGTTGTTCGTCGAGGCCGTGCGGCAGTACGTGCAAGGAATCCCCGACGGGCAAACCGGCTGGCTTGCCGGCCTGCGCGATCCGGCTGTTTCCAGGGCGTTGGGGCTCATGCATGCAAACATCGTCCATGGCTGGAGCGTCGACGAACTCGGCCGCGAGGTTGGAATATCCCGCTCCGGCCTCGCCGAAAGGTTCACGCGTGTGATCGGCATGGCGCCGATGCACTATCTCGCCGATTGGCGCCTTCAGGTCGCCGCTCAGAAACTGCGTGACAGCGGTGATCCGCTGGTTCGGATCGCCGAACAGGTCGGATATGAATCGGAGGCCGCGTTCTCCCGGGCGTTCAAGAAGAAGTTCGGCGCAGCACCTGCCACCTGGCGGCGCGCGGAGCAGGCGCAGCACGGGTGATGCGGCCTTTACACAACTTTACCCAAGCGAAAAGACAGCGAAACTGCGGAGGCTCACTCCAGGGCATCGCCCACCGGAGATAAAGTGATGTTCCTTCTCGACCGCCGCCATCTGTTGACCGTTCTCGGAGCCGGACTCTTGACTGCACCTTTCCTGACCACCCCCACGCGCCGCGCCTTCGCCGCCGGCGATTTCGCGCAACGTCTCGCGGTGGCCGAGCAGAGCGGCAAGGTGAACGGCCTGGACGCTTTGCTGGTTAATCGGGGCGGCAAGACGTTGTTCGAGCATTACGGGCGGGGCCAGTACGAGGACATATCGCGCAACGACGGCGGCATCACCAGCTTCGGGCCCGAGGTGCTGCACGACCTCCGATCCGTATCCAAGAGTGTGGTCGGTCTCGCCTATGGCATCGCGCTCGCCCAAGGCAAGGTGCCGCCGCCCGAGGCCAAGCTCTACGAGCAGTTCCCCGACTATGCCGACCTCGCCCAGCAGCCCGGCCGCGACAAGATCACGATTGCCCACGTGCTCAGCATGACGATGGGCCTGGAGTGGGATGAACTCACGGTTCCCTATGGCAGCGATCTGCGCAACAGCGAGATCGCGATGGAGGCAGCGCCCGACCGCTTCCGCTTCATCCTCGGATTACCGATCGTGGGCGAGCCCGGCGTGAAGTGGACCTATTGCGGCGCCGCGACCGCGATTCTCGGACGGTTGATCGCCAAGGGCACGGGTGAGAGGCTGCCGGCCTATGCCCGCCGCGTCCTGTTCGACCCGATGGGCTTTGGCCCCAGCGAATGGGCGGTCAGTGCCGATGGCGAGCCGCGCGCGGCGTCGGGCTGCCGGCTGCTGCCGCGCGATATGCTGAAACTGGGCCAACTCGCACTGGCCGGTGGTGTCTGGCAGGGCAAGCAAATCGTGCCGGCAGACTGGGTGAAGCGTATCACCACGCCCGTCGTCCACATCGGGGGGCCGCGCAGCTACGGCTACCACTGGTACATCTACGACGACATGGTCGACGGCCGGCGGCAGTACTGGTTCGGCGGCATCGGCTGGGGCGGCCAGAAACTCTATGTCTTCCCCGGCCTCGATCTCGTCGTGGCGATGAACTGCGGTAACTATCGCAAACCCGGTATCGAGCAGAACCGAGTCAATCTTGCGGTCCTGAGCGAGGTGGTGTTCCCGGCCCTGGGCTGAGGTCGGCCCATCGGCAGCAGCCCGGGTTGTATTTCAGTTGAGATTTACAAAGGCGTAGAATATGGGATAGCTTCAGGCGAGCCGCTGGCGCATGGTCGGCCGACAGTTTCGTGAGCCCCCATGGCGATCCATCTCGATATCTCCCGTCTCAACAGACTCGTAATGGTTGTCATCATCGGCGATGCCAGGGCCGGCGAGTTGCTGGCCCTGGCGCATCAGTTCGCGGACGCCGACATGATGCCCTATCCAAGATCGTCGATATCACGGCCGCCAACCTGCTCGTCGACGACGCCGAATTGGCATCTGCCGCCGCCGTGCTGAGAACCGATCCCGCCATGACCGTCCGAGGCCCGCTGGCCTTCGTCGTCGATGCCGCGGGGAGCCCGGTCGCCGAGAGATTCGCCGAACTGACGACGGGGGAGCGGCCGGTGAAGGTTTTTCGCACCCTCCACGCCGCCCGGAAGTGGCTCGACGAGAGTGCGGCGATCCAGCCACGACGCTGACGGCTGCCGCGATCTCGCCACCGCGCACTGGTACGGCGGTCAAAGCTCCTTAAAATGGCGCCCATGCCCATCCATCTCGATATCTCCGATCTCCATCGGCTCGTGATCGCCGTCGGCCTCGGCGAGATCACGCCGGACGATATCGCCGACGTCGCGCGCGAGTTCCTGAAGACGGGCCGGCAGCACTACGGCAAGATCATCGACACCACGGCGGCGACTTCTCCCATCGACGACGGACGGATGGCGGCCATTGCCGCGTTCATGCGCGCCGATCCCCATGCCGGAACCCGCGGTCCGCTGGCTTTCGTCGTCGATCCCAAAAGCGGCGAGTAGGCCCGGAAATTCGCCGAGCTCACGGCGGGGGAGCGGCCGGTGAAGGTCTTCAACAGCCTCCGCCACGCCCGCGCGTGGGTGCGCGAGAACATGCCGAAGTTTTTTCCGGAGGGGTCAGGGCGACCCGACCCGGAAGAGAAGTGATCACGCCGGCGTGTGCTTCACCAGGAAGTCGCCGACGCGCCTGATCGATTGGGCCAGGAACTCAGGCCCGCGCCAGTCCCTCTGGACCACGATGTCGGGCGCGAGGGCTGCGATCTCGGCGCTGGTCGGGGCGGGGTGCGGCTTGTCGATGCCGGGCTGGAGGAAGAGCGGCGTCTTGCAGGCCTTCACGAAATCGCGGGTGACCGAGAAGACGAAATCGTTGCCGAACATGTTGTGGCCGAAGATGTCGATGGCCGACTGCGGGATCGTGGGATCGCGCGCCCGCACGGTCTCCCCATAGGCCTTGACCGCGGCATCCCAGGTGTCGCGGTTTTCATGCAGGCCGATCGGGTTCTGCAGCACCGCCGCGGCGACGCGGTCGGGCGCCTGCTCTATGGCCTCGAAGCAGTAACTGTCGCCGATGCAGCCGCCCATGACATGGAACTTCTCGAATCCGAGATGATCGATCAACGCCAGATGATCGGCGGCGAAGGTGTGCCAGCCGTGATCGGGTTTCACTTCGGCCACCGACCTGCCGGCGTTGCGCTGGTCCATCGAGATCACGGTGAATCGGTCGGCCAATGCGGTGCGGGGGTCCATCCAGGAGCGTGGCGTCCCGTCGGGGGCGGGGCCCCAGAACTCGACGTTCGAGCGCAGACCGCCGGGCGCATAGAGCAGAATAGGAAAGCCCTTGCCGTGAACCTCGTAGTGGATCTCGGCATCGGGTCGCTTGAGCATCGGCATGGGGCTTGTCCTCGAGGGCGTCCGCGGGAGCCTAGAACTCTCGCGGAGCTCGCGGCAAACCTACGGTCCCGCACAGAGGAACCCTTAGAAGGCGATCAGGACACGCCGGTTGATCGGCTCGGCGACGCCGGTCGAGGCGCGGACGAGCGGGCCGGTGTCGTCGCGGCCGACCAGCAAGATCGACGATGCAGAGATGCCCTGGCGCACCAGTTCGGCCTTCACCGCCTCGGCATGGTCGGCCCGTCCGACGATCCGGACCATGGGCGCCTTGTTCGCGCGCGCCGCGCGCGCGGCGGTGCGGATCGTGCCGGCCGCCGTCGGCGAGACCTCGGTGCTGCTCGGCTCGAAGAAGATCATGTAGCCGGGGCGCGGCTTGGCGACACTGTTGCTTGGCGCTGCCGCGGCCAGGTTCTGGGCATTGGCCGAGAGACCGGGAGCCGTCAGCGCGGCGAAGCCCGCGAGAAGGCCAGCGGCGAGAATCGGGTGAATTTTGAGATTGAAGATCATCGAACACCTCCTTGCAGTGCGCCTCCTTGACGTGAGTGCCCATACAACGCCCGGCCGGTCTCGCGGTTTCTGCCGGTTCCCGTCTATCCCCAGGAACTATTGGCCTCGTTCGGCGTTGACGCCGATCAGCGAGGGTAGGGTGGCCGAAAAATCGACAGTTCGCGTACAGACCGTCCACCTGCGCGGGAGTTCGGCGATTCGCCGCCCCTTGATCGTCTTGGCCGTCTGCGCCGTGGGCGTCGTGGGCTATCTCGCGCGCGACTTTCTCATCCCCACGGCCGGCGCGATGGTTCTGGCGTTGATGCTGATGCCGGTCGCCAATGCGCTGGAGCGCCTGCGCGTGCCGAAGATATTGGCCGCTGCCGCCTCGGTGTCGTTGCTGGCGATCGTCGTGGGGGGCCTCCTGGCGCTGGCCGTCCCCTCGATCGCGGGCTGGATCGCCGATGCGCCCACGCTCACCTACCGGCTGGAGAAAAAACTTGAGGGCGTGCGCGAGTCGATCGCGATCCTTCAGAAAGTGACCAAGCAGGTCGAGGAAGCAACGACCTCCGCAGCGCCGGCGAGCCCGGCCGCGCCGGCCGTCGAGAAGGTCGTGGTCCACGATGGCAAGACGTTGCTGGGTCAGCTGGCCAGCACGACGCCCGGCGTCGTGCTGCAGCTGGGCTACGCCGCGGTGCTGGCCTTCATGCTGCTGGTGCATCGTAACGACCACCGGCGCCAGCTTCTGCGCGTCCCGCTGACGTTCGCCACCCGGGTGCGGCTGGCGCGCGTGATGCGCGACATCAACGAGCGGGTCGGCCACTACCTTTTCTCGCTCGCCGTCATCTATTCCTGTGTCGCGGCGTGCTCGGCGACGGCCCTGGCCGTTTTAGGCCTGCCCAATGCCGTCATCTGGGGCTTCCTGATGGGGCTCGCCTCCTTCGTTCCGTTCGTGGGCGCGCCTGTTTTGATCGCGATGGTCGCCGCCGTGGCGCTCGTCACCTTCGACGAGTGGATGCTGATCGTGGCCGCCCCGGCCGCGCTCACGCTCATTCATCTCGCCGAATCGCAGTTCATCACGCCCTTCTTCGTGAGCAGGCGCTGCGCGCTCAACACCGTGGGCGTGTTCGTGGGCATCGCGTTGCTCGGCTGGATGTGGGGCGTGATTGGCGCCATCGTGGCGGTGCCGCTGCTGATTCTGCTCAGCACCGTGGCCGCCCATCTGCCGTCGCTGCGCTGGCTGGAAGTGATGCTGGCGGATGAAAGGCCGGTGAGCGAACGGCTCTCGGTCAAGCCGCCGCTCGCCTCGGTGAAGCGCCCTCCGGTTCAGGTGAGGGCGGCTCAGGTGCGGCGGCGGGTCGCCACCAGGTAAAGTGCAAGGCCGGCCACGGCATAGAGGCCGCCCATGATGGCCCATGCCGCGGCGGGATCGAGCTGGCGCTCGAGAAGCGTGAGGCCGGCATAGCTGAAGCAGAACACGCCGATGGCGCCGGCCAGGACAGCGCCCAGGGTCAGCATCAGGCGAAGCGCAATATCCGCCGCGGTATTGCGCATCGTGCGCGCGGCCGCCGAGGCGACGGCGAGGCGGAGCAGGGGAGCGATCATCGCTGAAATGCCGCTGGGGCTTTTCCGGGCTGTGGGTGCCGCCCGCCTGGCGCCGACGACCCTAGCTCCGCCGACAAAGGTACCCCGCGACGAAGCCGATGCCGACGACGGCGGCCAGCGTGGCGATCGGGCGTTCCTTGACGGTCTCGATCAGCGTGTCGGTGGCGTCGTCGCGCAGCTTGGCCGACTTCTCCATCAGTGCCTTGGTGGCTTCCTTGGCGCCGTCGGAATAGTCTTCGATGAAGGCCTGTGCCGTCTCGATGACCTCGTCGATGGTTTCCTTGCTCTTGGCCTGGATGTCGCTCAACGCGCCGTTGAGGCCGTTGCTGGCGTCCTTCTCGATCGATGTCGACAGCTTCTTGAGCTGCGCCTTGAGGACCGAGATTTCCTTGACCAGCTCCCTGGTGCTGTTGGCCGTGGCCGTGCCGTTGGCGCGCATGATGCTTCTCCGTTCGGGGGTGAATTCCTCCCGAGAGAACGCTCAAGCCGGTGCGAGGTTGCCCGGCTCGAATTGCTTTGTTAGCCGTCCCAGACGTTTTGGGGCATGGGCAGGCGCGCGAAGTCGGCCTCGACCAGCGGCCGGCTGTGGCTCTGCCCCTCGCGCTCGAGCAGCATCATGTATTGCCGCACATGCTGGCCGGAATGCCAGGTGGTGCGCTCGAGCAGCTCGTGCAGGCTCTGCGGCCCATAGTAGGTGTCGAGCGTGCGCGTGCCGGCTGTATCTCCGCCCAGTTTTTCACAGGCGGCCCACCAGTCGCGGAAGCGCTGGCGCACCTTGGTGCCGTAGGCCACCAGGGCCGCGGTATCGGCATCGGGCGCGGGCTCCTCGCGGAACATCGCCTGGACGAGGGTGATGCCCTGATTGGCGTCGAGGAAGGCGTCGACGACGCGGAAGAGATGGAAGCCCAGCGTGCGATAGCTGCGCGGCCGGCCCGGCACATGGGTGTCGAGGCGGTCGTAGGGCATCAGCGGCAGCAGCTCGAGCGCCGCGGTCATGAACTTGTCGAGGCGGGCCTGGAGTTCGGTCGGCGAGAGCTCGGGCCCCGACTTCTCGTCGATGCCGAGGAAGTCGACGATCTGCTTGGTGCTCTGGCCGAAGGTGAATTTGTCGCCGCGCGACAGCACCGGCACCGAGCGGGCGCCGAGCTTCTGCAGTTCGGCCAGGCCGGCCGGATCTTCAAGAACGTTGACGGAAACGAAGTCGATCCCACGGACCGATAGAAACTCTTTGAGTCTCAGACAGCTGGTTCAACCGGGCTGCCAGAACACCTTGAAGGGCGGCATGCGATGCTCCTGATCGTGGGGCGTCCAATAGGGTGTCAATTGGTCGTCTTGAGGCCGAGAGAGTCAAGCAACTGTTTCCAGCTCTTCATATCCGATGCAAGCCGTTCCGCCAGTTCCTCCGGTGAGGACGTCTGGACCTCGAAGCCCATTTGTCCCAACTGTTCCGAGACCTCCTTCGATTGGAGAACTTTCCTGAGTTCCGAGGCCCAGGCCGTGACCAGGGGCGCCGCCATGCCGGGCGGTGCGAAGAACCCGTACCAGTTGCTCTGCTCGAGCTTGGGATAGCCCAACTCGGCAACCGTCGGGAGCTTCGGCGCCACCTTGAGGCGCCGGGCGGCGGAGATCATCAGCACTTTCAGCCGGCCGCCGCGCGCTGGGGTGAGGAACGAGGTGATGCCGCCGGTACCGGCCGGAATGCGGCCCTCCTCGAGGTCCGCCACCAATGGCCGGGCGCCTGCATAGGCGACGGCCTCGAGCGGCACGCCGATCTCGCGCCCCACCATGGTGCCGAAATACTGTGTGAAGGAATCCGGTGTCGTGGTGCCGAAGCGGGCGCGTTGCGGGTCGCCGGCCTTCAGCCATTGGATGTATTCGGCCAAGGTCGAGACCTCGATCTTGGGCGAGACGGCAAAGGCGGTGGGGTAGATGCCGGCGAGCGTCAGCGGCTGGAGATCGGTCAGCGGATCGAACGGGAAGTCGGGTTTGACGAGCTTGCCGACCATGGTGGCGCTCGGAATGAAGGCGAGCGTGTTGCCGTTCGGCGCGGCCTTCCTGAGTTGGTCGCCGGCCCCGGTACCGGAGGGGCCGGGCTTGTAACTGATGGTGACGGATCGGCCGATCTGCTGCTGCAGGGCGCCCGAGATGACGTG
>JAQSDW010000064.1 GCA_029946105.1 Reyranella sp. | reverse complement strand
GAGCACGACCTTGCCAAGGTCGGGGTCGAGGGTTCGAATCCCTTCGCCCGCTCCAATTTTCTACCGTGGAAGCCCATGTGGGCGAATCTCGAAGACCTTGAAAAGGCCGTAGCCGAGTTGCCTGTCGAACAACTCGCGCGCTTTCGAGTCTGGTTCGAGGAATTCAAGGCGACTCATTTCGACCAGAAGATCGAACGCGACGCTGCCGCCGGCCGGCTCGATCGACTGGCTGAGCAGGCGCTCTCGGATTTCCGCGCCGGTCGCTGATCGGCTTCCTGTGCAAGGAGGCGGTACAAGGGAGCCCGCGACCGGTTTCGACGTAAATGCGGACCGGCAGAAGGGCCAGCGCTCTCGCTAAGGAGAAACAGGCGTGAAACGTTCTCCCAAATGGCCTCGAGCTGGCTTCGGTCTTACCTCGCGATTCGTCGAAGGCTCGGCAACGGCACGTCGGAAGCCACCCGGCTTTCCGATACGAAAGCCGCTCCCGGCCGTCACGCTGAGGGGCGATGCGGCCGCCGAGGCCATTTGCGCCGTGGTTCGCCGCATTCCCCGCGGCTGGGTGGCGACCTATGGCCAGGTCGCCACGATGGCCGGCATGTCGAGACGTGCCCGCCTTGTCGGCCGGGTACTTCAGCGCCTCGATCCGAAAACGAACGTCCCGTGGCACCGCGTCGTCAACGCCAAGGGTGAAGTGTCGTTCAGTCTCTCTCGCAATGGCGGGGACATTGTCCAGCGACGCTTGCTGGAAAAGGAAGGCATCAAATTTGACGCCAGCAACCGCCTGGATTTGGAACGAACTCGCTGGCGGGACTGAAATTCGCCGGGTGCTCAACTGGGTAGGCTGCGGATGAACTCGATGATCGCGGCCTTGACCTCGTTCGGGCGCTCCTGTTGGGTCCAGTGACCGCAACCGGAAATCATCTGTATGTCGCGGAGCGCCGGCACGAAGCGTTTGAGATTGGCCAGTAGCTGGTCCATGCCCGGAGCTGCCGCGACGAAGTCGCGGTCGCCCGCCATATAGAGCGCGGGGACCGTCACCGCAGCACCTTGCAGGGAGCCCTGCAGTTCCCAATTGCGATCGAAGTTGCGATACCAGTTGAGGGCCCCGGTGAAGCCGGTGCGCTTGAACTCGGCCGCGTAGAAATCGACATCGCTCTCGCTGAGCCAGGCCGGCAAGGCCGCCCGTGCCCCCGGACCCTGCAGGAAGCCGCCGCCCTTCGGCACCATGCCAAGGCTTGGAGGAGCCCCTCCGCTTTCCGCGGCCGCGCGGGCGGCAGCCGCGCCCTCGCCCGACGCGCCGAACAACATGCTGCGGAGGGTCAAACGCGGATCGCGCCCCAGCTCGGCATCGGCGGGGCCGGGCTCCTGGAAGTAGAGCTGATAGAATTGCGCGGTCTCCGTCTTCGGCATGGCGCCGGTCGGACGCACCTTGCTGCGCGGGGCAAACGGCACGCTGAGGCCAACGACGGCCCTGAAGCGGCCGGGTCGCATCTGCGCCGCTTGCCAGGCGACGCGTGCGCCCAGGTCGTGGCCGACGATGACGGCGGTTTTTACCTCGAGGGCATCGAGGAGGCCCACCATGTCGCCGACCAGATGGAACAGCGTGTATTGATCGATCGCCTGAGGGGCGTCGCTCTTGCCGTAGCCGCGCATGTCGGGCGCCACGACATGATAACCCGCCGCCGCGAGGGCGCCGATCTGGTGACGCCAGGAATACCAGGACTCCGGGAAGCCGTGGCACAGGAGAACCACCGGCCCTTCGCCTTGCTCGGCGACGTTGAGGCGAATGCCGTTGGTCTCGATCGTTCGCTGCG
The DNA here is from genome assembly GCA_029946105.1 of Reyranella sp. Classification (GTDB taxonomy): domain Bacteria; phylum Pseudomonadota; class Alphaproteobacteria; order Reyranellales; family Reyranellaceae; genus Reyranella. The sequence continues at coordinate 2,993 of JAQSDW010000064.1, read as the reverse complement.
TTAGCGGGCTCATGGTGTTTCCTGCTCGGCTCGGGGTGTTGGCGAACGCCCTCGACGGCAAGGCGTTCAATGCGGGCTGCAGCAAGAGCTGCAAGGTTGCGGCGGTCAGGAGTTGCCGTCTGTTCATCGTGCTCTCCCGTCTCAGGCCGCTGCCGGTGTTGTTGTCGTTGCCGGGGCCGGCTGCGCGGCCAATTCCCGTTGCTGCTCGCGCACGAACTGCTCGAACGTCTTGGGTTTGGCGCCGCCGATCTTTTCGATCGTGTCGGTCACCGCAAAGCGTGCAATCTCCGGCGTGAGGCCGGCCGCGCGGATCGACTTCCAGAGCGCGGAGAGATGCTCGACGGCATGGGCGTTCCAGCCGCGGGCGAGGGCTTCCTGGCTCCACGCGGCGTCGGTGACTTCCTCGTAGTGCACGTCCCTGCCCAGAACGCGCGCGAAGCTGCCGACGATTTCCTTCAGGGAAATGGCGGTCCCGATCGCCGGATAGGCGGTCGTCTCCGCGGAGAGGGCCGCGCTGGTCAACAGGCCGACCGCGATACGTGCCACGTCTTCGCCGGCGATGAGCGGCAGGATGGTTGTTTCCTTGCCCCAGGGCAGCCGGATTGCTCGTCCGGCCGGCAGGCTCGAGCGGACCAGGCGCGCGATGTTCTCGTAGAATATCGTGGCCCTGATGTTCACCGCGCCGACGCCGGCCCAGGCGAAGACCTGCTCGGCCAGGAAATTCTGCCGCATGCGCGGTGTGGGAGCGTCGGTCGACGACTGGAACATCACGAGGTTGACCAGGCGGGAAACGCCTTCTTCCTTTGCGGCGTACGCCATCGCCGCCGTCGCGTCGCCCAGACCGTCCTGGACAGGGTAGGCGTAGTAGACCGACGAAACGCCCTTCACCGCCTTGAGGACGGATCTGACGTCGAGGAAGTCGCCCGCGAAGATCTCGGCGCCGAGGGCCTTCAGTCGGTCCGAGCGCTCGTCGATCTGGCGCACCATGGCGCGAACGGGAACGCCGCGGGCGAGCAGCAGTTCGGCGACGTGCCGTCCCGTCCTGCCCTGCAGGCCGCCGGCCGCCGAAGTCACGAGAATTGGCTTTGTCATGTCTGTCACTCCTTATGAAGTAGTGACTATACTTAATATATTTACATCGGCCGGTCGAGTCACTATATTTTTCGAAGTCATTACGAAAACTCGTGGAATGAAGACCAAGCGCCCTGACCGATTTTGCCCCGTTGCCCGCACGCTCGACGTCGTGGGCGACCGCTGGACCCTGTTGATGCTGCGTGACCTCAGCCTCGACGGGCCGCGCAAGTTCCAGGACTTCCTGGAGTCGCTCCAAGGCATCAGCCCCAACACGCTGTCGGGGCGGCTCAAGGCTCTGGAAAAGCACGGGATCGTCGAACGGCGCTTCTACGAGAAACACCCGCCGCGCGCGGAGTACGTCCTCACGCCCAAGGGGCAGGAGCTGCGGCCGGTGGTGCGCGCGCTCAGCGACTGGGGCGAACGGCACACGCGATAAGGCCGGCACGTGAACCCCGTGCCAGGGTAGCCGCCCACGGGCCCGACCCGTGGTTCATTGACTCGTGGTTCATTGGTCCGTGGTTCGTCCCAACAATCGACCCGCAGCCGCTACGACCTCGCTCGGGCACACGTGCGCGCACAGGTCGGCGCACAACATTTGTCACACGTGTGCCGGGAGGGTTTGGCCCCCCTCGACGATCAATTGTAGTCTTCAGGGACGTCGGGCCCGGGCGGCGGCGGCGTGAACTTCTTGCGCTGCAGGAGGGCCTCCATCTCCGCAATGCCTTTGGCATAGAGGCCGTTGGAACAGTCGATTTCGGCGGCCAGCTTGGTGTGATTGCGGCGGCCGTCGGAGTTGTTGCTGCGGCTCGCGCCAAAGCGATCGTAGTAGGCGATGAGCTGGGAGCAGCGCGCCTTGAGTGTCTGGTCCGTCGGTTGGGCCGCGACGGGCGTTGCGAAGGCCATCGCGCAGAGCATGAGAACAAGAGCGGGAAGCAGCGCCAAACGCCTAGACCGGAATAACCTTGCCCGTGGCGAGGTCGTAGTAGGCGCCCACCACGCGCAGCTTACCGGCGGCAACCATTTCCGCCAGGATCGGCTTCTCGGCCTGCAGCCGGCGCACGTTGGCCTGCACGTTGAGCACGACGGCGCGTTGCGCCAGGTCCGGCCCCGGGGTTTTCAGGGCCGGCTCGATGGCGGGCTTCATCGACCTGACCAGGTCGGCGATATGGCCCGGCAGCGTGTTACCGTTTTGAAGGGCTGCGATCGTCGCGTTGACCGCGCCGCAATTGTTGTGCCCCAGCACCATGATCACCTTGGTGCCCAGCACCGCCGCGCCATACTCGAGGCTGCCCAGTCCGTCGGGCGTCACGAAATTGCCGGCGACACGGACGACGAACAACTCGCCAGGTCCCTGATCGAAGGCCAGTTCGGGCGCGATTCTCGAATCCGCGCAGCCCAGGATGGCAGCAAACGGCGCCTGGCCCTGGGTGCGGGCGACGCGACCCACCGAGAAGTCGCGCTCACTCATCTTCCCGGAGGCATAGCGCGCGTTGCCTTCCATCAAACGGGCCAACGCGGCATCAGGCGTTTCAGCGGACCGTGCCGGCTGGGCGTGTGCTCCCGAGGCCGTGGCTGTGACCGCCAGCGCCGCCATTCCCGTCGAGAAAAGACCGCGACGCGACATCGCCAAGGAAGAACAGACATTGCACATGGTAGCCTCCTGATTTCCGGAAAAGTCGCACGCGATCCATGGGTAAGCAATCATCCGTCAGGGGACACGGAGGAATGCAGAAAAGTGCTGGTGCGGCACCGTCAGTGCGGCACCGTCAGCGCGGTATCGTCATGGCGGTGAGGGTCGAAACGTCCGCGCTCTTGTCGAGCGTCCAGACCGCGTCGATCAAGGGTTGGACGTCGTGGCCGGGCCGCCAGCGGCCGGCCTCGGCGCGAAGCTTCTGCTCGATCTCCTCATCCGTCATCGG
>JAQSDW010000063.1:50231-54051 GCA_029946105.1 Reyranella sp. | reverse complement strand
GTGCTGCCGGCGAAGGGAATGTCGACGCTGCCGAGCCGCATGGCAAAGCTGGCGCCGTCGCGCGGCAGGGTACGGTCGGTCGCCTTGTGGCGGAGGTAGGCCCGCACCGAGACCGGCATGAGGGAGGCGATCGACTCCTCCTCGAGGCGGGAGATCGGGCGCACGGGGACGCGGACATCGATCGGCTTGCCCTTCACCAGGTGGCGGACCACGACCTCCTTGACGCCATTGGAGGCAAAGGCCCCGGTGATCTGGAACGGCATGGCAACCGGCAGCACGAGCCCGGCCGGCGGCTCCTGGAGGAATTCGTAGGTGTTGGGCATCGCCTCGATGGCCGAGAACCAGTTGGTCCAGCCCAGGCTCGGGTTGGTGCCGCTGCCCGAGAGGCAGAGATACTGGGCGAATTCGAAGGCATCGACGCGGTCGAGATGTCCAAGCTTGCTCATGGCGATCCCCGTTTCTGGGTTGTCGGCTCGTGTTCTGGTGGGCCGGTTATGGACGGGGCAGCGTTTGGCGAGCGCGAGCGCAGCGTTCGCAAAGCGTGATTTCTGCGTGTATCGACGCACTCTTTTCGTCTCGCTAGGATGCGCGCGCCTGCCTCGATCGGGGGAACGATGGCTGCAATGGTGGCTGCGACAAGCCGTAAATTCGCGTTGAACCTCATGGGAGCCTTCCGGCTGCTCGGGCCGGAGGGCGAGCGAATCGACATCGCCAGCCGCAAGGGCATGGCGATGGTGGCGATGCTCGCCCTGGCCGAGGGCGGCGAGCGGACGCGTGGCTGGCTGCAGGAAAAGCTGTGGGGCCAGCGCGACCGGCCGCAGGCCCAGGGCAGCCTGCGGCGCGAGCTCACCCATCTCCGCGATCACCTGAACATCGGTCCGAAGCCGCTGCTGATCTGCGAGCGGCAGACGGTGCGGCTCGACCTGTCGCTGGTCGACATCGATGCGCTCTTGCCAAAACAGGGCGTCGCGACAGGCGACTTCCTGGAAGGCTTCGACATCGCCGGCGAAGAGGGTTTCGAGGACTGGCTGCGCGAGCAGCGCAGCCTGCTGGTGCGTCCGGTTGGGGAAGCGAATGCGCGCCCGACGCTGGCGACGGCGGCCGCAGCAGTGCCGGACGTCGAAGCAGGCTTCGTCGACCGGCCGGCGCTCGCCATCCTGCCGTTCGCCAACCTCACCGAGGACACGACGCACGACTATCTCTGCGAGGGCCTGAGCGAAGACCTGATCGATCGCCTGTCGCGCCTGCGCTGGCTGCCGGTGATCGCGCGCAGTTCCAGCTTCGCCTTCGCCTCCGACCGCGTCGATCCCCGTCTCGTCGGCCAGAAGCTGCACGCCAAGTATGTGCTGGAAGGCCGGCTGAAGCAGAGCAAGGGCGGCTATGCCGTCACCGTCAGTCTCTCCGACGCGGTGACCGGCTATTCGCTGTGGTCGCATCGCGTGCCGCTGCCGCCCGATCGTTCACAAGATGCCCTCGATCCGATCGTGGCCGAGCTGGTGGGCGTGCTCGACGCGCAGATCGACTATGCCGAGCAGGTGCGCGCGCGCGGCAACCGGCAGAACCGGCTGGAGTTCAACAACCTGATCTGGCGCGGGCGCTGGCACCTCAATCGCCTGACGCGATCCGATTCGGAAATGGCGCGCCAGCTGTTCGAGCAGGCGCTCGAGCTCGAGCCCGAATCGCCCGAGGCGATCATCCAGCAGACGTTCTGCCTGGGCTGGACGCTGTGGGCCCGGCGCGGCGGCGACGCCGAGGTGGCCGAGATGCGCCAGCTCGCCCATCGCGCGATCGTGGCCGATCCCGACGACGGCCGCGGCCACATGCTGGCCGGCATCGCCGAGATGTGGCTGCGCCAGCCCGGCCGCGCCCGCACGCTGTTCGAGCGCGCGATCGCGCTCAACCCCAGCCTGTGCCAGGCCCATGCCGAACTGGGTTGCCACTACAATCTCGTGGGCGAGCCGGCGGCGGCGATCGGACCGCTGCGCATGGCTCAGCGCCTCAGCCCCAACGACGTCCACAGTTTCTTCTTCATCGGCGAGCTGGCGCTGTCGCACTGGATGCTGGGCAAATGGGCCGAGGCGATCGACCTTGCCGACCAGGCGCTGGTCCGCCGGCCGGCCTACTGGTACGCGCTGGTCATCAAGATCAATGCCCTGGTGGGCAGCGGCGATACAACCGCGGCGCGGCGCGCCCATGACGAGCTCATGACCGTGACGCCGGAGTTCAAGCCCGCGTTCATCGAATGGACACCGTTCATCGACCGCAGCTGGAACCGCCGGCTCGCCGAGGGCGTGGCGGTGGCGACGGGCGAACACGAGCCCGAACCCGGGCCTGTCCCCAAGCCGGCCTCGCGGCGGCGACGCTAGAAAGCCGCCATCAATCTCCTCTCCCCCGCCAGGGGGAGAGGTTGGGTGAGGGGGTTGAAGGAGATATCGCGGCCCCCTCACCTAGCCTCTCCCCCTAGCGGGGGAGAGGAACATGACTCTGGAAAGCTCTCATGTTCGAACTGAAATACTTCGCCAGGATCGACGCCTACGAGCGCGAAGAGCGCAACGACATCGATCCGCGGCCCCTGCCGCCCTTCGACATCGACGTCCTGGGCACGGATGGCCTCTTCAAGCGGGCGACGCGGCGGCTGCAGCGGTGGTTCTTCCTGTTCGCGTTCTGGGTCCTGCGCACCGTCTGGCCGGTGGCCCGCTTCGGCCGGCTCGTCATCATCTCGCGCTATGACGATGTCCGCGAGGTGCTGGCCAAGCCCCAGCACTTCCTGGTGCCGTTTGGCCCCGAGATGCGGGCCCTGACGGGCGGCGCGGATTTCCTGCTGGGCCTGGATGGCCCAGCGCACGATGCGCAACGCGCGATCCTGGAAGCCGTGGTGCTGCGGTCCGATGCGCAGGGCATCCTCGACAACACCCGGACGGTCACCGAACTCCTGCTGAAGAACTCGGGCGGCCGCATCGACGTCATGCAGGATCTGATGGGACGGGTTTTCACCGAGACCTGCAGCGACTATTTCGGCCTCGACCTCGACGAGCCGAACGCCTTCGCCGATCGCACCATGTCGGTGTCGGCGCTGATCTTCGCCGACCCGTTCGGCAGCGCGGCGACACGCAAGCTGGCGCTGAACGGCGCCGTCAGGATCCGCTACCTGATCGACCGCGCCATCGAGCGCGCCGAGGCCAAGCCCCGACCCAACGCCGTCATCGACCGTCTTGTCCAATACCGGCGGGACGATGGCACCAGGGTCGCCCCCGAAGAAATTCGCGCCATGGCGCTCGGCACCATCATCGGCCTGATCCCGACCAACACGCTGGGCGCCGGCAAGATGATCGAAGAGCTGCAGCGCCAGGGCCTGCTGCAGAGCGTCATCGGCGCCGCCTCGGCCGCCGAAAAGGCGAGGACCGCCGGCGACGCGGAGACCGCCAAGCGCCATCGCGGCGAACTGAAGAAGCTGTTGCTCGAAGCCGCGCGGCTCAATCCGGCGCTGTTTCCCGGCCAGTTCCGCTATGTGCCCAAGGCCACGACCGTCGCGGGCAAGCTTGTTGCCGCCGGCTCGGTCATGGTGGTGGGGACCATGTCGGCGCTGCGCGACAGCCGGAAATTCAAGTGCGCCGGCGCCTTCGAGCCGGGCCGCGAACTCGATCCGGCCCTGATGTTCGGCGAGGGAGCTCACGTCTGCCTCGGCGCCTATCTCGCCATGGAGCAGATCACCGAGATCTGTCAGGTGCTGTTTTCGCAAGCCGGCATCCGTCTGGCCGATGGTCCCGAGGGCTGGCTGGCCTATGTCGGCCCGTTCCCGCGCCGGCTCGACATGGTGTTC
>JAQSDW010000063.1:0-50131 GCA_029946105.1 Reyranella sp. | reverse complement strand
GGGGGACCCAGACGGGGGCCACCTCTTCAACCCAGAACATGATCACCATCCAGGCGAGGATCGAACCGGACCGGCTCGACGACGCCAGAAGCATGATCGAAAGGCTCGGCAATCCGGCGGCCCTGGACAGCCCGATCGGTCGGGCCCTCGAGGCGACGCAGCTGGTGCATTTCGTCTCTCTGTCGGCCTTCGATGCCAGGGATCCCGACGACCCGGAGGCCGCGCCCGACCCGCGCCTCCTGTTCGAGCTCAATGTCGATGGCGACGAGGACACGGCACTCGCCAGGATCGTCGAACACGCCGGCGCGCTGCTCGAGCCGATCTTCGGCTGCGTCGCGGGCAGCAAGGAGATCGATGCGGCCAAGCTGCCGGAGCGGTTCAAGAGCAAGCTCCATTTCCTGCTCGAGCGCCACAAGACCGCGCTCCACTTCGCGCCGTGGGGCGCCATCGGCCTCAATTTCAACGGCACGCCTGATACGCCGGTCGGCGATATCGCAAAGCAGGAAGAGGTCGCGCTCTTCGTCCGCAAGGCCGTCGACCGCTATCTCCATGTCCACGAGGGCCTGCGCAAGCGGGCAGTGGATGCGCTCGCCTATGTCCGCGACCTCACGCGACCCGAGAGCGCATTGGCCTACGACATGGCGCGCCTGTCTCCCGCCGACCAACGGATCGAGGAGGATCTGCGGGCGGAAGGCCGGGAGCTGCGCGGCTTCCTCATGCGTCCGACGCGGCGGCAGCTGAAAATGTCCGAATGGACGGGCGACGATACCAAGGTCGGCATCCAGGGCCTGCCGGGCGTCCTGAAGTCGAACGCCGGACTCTTCCTGGCACTCCTGCTCGGCACCTCGGTGTGCCTGCTGGGCGGTGCCATCCGGTACGCCACCAATCACGACTCCTGGATCGCGCTCGGACTGGCCCTCGTGGGCGCCACGTCGGGCGGCTTTCTCATCGTCGCCCTGGCGGTCCGGGACGGCTTCGATACGCTGGTGCGCTGGTGGAAGGCGGGTACGGAAAGGCTGGTCGCGCTCGGCACCGTCCTGCTGTTCGTCGTGTCGGCCGTCCTGTTCATCGTCGTCCTGCTGGTCCGCTGGTTCAGGTGGCCCGCGGCCATGGTCGGCTTTGCCGCCGTGGCGTTCTGCGTGCTGCAGCGGTGGTGTCCGGACCTCTCCCTCGTCGGGCAGATCGTGCTGGCCGCGGTCGGCGGCGTCGCCGCCACGTTCGCGGTGGTCGGCCTGTGGAACATGGCCGTGCCCTCGTTACTCCAGGCCTGGCGGATGGTCGTGTTGTCGCTCGCCGGCGCCGCAGCGGCGTTCTGGGCGCTGCAGTACGGGCCGTTGCATCACTGGGGGCACGAACTCCCGCTGCTCGGTCGGATCGCGCTGGCCGCTCTGGGCGGTGTTGCCGCGGCGCACATCGTGCGGCGGCTCTGGGCCGCGGCCCGACCGCTGCTGCGGCGAAACCGGCTCCTCGTCGAATGGACGCTCGGCTTCGGCGCGATCCTGGCCGTTCTCGCGGCCATCCATTTCTATCCCGAACCGTTCCACCTCATCGTCAACCACCTCGGTGCATTGTCCCTTTCGCTCGCGGCCGGCATCGTCGCGACCTTCCTCTTCTGGCTCACCGTGATCCTCGTCTTCGTGGCGATCCTCTACTGGCACGAAGTGCGCGACGACAAGGACATCGACCGGCGGACCGCGCCTCTCGATCACATCGAAGAAATTGCCGCGAAGGAGAATGCGCCCGAGTACGCGCAGAACCACATCACCGCTGTCACGGTGATGAAGCCCGGCGCCTTTCGCAAAATCACCCTGGCGCTGTCGCTCTGGATCATCGGCAAGGAAGTCCAATACTGGTTCCGGCCGGGCTTCGTGCTCAACATGGGCACGATCCACTACGCGCGATGGTTCCGGCTGCCCGGCAGCGAGCAAATGCTGTTCCTCGCCAACTACGACGGCAGCTGGCTGAGCTATCTCGAGGACTTCATCACCAAGGCGCACGAGGGCCAGACGGCGGTCTGGAGCCACGGCAGGGGCTTTCCGAAGACTCGCCTCCTGGTCCTCGGCGGCGCCGCGGACGGCGCCCGATTCAAGCGGTGGGTGCGGCGCCAGCAGATCGTCACGCAGTTCTGGTACAGCCGCTTCCCCAAACTCACGACCGACCAGATCCGTACCAATGCGCTGATCCACGACGGGTTGATGCGCGCCCAGACCGATACCGCCGCACGCGCCTGGCTCGACTGCTTCGGCGCCATGCCACGGCCGCAAAATGCGATCGAGACCGACGAGGTCCAGTCCCTGGTCTTCCGCGGCCTCGCTTCCCACGACTACGTGCTGTGTGCTGCCTTCACCCTTCCCGACGACGACGCAGCAGGGGACGGCGCAGCACGGAAAGCGTGGCTCAAATCGCTGGGCAGGGAGGTCACGTTCGGCGAGCGCCCGGATGTCGGCGACAGGACCGCGACCTTCGTGGCTTTCTCGGCCCGTGGCATCGCCACATGCCTCGGCAGCGACGATCACGACAAGGCGGAGAAGATGGCGTCGTTTCCGCCCGTCTTCCGCCTGGGCATGGCCGACCGCGCCAGAGTGCTCGGCGATACCGGGCCTTCCGCGCCGGAGGATTGGCGGTGGGCGGATATCGACCGGGCGCATATCGACCGGACCAATGCCTCGGGCAAGGCGGTGGATGCCGTGCTGTTCATCTACGGCAAGCAGGCGCAGGCGTGCCGCGACGTCCTCGCGGTACATCAGGCAAAGCTGGGACGAAACGCGATCTGGGAGTTGATGACCGAACCGACCCGGAAGACGAAACAAGCCCGGGAAGCCGTGGCGGCCATGGCGCCGGCTCCCGAGGACGAGAAGCCGTTGTACGAGCACTTTGGTTTCCGCGACGGCATCTCCCAGCCGATCCTGCGCGGCACCCAGCGCGAGGCGGCGGTGGAAGACAAGGCCGACGTGGTCGAGGCGGGCGAGTTGATCCTCGGCTACCGCGATGGCTCCGGCTATCCGCCGATGGCCGTGACCTTGCCGGCGGAGAGCGACCCCGGCGACGAACTCGAAACCGACACGCCTGATTTTCTGTCGCGCTTCCCGCGGTTTGCCGGGTCTCAGGATGCCGATCTGCGCGATTTCGGCCGCAATGGCACGTACGTCGTCGTGCGCCAGTTGATGCAGGACGTCGATGGCTTCAACGATTTCCTTGCCGTCCAGGAGGGAGAGCTCAAAAAGTATCCCGGCCTCGAGAACAGCGTCGGCGGCGAGATCACCCAGGAATGGATTGCCGCCAAGATGATGGGGCGCTGGCGGAGCGGTGCCTCGCTGGTCAGCCACCCGCACGAGATGGCCGGCAGCAAGACACCTGGCCTCGAGACACAGGAGCGCGCGGACAACGACTTCAGCTTCGCAACGGACGATCCGCAGGGCCTTCGTTGCCCCTTTGGCGCGCACGTTCGCCGGGCCAACCCGCGCGGCAGCCTGGCGCCGAACGATCCCAAGCAGACGATGATCGAGAAACGCCACCGGATCCTGCGACGCGGCCGTCCGTACGGCGACGAAAAGTCGGAAAGAGGCATGTTGTTCGTGGCCCTCTGCGCCGATCTCGAACGCCAGTTCGAGTTCCTGCAGCAATCCTGGATCGGATCGCCCAACTTCCAGGGGCTGAGCAACGAGCCCGATCCCATCACCGCGCCGCCAGCACCGCCGGGGCAACCGCCGCAATCCTATGTCTTCACCATCCCCACGCCGTCGGGTCCGGTCACGCTGAAGAACATGAAGAGTTTCGTCACCGTGAAAGCCGGCGGCTACTTCTTCATGCCAAGCCGGTCGGCGATACGTTTCCTGGCCAATTCGGCCAGGCCATGAAGGCCGCCCCCCCTGCGCTCAATGGGCCCGAGCTCAAGCTGCCGCCCTTCACGCAGCGCTTCCCGTGGTGGGGCGGCGATCTCCAGACCCTCGCCACCGCGCTGATCGACGCGCCCAGCAGCCTGTCGCCGGGCACCAGCGAACGGCTGCGCATTGCGCTGAACGGCGGCGACACGATGCTTGCCATGCTCGACCGCCCGGCTGCGCCACAGGCGGGCCTGCCGCTGGTCCTTTTGCTTCATGGTGTTCCGGGCTCGGAAGACAGTCCGTACATGAGGCGGATGTCGGGCTACCTTCTCGACAAGGGCTATCGCGTGCTGCGGCTCAACATGCGCGGCGCCGGGCCGTCGCGGACCACGTGCGGCGGCCAGTACTCGGCCGCCAGCAGCCGCGACCTGGCCGAGCTGATTGGCCTGCTGCCCCAGGATCTGACGGCGACAGGGATCGCCGCCGTCGGCTACTCCGTGGGCGGCGCGATCCTGTTGAAGTATCTGGGCGAGGAGGGCTCGCGCACGCCGCTCGTCGCGGCCGCCAGCATCTCGGCGCCGATCGATCTTCTCGGCACCTGCCTCAGCCTGCTGCGCTTTCGCAACCTGCTCTACCACCGGAACGTCTTCGGCGCGGTCAAGCGCGAGGCCCTGGCCGACGGTGCCGTGCTGACACAGGACGAACGCAAGAACATCGCGGCGTCGCGGACCTTGTATGAGTACGACGACGTCTTCACCGCTCCGCGCAATGGCTTTGCCGGCGCCGAGGATTACTACTTTCGCAGCAGTGCCGTGAATTTCCTCCCCGGCATCCGCATTCCCACCCTTGTGCTGGCGGCGCTGGACGATCCCTGGGTGCCGGGTGGCGCCTACAGCGGCCACTATTGGGGATCCAACAAGAGCTTGTCCCTGAGGCCCGTCCTGACGGAGCACGGCGGCCATGTCGGCTTCCACGGTACCGGCGGCTACAAGCCCTGGAGCGATCTCGCGGTAATGAAGTTCCTTGAAGAGACGCGGCAGGAATCATTGCCTGGATAGAGGCCGCCACTTCACTGCTGTGTGATCGCGCTCTGTCCAGACGACGGCTCGAACTCCCGATCCGGTTGCATCTGCATGAACAGGAAATAGAGCGCGAGGCCGGCCACGCCCCACAGCAGCCAGGTCGTGAGCGATGCCTTGGCCCGGGGCGCCGAGGCGGCGGCCGGCGCGCTTGCGCGAGCGGCTTTGGCGCGCGGGGCCGGCTGTGCGAGAGGCGCCGAGCTCTGGCCGGGCAGCAAGGCCGACAGGCGCGTGGCGATCGCTTCGGCGTCGGCTGCTTTCCAGCTGCCGCCCGGTGACATGGGGGGCAGGCGCGCGAGGGCAGCAGCGAGCGCCGTGACGGCGACGTCGCGCGGCAGGTCGGCGAGGCGAGCGGCCTCCTGCCACGGATCGATGCCGAGGCGCGTGAGCGCGGTCAGCACCGTGAGCTTGGTCCCGTTCAGCTCCTCGCCGACTTCGGCGTGGAGGAAGGCGTTGTAGGCGGAATGGCCGAGGGAATATTCCGGACGGAGCGTCATGGGGTCTCCCGATTCACCTCACCCTGAGGAGCGGCCCGGAGGGTCGCGTCTCGGCGGGCGGGGTAACCCCCGCCCTGGGGTGGGATGCAGTCTCGGTGTTGCCCACCCTTCGAGACGCACGCCTTCGGCGTGCTCCTCAGGGTGAGGTCGTTTTCGCTTCGGGAGGCACGCTCCCCCGACTAGAAGCCCATCCCGCCCATGCCGCCGCCGCCCATTCCACCCATGCCACCCGGCATGCCGCCACCCATCCCACCCGACTCGTCGGGACGGTCGGCCACCATGGCCTCGGTGGTGATCAGGAGGCCGGCGACGGAGGCGGCACCCTGGAGGGCGGCGCGGACGACCTTCACCGGGTCGATGACACCCGACTTGATCATGTCGACATACTCGCCCTTCTGGGCGTCGAAGCCCCAGGTGTCGCTCTTCTGCTCGAGCATGTGGCCGGCGATCACGGCGCCGTCGTGGCCGGCGTTCTCGGCGATCTGGCGCACCGGCGCCTGCAGCGCGCGGCGGACGATGTCGATACCGACCTGCTGGTCGTGGTTGGCGCCCTTCTTGTTGGCGAGAACGCGGGTGGCATAGAGGAGGGCAGCACCGCCGCCGGCGACCACGCCTTCCTCGACCGCCGCCTTGGTGGCGTGCATGGCGTCCTCGACGCGGTCCTTCTTTTCCTTGACCTCGAATTCCGAGCCGCCGCCCACCTTGATGATGGCGACGCCGCCGGCCAGCTTGGCCAGCCGCTCCTGCAGCTTCTCGCGGTCATAGTCGGATTCGACCTCGTCGACCTGGCGCTTGATGTTGGCGACGCGGGCCTCGATGTCCTTCTTCTTGCCGGCGCCGTCGATGATGGTGGTGTTGTCCTTGTCGATCGTCACGCGCTTGGCGGTGCCCAGCATGTCGAGCGTCACGTTCTCGAGCTTGATGCCGAGATCGTCGCTGATCTGCTTGCCGGCCGTCAGGATGGCGATGTCCTCCAGCATGTCCTTGCGGCGATCGCCGAAGCCCGGCGCCTTGACGGCGGCGACCTTGAGCCCGCCGCGCAGCTTGTTGACCACCAGCGTGGCCAGCACCTCGCCGTCGGCGTCCTCGGCGATGAGGAGCAGCGGACGGGCGGACTGGGCGACCAGCTCGAGCAGCGGCAGGATGGTCTGCAGGCTGGAGAGCTTCTTGTCGAAGATCAGGATGTAAGGGTTGTCGAGCTCGACCGTCATCTTCTGAGGATTGGTGACGAAGTAGGGCGAGAGATAGCCGCGGTCGAATTGCATGCCCTCGACCACCTCGAGCTCTGTCTCGATGCTCTTGGCCTCCTCGATGGTGATGACACCCTCGTTGCCGACCTTCTTCATGGCCTCGGCGATCATCTTGCCGATCGCCTTGTCGCCGTTGGCCGAGACGGTGCCGACCTGGGCGATTTCTTCGGGCGTGGAAACCTTGCGGGCGCGGGCCTTGAGCTCGTCGATGACCCAGCCCGCCGCGAGATCGATACCGCGCTTCAGGTCCATCGGATTCATGCCGGCGGCCACCGACTTGGCGCCTTCGCGGGCGATTGCCTGGGCGAGCACGGTGGCGGTGGTGGTGCCGTCGCCTGCGGCATCGGAGGTGCGGGTGGCGACTTCGCGAACCAGCGAGACACCCATGTTCTCGAAACGGTCGGAGACCTCGATCTCCTTGGCGACGGTGACGCCGTCCTTGGTGATGCGAGGCGCGCCATAGGACTTGGCCAGGACGACGTTGCGGCCCTTGGGGCCCAGCGTCACCTTGACGGAGTCGGCGAGAATATCGACGCCACGGAGCATGCGGGCGCGCGCATCGGCGCCGAAACGGACATCTTTAGCGGACATGGCGGGTAGCCTCCGGACTCGTTTTTCTGGATTGTCGCGAAAATCGGGCGCCCCTCTGGGGCACGTGCCTCTTAGATGGGCCTCCGGAGGCGATTCACCTAGGACTATCTGGCAATTTACTCGGCGGCCTACTCCGCGGCCTTGATCCGTTCTTCCAGCATGGCGCGGATCGGGGCGTCGGCGGGCAGCAGGGCGAGCAGGGTCTTCCAGCGTTTCAGCGCCTCGGCCTTGTCGCCTGACGCGAAGGAGGCAGCGCCGAGATAGAACAGGGCCAGCGCGTTGCGCGGCTCGGCCTTCTCCAGGCGCTGCAGCACGGCCACCGCCGCGGGCGGTGGTGCGGTGCCGGGCTCGATCTGCCGGACAAGGGCCTCGGCCCAGTCGGTCAGCATCCTGGTATCGAGGGGGCTGAGCGCATCGGCCATGGCATAGGCATCGGCTGCCTTGGCGTTCTCGTTCAGCACCTTCCAGGCGTTGGCGAGGCGCAGCCAGCCGGCGCGATCCCCGGGGTTCTCCTTCATCTTCGCATCGAGGCCCTCGACCATGGAGCGGATGGCCTGCTGGCGCTCAGCCGGAGCGAGGCTCTGCATCGCCTCGACCTGGTCGCGGGAGGGTTGCGGCATCGCCGTTGATGCAGAGGGAGGTGCAGCAAGGCCGGCGGCCTTCGACACGCGCGCGATCTCGCTGCGCAGCATGACGAGCCACGGCGCGTCGGGCGGGCTCTTGGCCTCCAGCGCCTGCCAGCGTGCGACGGCGGCGCGGCTGTCGCCACTCTGGGCGTCGTGCAGGCCGCGATAGAATTGCGCGCGCGGATCGTCGGGCCGGCCGGCCAGCGCCCCGTCGAAGGCTTTTAGCGCGGCGGGCGTGACGGTGCCGTCGGCTTCGAGCACCAGCGCCTCGCCCAGCGCCGAGAGGGCATCGGGGTCGTTCGGAGTTTCCGCCAGACGCGCGCGGGCCAGGGCCAGCAAGCGTTCGATGGACATCGGCTCGTCGGGGTTGGCCTGTGGTGCCGAGCGCTGCGCGCTGAAGGGCGCCGCCGGCAAGCCGGGGCGACCGACCTGCAGATAGACGCCGAGCGCCAGCAGCGGGATCACCAGCGCCAGCGCAGGCGGCAGGAAGCGGTGAAAGCCCGGAGACTGTGCGTGCGCGGTTGAATCGCTGGTGTTGGCGGCGGCGAGAATCCGCCGCTCCACTTCGAGGCGCGCGGCAGCGGCCTCGGCTTCCGGCATCGCGCCCGAGGTGCGCTCGCGCTCGATCTCGGCGAGCTGGTCGCGATAGATGGCGAGCGCGCTGTCCAGCCGCTCGGTACGGTGCGTGCCTACGCGCAGCAACGGCACCAGCAATGCACCCACCGTCGCCGTGGTGAGAAGGGCGAGGAGAAACTCTAGCATCGGAGTTTGGGCATCAGCGGTCGAGCAGCGCGGCGAGGCGGCGCTGCTCTTCCTCGCTCAGCGGCGCGGGCGCTACGGGCAGCTTGCGGCGGCGCGCCGCAATCAGGAGCGCGCCACCGGCCACCAGCAGCACCAGCGGTCCGCCCAGCCACAGCGCCCAGGTCCCTGCCTTGAAGGGCGGCTTCAGCAGCACGTAGTCGCCGTAACGCGCGACCATGTAGGCGAAGACCTGCTCATCCTTGTCACCGGCCGACAGCCGCTCGCGCACGGCGCGGCGCATGTCGCGCGCCACTTCGGCCGCCGAATCGTCGATCGACTGGTTCTGGCAGACGACGCAGCGCAACTCCCGCCCGATCTCGCGCGCGCGACCTTCGAGCGCGGGGTCGGGCAGCATCTCCGACGGCTCGACGGCCAGCGCCGGAGCGACGAGCAGCGTCGCAAGCAGGAGTGCCACGAGGCGCTTCATTTTGCGCCCTTGAGGAAGGGCATGATCGTCTCGTTTACGTCGCGCTCGGTGATCGGCCCGCGGAAGTGGCGGCGGACGATGCCTTGTCCATCCACCAGATAGGTCTCGGGCACGCCGGACAGACCCCAGTCGAGGCCGGTGCGGCCTTCCAGATCGGCGCCGGCGAACTTGTAGGGATCGCCCAGCCGCTTCAGCCAGGCGCGCGCCTCCTCGGGCTTGTTCTTCCAGGCAATGCCGATGATGACCGCGCCGTCGCGCTCGGCCAGGCGCGCGAACAGCGGATGCTCGGCGAGGCAGGGCGTGCACCAGCTCGCGAAGAAATTCACGATCACCGGCTTGCCGCTCTTCAGCAGCGCGTCGGTGAGCGGCGGCTCTGCCTCGCGTAGCGCCTTCACCTCGAGGCGCGGCGCTGGACGGCCGACCAGCACCGAGCCGATCGACGCAGGATCGCGCCCCGCCAGCAGCGACCAGGCGAAGAAGCCCGCCATTAGTGCCAGCGTCGCCAGCGGCAGGAGGAAGAGGAGATGGCGGTTCATTCGGCGGGTTGCGTCAAGACGCGCGTACGTGACGGCGCACCGATGCGGAGGCGACGGTCCGACAGCGAGACGAAGCCGCCCAGCGCGCAGAGCGCGGCGCCGAGCCAGATCCAGGGCGCCAGCGGATTGTAATAGAGGCGGATCACCCAGCCGCCCTCCGCCCCGCCCTCGCCCAGGGTGGCGTAGATGTCGCGCAGCAGGTTGGTGTGGATCGAGGTCTCCGCCACCTGGCGGCGCTGCACCGTGAACAGGCGGCGCTCGGGCGTGAGCACGGTGTAGGGCTTGCCGTCGACGCTCAGGCTGAGCGTCGCGCGCTCGGCGATATAATTGGGGCCTTGCAGGTTCTCGATGCGGTCGAGCTTGACGTCGAAGCCGGCGAAGGCAGCCGTGTCGCCGGGCTTCATGGTCTTGATCAGTTCGGTGTTCCAGGCGGCGGTGCCGACCGATCCCAGCACGACGACGCCGAGGGCTGCATGCGCGATCGTCATACCGATGAAGGAGCGCGGCAGGGTGCGTAGCCTGCCGTTCCAAACCCGCTCGACAAAGCCCGCCAGGCTGCCCGCGATCAGCCAGACGCCGAAGCCGAAGGCGACTGCCGCCAACGTGGCGCGGCTGTCGATCGCGGTGGCGGCGACGATGGCGGCGACGATCGACACGATGAAGGCCAGGCGCAGCTTCATCAGTGCCGGCCACAGTTCGGCGCGCTTCCAGTTGAGCAACGGGCCGACGCAGAGGGCGGCGAACAGCGGCGCGCAGATCGGCACGAAGGTGGCGTTGAAGAACGGCGGCCCAACCGAGACCTTGTTGCCGGTGAGCAGGTCGAGGAAGAGCGGATAGAGCGTGCCCAGCAGCACGGTGGCTGCCAGCGTGCAGAGCAGCAGGTTGTTCAGGATCAGCGCGCCCTCGCGGCTCACGGGCTGAAACAGGCCGCCGCCCTGCAGTTGCGGCGCGCGCCAGGCGTAGAGCGCGAGGCCGCCACCGGTGACCAGCAGCAGGAAGGCCAGGATGAACATGCCGCGCGCCGGGTCCTGGGCGAAGGCATGCACCGAGGTGAGCACGCCGGAACGCACCAGGAAGGTCCCCAGCAATGAAAGCGAAAACGCAAGGATGGCGAGCAGCACCGTCCAGCTCTTCAGCGCGTCGCGCTTTTCGACGACGATGGCTGAATGCAGCAGCGCGGTGCCGGCGAGCCACGGCATCAGCGAGGCGTTCTCGACCGGATCCCAGAACCAGAAGCCGCCCCAGCCGAGGATATAGTAGGCCCACCACGAACCGAGCGCTATGCCGAGCGTCAGGAAGCACCAGGCGGCGAGTGTCCACGGCCGCACCCAGCGCGCCCAGGCGGCATCGACACGGCCTTCCAGGAGAGCCGCGATGCCGAAGGCGTAGGTGACGGAGAAGCCGACGTAGCCCAAGTAGAGCAGCGGCGGATGGAAGGCGAGGCCGGGATCCTGCAGCAGCGGATTGAGGCCGTTGCCGTCGAGCGGTGGCGGTGAGACGCGCTCGAAGGGGTTCGAAGTGAAGAGCAGGAAGGCCAGGAACCCCACGCCGATCAGCGCCTGGATGGCAAGTACGCGGCTGCGCAGCGTGTCGGGCAGGCCGGCGCCGAAGATCGCAACGGCGGCCCCGAACAGCGCCAGGATCAGCGCCCACAGCAGCATCGAGCCCTCGTGGTTCCCCCACACGCCGCTGATCTTGTAGAGCAGCGGCTTGGCCGAGTGCGAGTTGGCCACGACGTTGGCCACGGAGAAATCCGATGTGACATAGGCCTGCGTGAGCGCGCCGAAGGCCACGATGACCAGCAGGGCCTGCGTAAGCGCGGCGGTACGGCCGAGCGCCATCAGCCGATCGTCGCCCCGCGCCGCGCCGAGGAGCGGCAGCGTGCCCTGCACCAGCGCGACGGCCAGCGCGAGGATCAAAGCAAAGTGGCCGAGTTCTGGAATCATGCGCTTGCAGCGTAGCGAAAGCGCAGGCGGGCGGCAGCGCCTGGAGCGTAGCGAAGGCGCGAGAGCCCGCTATGTGGAGCCTTGCAGGAGGTGCCGCAGCACGAGTCTTGTCTGTTCTGAACCGTGCGGGCTCCCGGCGCTTCGCTTCGCTGCAGCGCCTGCCGCCCGCCAGCGCAAATGATGCTTCGCATTATTTGCGCTCCTTCCACTGACCAGCGTCCTTGATCGCCTTCGCGACTTCGGGTGGCATGTAATTCTCGTCGTGCTTGGCCAGCACCTCGCGTGCGGCGAACACGCCGTCGGCACCGAGCGAACCTTCAGCCACCACGCCCTGGCCCTCGCGGAAAAGATCGGGCAGCAGGCCGCGATAGACGACATTCACGGTCTTGTGCGTGTCGGTAACCGTGAAGCTGGTCACCTGTCCGTCGGCGGATTTCTTTACGCTGCCAGCCTCGACCAAGCCGCCCATGCGGAAGCGGCGCTCGGGCGGGATCTTTTTCTCGGCGATCTGCGTCGGCGAATAGAAGAAGACGATGTTGTCGTTTAGCGCGGTCAGCACCAGCGTGGCAGCAAAGCCCAGCACGGCGAGCGAGCCCACGACCAGCCACAGGCGCCGACGCTTGGGACTTAGGCGCTTGGGTGTCATGCGCTTGGGTGTCATCTCTTTCGATCCATACCGCGCGCAGCAAGGTCGCGGCGCACGCGCTGGCGGGCGGCGAGCGAGGAGATCAGCAACCCGCCCAGGATCACCAGAGCTGCGAGATAGGCCGACATCACGTAGACGGCGTGGTTGCTCATGGGGGGTTGCTCATGGGGGGGGGTGCTCATGGGGGATTGCTCATGCCTGCTGCTCCGCATTCTCGAGGCGGCGGCGGTCGATCTCGGTGTCGGTGCGCAACAGCACCAGCAGCACGAACAGCAGGAACAGGGTGACGGCCATCCAGAGCAGCGGCACCAGGATGGAGGGATGGATCGAGGGACCGCCGAGGCGCACGACAGACGCGGGTTGGTGCAGCGTGTTCCACCAATCGACCGAGAATTTGATGATCGGCAGGTTGATGACACCGATCAGGGCCAGGATGGCGGCGGCGCGGTCGCCACGCTCCGGCTCGTCGTAGGCGCGGCTCAAGGCGATGTGGCCGAGGTAGAGGAAGAACAACAGCAGCATCGAGGTGAGGCGCGCGTCCCACACCCAGTAGGCGCCCCACATCGGCCGGCCCCACAGCGAGCCCGTCAGCAGACAGACGGCGCAGAAGCCCGCGCCCACCGGCGCCGCCGCGCGTGCCATCAGCGCCGCCAGCGGATGGCGCCAGATGAGCAGCGAGGCACCCAATCCGGCCAGCAGCGCATAGCCCGCCATGGCGAGCCAGGCCGAGGGCACATGCACGAACATGATCCGCACGGTGTCGCCCTGCTGGTAGTCGGGCGGCGACTGGAGCAATGCCAGATAAAGGCCGACCGCCAGCATCAGCGCCGTCGCGCCCGACAGGCTGGGCACCACGCGCTGGCTGAACCGCCTGAAACGCGCGGGATTGGCGAGAAAGTGAAGGTCGGCCATATCGCTCTATCTATCCAATCGCAGCCCTGAGTCTATTCGCCAGATTCACTCACCCGCCTGACGTAATGCCGCGGCGATCGCCCACGGCGTGGTTGCCAGCGCCACCAGGGCGAGCGCCGCCAGCACCGCGAAATGGGCGCCAAAATCCCCACCTGATGCCAGCGCCTCGACGGCGCCAGCGCCAAAGATCAGCGTCGGCACGCAGAGCGGCAAGGCCAGCAGGGCAAGCAAAGCTCCCGATTTGCGCGCGCCCAGCGTCAGCGCCGCGGCCAGGCCGCCGATCAGCGACAGGGTGGGCGTGCCGACCAGCAGCGTGGCACTGAGCGCCAGCAGCACCGAGGATTCGAGTCCGAAAGCCACACCCAGGAGGGGCGCCAGAGCAGCCAGCGGCAGGCCGGTCACAATCCAGTGAGCACAGCACTTGGCGAGGGCGGCCAGCTCGAGCGGCCACGGTGCCAGCAGCAGCAGGTCGAGCGTGCCATCCTCGAAGTCGGCGGCGAACAGGCGATCGAGCGAGAGCAGTGCCGCGAACAGCGCCGCGCACCAGAGGACGCCCGCGGCGATGCGGGCCAGCACGTTGGCTTCCGGTCCGATGCCGAGCGGAAAGAGCGTCGTGGCAACGACGAAGAAGGCGAGCACGACGGCAACGTCGCCGGGCCGGCGCCAGACCAGGCGCAAGTCGCGGGCGACGAGAGCCGCGAAACCGCTCACGTCGGTGTCCCAAGCTCGAGGGTGCGACCACCGGGTAGACCGAGATCGGCATGGGTAGCAGCGATGGCGACGCCACCCGACTCGAGATGGGTGGCGAGGGCTTCGCGAAAAGCTGCCTGCGCCGGCGCATCGAGTGCGTTCAGCGGCTCGTCGAGCAGCCAGATCGGCGCTTGCGTAAGGACGACTCGGGCCAACGCCGTTCGCCGCCGCTGCCCGGCCGACAGGGTGCGCACGGCGCGCTGCGCCAGTGACGAGAGATCGAAGGCGACCAGGGCGCTGTCGAGCCGGTCCTCGGCCGGTGGTGCCCCGCGCAGGCGTTCCGCCGCCAGCAGGTTTTCGGCCACGGTGAGATCGGCCTTGAGACCCTCGAGATGTCCGAGCCAGCCGAGACGGCCGCGCCAGACATCGGGTTCACCCCGCGCCTCGACGCCCTGCCAGCGGATCGTGCCCGCCTCGGGGCGCATCAGCAGGGCGAGCGCGCGCAACAGGGTGGTCTTGCCGCTGCCGTTACGGCCGATCAACGCCAGCAACTCGCCGGGACCGAGGGAAAAGGACAGGCGCTCGAACACCCGCCTGCCGCCGCGCCGGCAGGCCAGATCCGCCACTTCAAGAAGGGGGGTCGCCATGAGGCGTCGTCGTAACACGCGGCCGGAAGGAGGCCCCAAAAGAAAAAGGCCGTCCTCTCGGGGGAGAATGAGAGGACGGCCGAAACGCCTCCGAGGAGGCTAGAACGTGGCCTTTGGGGGGAACCACGTCCGGGGGGAGATACAACCCCTACATGGAAGCCCCCCATGGCCGTCGCTAGACCCAAATGGGGCAATAGTGTGATTTTTGAGCAACAGTAGGCGCGCGAGCGCGCCTACTGTTGCTCAGGGTGGGCGGCAGGGCCTGCAGGAGCGCAGCGACGAAGGCCCGAGAGCCCACACGGTGCAGAATAGATAAGAATTTCAGAGACTTAATAGTATTCAATACCGCATCCATTCTGCACGGTGCCGGCTCTCGGGCCTGATTACAGGCCCTGACGCCGGCTACGCCTAAGCGCTGCGCGCTTAGGCGTAGGGATCCGCAGCGTCACGCATTCCATCTCCCATGAACTGGTAGGCCAGGATCACCAGGATGACCGGCACGACCGGCAACATCAGCCACCAATTCACGGCGACGACATTGATGTCGGTCGCCTCGTTCAGCAGGACGCCCCAGGAGGTGATGGGCGGCCGGAGACCGAGACCCAGGAACGACAGCGCCGTCTCGGCCAGGATCATCGAGGGGATCGACAGCGTCGCCGAGGCGATCAGGTGGCTCATGAAGCCGGGCAGGAGGTGGCGGCCGATGATGCGGCCTGGCTTGGCGCCCATCATCTGGGCGGCGGCCGCGTAGTCCTCCTCGCGCAACGACAGAAGCTTGGAGCGCACGGCGCGCCCCAACCCCGGCCAGTCGAGCAATGCCAGGATGATGGTGATGCCGAAATAGATCACCAGCGGCGACCAGGTGACGGGCAGCGCCGCCGACAGCGCCAGCCACAGCGGCAGATGCGGGAAGCTCTTGATGATCTCGGTGATGCGCTGGACGACACTGTCGACCCAGCCGCCGTAATAACCCGCCAGGCCTCCCAGGATCAGCGCCAGCGCGAATGACAGCGTGATGCCGATGACGCCGATGGTGAGCGAGATGCGCGCGGCGTAGACGATGCGGCTGAACAGGTCACGCCCCAGCCGATCGGTGCCCAGCCAGAAGAACTGTCCGCCCTCGGCCGGGCAGACGAAATGGAACGTGGCGTCGATCATGCCCCAGAATTCGTAGGCCGCACCGCTGCAGAAGAAGCGGAGCGGCATCGGTTTGGTCGGATCTGGCGTGTAGACGCGCTGCAGTGTCTCGGGGTCGCGCGCGGTCTTCAAGCCATAGACGAAAGGCCCGAGAAACTTGCCGTCGTGGAACATGTGCACTTCCTGCGGCGGCGCGAAGATATAGGCCGAGTGGCGGCTGTGCAGGTCGTAGGGTGCGATCCATTCGCTGATGGCCGTGGAAAAATACATCAACGCCAGGAAGATCATCGAGACGACGGCCGGCCGATGGCGGCGAAAACGCCACCACATCAGCTTCCACTGGCCGGCCATGTAGTACCGTTCCTGGTCGGCGGTCAGGCGCTCGGAGACGTAGGGATCCCATGGCTCGCGGTTGACGAAATGCGGCGTGCGCCCGGGTTGAGGGGCGGGCTTGGGTGCACCGGATGGGGGAGGCGAGGTCTGGTCGGTCATGTCCGCCTCACTTCTCTGACGAGGCGCCGAAGCGGATGCGCGGATCGAGTGCAGCGAGCGCCAGATCCGAGATCAGCATGCCGACCACCGTCAGCACCGCCACGAACAGCAGGAAGGTGGCGGCGAGGTTTACGTCCTGGGTCTTGAGCGCTCCCAGCAGCATCGGCCCGGTCGTCGGCAGCGACAGCACCACCGAGACGATGACCGAACCCGAGATGACGTCGGGCAGCAGGCCGCCGATGTCGGCGATGAAAGGGTTGATGGCGTGGCGCAGCGGATACTTGATCAGCAGCCGGAGCGGCGGCAGGCCCTTGGCCCGACCAGTGACGACGTACTGCTTCTGCAATTCGTCGAGCAGGTTGGCGCGCAGCCGCCGGATCATGCCGGCGGTCCCCGACATGCCGATGACGATTACCGGGATGATGAGGTGCTGGGCCACCGAGACGAACTTGCCCCAGCTGAATGGTTTATCGATGTATTGGGGGTCCATCAGGCCGCCGATCGACAGGCCAAAGTAGACCTTGCCGACATAGAGCAGCACCAGCGCCAGCAGAAAGTTCGGCACCGACAGACCGACGAAGCCGATGAACGAAGCCATGTAATCGCCCATTCGGTACTGGTGGGTCGCGGCGTAAACGCCAATGACGAACGACACGATCCAGATGAAGGCGATGGTCGTGGATTCCATGATCAGCGTGAGCGCCATGCGCTCGCCGATCAGATCGCCGACGGGCACCGTGTCCTGGCAGCTCAAGCCAAAATCCCAATGGAAAATGCCGCCGACCCAGTCGAAGTAGCGCTCCCACAACGGTTGATCCAGGCCGTAAAGCGAGCGCAGCTCCTCGGCGCGCTTGTGGGCATCGGGGTCGCCGCGCGCCAGCAGCTCGTCGATCTGCGAGGTGACGCAGTCGCCCGGCGGCAGGTCGATGATGAAATAGACAAGGGCGCTGATGATGAACAGGGTCGGGATCATCAGCAGCACGCGATGCACGATGAACTTAAGCATGCTCAGGCCCCTTCCCGCGCGACACGGACATAGTGCCCCGGCACGGCCTCGGTCCAGAACAGCGGCTGCTGTCCGGTATCCTTGTACGGCTCCGGCCATGCCGCCGGGTCCGAAGCCTTGCCCTCCATCAGGGCACCCAGGTCGAGTCGACGGTCGGGATCGGGCATCGGAACGGCCGACAGTAGCGCCTTGGTATAGGGGTGAAGCGGATTGCGGAACAATTCGCCAGCGGGCGCCAGCTCGACCAGACGACCGGCGCACATCACCGCGATGCGATCGGCGATGTAGTCGACCACGGCAAGGTTGTGCGAGATGAAGAGATAGGTGAGGCCGAGCTGCTTCTGCAGGTCCTTGAGCAGATTGAGAACCTGCGCCTGGATCGAAACGTCGAGCGCCGAGACGGGCTCGTCGCAGATCACCATGTCGGGCCTGAGCGCCAGCGAGCGCGCGATGCCGATACGCTGGCGCTGGCCGCCAGAGAAGGAATGCGGGTAGCGGCTGAGGTGCCGGCGGTCGAGGCCGACCATCTCCATCAGCTCGCTCACCATCTCGCGACGATAGGCGTCATCGCCGATGCGATGGATGATCAGCGGCTCGACCAGGATGTCATAGACGGTCATGCGCGGATTGAGCGAGCCGAAGGGGTCCTGGAATATGAACTGCAGCTTGGTGCGGAAGCGGTTCAGCTCCTCGCCCTCGAGCGTCATGACGTCGACCTTGCGGCCCCAATCGTCGAACACCACCCGGCCGGCGCCCTCGTTGGGATCGGCCGAGATGCCCCGCATCAACATCTTGCTGAGCGTGGTCTTGCCGCAGCCCGACTCGCCCACCAGGCCGAGACACTCGCCGCGCTGGACGTCGAAACTGACATCGTTGACGGCGCGGATCGTTCGCGTGGTGCCACCCCCGAGCAGGGACTCGATCAACGTGTCGGCCTTGCGGATACGGAAGGTCTTGCTGAGGTGCCGGACCTTGAGCACCGGCGAATCGGGATTGAACGTCGGCGTCGGCGTCGTGGCCGGCTTCTCCTTGAGAAGATGGCCGGTCGCCGCAGTAATCTCGCGGATGGGCTGCAGGCGCTCGCCGGGCGCCATGTCGAAGCGCGGCACGGCATGCAGCAGCGCCTTGAGATAGGGATGCTGGGGGTCGCGGAAGATATCGTGCAGCTGGCCCGCCTCGACCACCTTGCCGCGATACATCACGACCACGTCGTCGGCGACGTTGGCAACCACCCCGAGATCATGGGTGATCATCAGCAGCGCCATGCCGAGTTCCTGCTGCAGATCCTTGATGAGGCGCAGGATCTGGGCCTGGATGGTGACATCGAGCGCCGTCGTCGGCTCGTCGGCGATCAGCAGCGCCGGCCGGCAGACCAGCGCCATGGCGATCATGGCGCGCTGGCGCAGGCCGCCGGAAAGTTCGAACGGATAGGTGCGCAGTGCCCGTTTGGGATCAGGGAAGCCGACCATCCGCAGCATGTCGCGTGTCAGTTCGTCGATCTCGGCGCGGCCGAGCTTGCGGCCGGAATGCCGCGCCGCCTCGCCGAGCTGGTCGCCCAGCGAATGGAGCTGGCTGAGCCGGCTGCCGCCGTGCAATTCGACGGCTTCACCGATCTGGTCGCCCACGGTGTGCAGCGCCGATAGCGAGGTCATCGGCTCCTGGAAGATGATGGAAATCTGCCCGCCACGGATGCGCCTGATCTCGGTACCGGTGCGGTCGAGCTTGGCGATGTCGATCTGGCCGCCGCTGGCGCGCGGATCCTCGAACAGGATAGAGCCCGACGAGACGGTCGCGGTGCGGGGCAGCAGACCCATGATGGCCTGGCTGCACACCGACTTGCCGGAACCCGACTCGCCCACCAGTGCCAGCGTGCCGCCGGGTGGGATGGTGAAGGACACGTTGTCGACGGCCCGCAGGATTCCTTCGTGAACGCCGAAATCGACCGTCAGGTTCTCGACGCGGAGCAAATCCTTCATGCCAATTCTTCCTGACCCGCCACCGATATACCCATTGACCGCAGATTGGCGCGTGTCGACTCGCTGAGGTCGACGCCGCCGACCTCGGCAGCGCGCGCCGCCCGCTCGACGATATCGTGAAATCCATCCAGCGAGGAATCGACCTTTACCCGGCGTCCGCCCGTCGAGCCAATGCTGAGCTGCATCCAGCCACCCGTCCGGTCGCGCTTGGTCGAGAAATAGCTGAGCTTCAGGCGGTCGAGGCGCGCCCATTCGACCAGCGTGCCCGCCGGCCCGTCGGCGCAGAGCGTATCCGGTCCGAGGACATAGCGGGTCTGATGGCGAAGCGCAGTGCGCACCAGGAACAAGGCGAACAGAACGAAACCGGCCGCCAGGATGACGGCCAGCCAGCGATTGACGTCGAGCAGCAGCAACGGAGCGCCGCACAGCACGACGCCGGCCGCGGCGCGCAGATAGTCGGCCCACAGCGTCTCGCGCGGGTAGCGCAGATCGGTTGAACTCAAACGCGCGCCTCCCCTTCGTCGGCTTTCTTGGCTGCGAACAGCTCGCGCGCCGAGCGCACGCGCATGCCCGACATCGCTCTCGTTCTTTCCCAGAGCAACCTTAGGAAATCCCATGCCCCGCCGTCCATCGCAAGATGATGACTGAGAATGCCCACGGGCTCACCGCTTTCGGTCCGTGACCGGGAGAGCGACGCCACCAGCACTGCAAGACACGCCTCCTCGCCGGTGAAGCCACCGCCGCTTTTCCAGTCGACCAGGTCGACATGCGTATTGATCTGCCGCAATCCCCGCACCGGCTGGGCGCGGGCCCGCGCGCCGAAGGTCGAGAGGCCGGCAAAGCCGATTTCCGGCAGGGTCGGCACCAGAGCCGGCGCAATACGATTCCAAGGCGGCACCATGACAGCAAGTGGGCGTTTGCCAAACAGTCGTTCCATCGCCAGCCAGCCGGTGCCGAGCTCGCCCAGCACGATCATGGCCGGGCGATGGGGGCCAAGTTCGATCTTCTTGCCTTCGCCAGACGCTGCATGATTGACGTGGGCATAGCCGTGCTGAAGCAGATCGACGCCAGGTTCAGTGGCGAGCCGCACCGCCAGGGCCGCCGTCGCGTGCGCCGGCACGATCGCCAACGCCAGCGGCACTGCGGTCTCGCGATGCAGCGCGAGAAGGCGATCGAGTTCCGGGCTGGTATCGGCAGCATCGTCGTCGCGCCACCACAGCTCAGCGGTGCGACCGGCGGCACGCCATTGCTCGAGCTCCAGGTCGAGCGCCTGCCAGCTACTCATGACGCCACCATCTGACGGAGCGCCGCGACAGTGGCCTGCCCTCCACGCGCGTCGACCGGCGGAAAGCTGCGGATCGACGGGCCGGCCCATGCCGCGGTGACGGCGGCGGCCAAGGAGGCCGGCGACAGGCTGTCCGGCGGGACGGCTGCGACCATGCCACGCTCGGCCAGAAGGCGGGCACGGTCGGCCTGCTCGGTTTCGCGCGCGGTGCCGAAAGGCACCAGCACGGCGCGATCGGCGTAACACAGCGTTTCGATGACCGTGTTGTAGCCGGCTTGGGAAATCGACAGCGCGGCATTGCGCAGCAAGGTCGGAAAGTCATCGCGCACCGGCTCGACGACAATGCCATCGGTGGCCGCTGCGGCGAGCGCGGCCTGCTCGGCGGCAGGCATATTGGCGCCGACCAGCAGGCGCCAGCGCCGATCGGCCAGCGGCGTCAGCGGTCGCGCTGCAATGGCGGCGTGCAGCAGGGGCGCACCCACCACGCCCCCGCCTGCCGACACGATCACCTCGCCCTTCCCGACAATACCCGGGCCAGTCCCGCCGCGGGGCGCGGGCAAGGGATCGCAATCAACCACGTAGCCGGTATAGAGCGCCCGTGCCTTCACATCATCCCACGCCGCAAAACTCTCCTCGAAACGTACGAGCGCCGGATCGGCATGGATCAGCAGGGCATCGAACGCGGCGAAGGTCGCCACCGTCTCGTCGACGCGGGCGGGCGAGGCCGTGCGGCGCACGACATCGCGCACCGAGGACACGATCCAGGGCGACGACGGCAGATCCTGCGCTGCCTCGAGCAGTGGCATCAGTTCGAAGCGGAGCTGCGTACGGCCAAATGGAAACTGCTCGGTCATCAGCACGTCGGGCTGTTCGAAGTCGAACAGATCGAGCAGCCGGCCCGCACGATCAGCGCGAAAGGCATCGTCGAGCGGCGTGCCGTCGAGCCGGACCAGATCTCTTAGTCCTGAATCGGCAGCACGCAGCGGCGGCAGCTGGTGGAACCGCACGCCGGCCAGCGCCAACCCATCGATTGGTGCGCCGCCCGAAACCAGCAGCACGTCGAAGCCGCCGACCGCCATGGCGCGCGCGAGCGTGGCGGCGCGGCGGAGATGGCCGATGCCCAGAAGGTGCTGCACATGGAAGAAGACACGCCCGGTCATGAAGCCGCTTCGAGCGACACGTTCAGTCGCTCGACCGCCACCAGGCCGTCGTCGTGGGCGACGAAGAAATGCGCCGAGCGCCAGTCGAGCTTGTGCGGCGGCCGGCCCAGCATGTTCCAGCCGGTGGCCAACGCGAGCAAGGCACGGATGGCGGCCTTGTGCGACACGGCGACCGTGGGCTCGCCGGCACGCGCCAGATCCGCCGCCCAGCGCCCGATGCGCGTCATCGTCGCGCGCGGGGACTCCCCGCCCGGCGGCTGGAAATCGAGACCGGCGTTCTCGGCTGCAGCGAATGTCTCGCCGCCCGCGGCCCGCAGCTCGGCCAGGGTGCGGCCCTCCCAGACACCGAAGCTCATTTCGCGCAGCTCCGAGCAGACGGTGACGGCAACAGAAGGCTGCAGCAGTTCGGCCGTGCGCCGCGCACGCTGCAGCGGACTGGACATTCGCTTCCAGCCATCGGCCGGCGGCGGCAGGCGCCAGCGTCGCGCCGCGGCCTCGCCGTCGCGGCTGAGACCGGTGTCGGTGAGACCCTGCAGCCGGCCGGCGGCGTTCCACTCGGTCGGGGCATGCCGAAGGATGGCAAAAGGCACCGCGCTCACCACAAGCTCCGCAGTGCCACTGCCAGCGCACGAGCGGCAGCGTCTTCGTCATGGTGCGCAGCCACGCGCGCGGCAGCAGCGGCGGCCAATCGCGCGCGCTCGTCTGGCGCATCGAGCAGTCGCGCCACGGCCGATGCAAAGGCTGTGGCATCACCGATCGGCGTCAACAAGCCCGTGACGCCGTCCGCCACAACCGCGGGCACGCCACCAGTCCGGCCGGCGACCACGGCGAGGCCGGCCGCCTGGGCTTCGAGGAATGCCATGCCGTAGGCTTCGTTGATTGCGGGCCAAAGGTAAAGGTCCGACGCAGCATAAAGCGCCGGCAGATCGCCGTGCGCCACTGCACCGGCAAAGCGCACGCGCTCGCCGAGCGGCGCCATCAGCGCCTCTATTTCACCGCGTGCCGGGCCATCGCCGACCAGCACCGCCCGCCATGTGTGGTCCTTCAGGAGCAGGAGGGATTGGGCGAGAACGCGGTAGGACTCGAGCTTGTCGCGCGTGCGCATCATTCCGACGCTCAACAGCACGGGCACGTCGTTCGCCACCCGCGGCGCGACGCGGCGAAACGGCACCACATCGATGAAAGGCGGCAGGCGGAGCTGGCGGGCACCGGGGCGAAGCCGCGCCCGGACGCCCGCGACGTCGCGCGGATTGACCGTCAGCACCAGATCGGCGGCGGCGAGTGCACGTTCGACGGCGCGATGACCGAGTCGCGCCGGACCCTGGGCGCGGCGCGGTGCATGCGAAGCTTCGGCAATCACATAGGGAATGCCGAGCGCGCGCGTTACGATCGGGCCCAGCCAGTCGGGCTTGCGGTAATAGCAGTGATAGGTGAACCAGAGGTCGAAGCGCTCGGGATGGCCGGCCGGCAGGGACTTCCAGCGACCGATCAACCGCGCCGCGCGCCGGCGGGCGGCGCGTTCGAGGCCTAGGTGGGCGTCGGGCATCGGCACGCCGGATGCCATGCGGCTGGCAGCCGGCATGACCACGTCGTGGCCGAGGCGACGCAGCAGACGGCCAAGCCCGCGCGCCATCTCGCGATCGCCCGAGGGCGTGGAACTGTCCGGCGGCTTGAGCGGCGTGTGCAGCAGCACGCGCATGGGATTACTCCGCGGCGCGCGCCGTTTGCGAGCGTTGCTGGTCCACTGGTCCGCCGAGGGCATCGGCGATCCAGTCGACGCCCGAGTCGAAGGAAAAGCGGGCATGCAGGGTCTCGGCGGCCCGTACGGCCAGGCGGGCGCGAAGATCCGGATTTGCCACGAGGCGGGCAAGCGCGATCGCCAGTTCATCGGGCGCGGCCGGCGCCACCAGCAGGCCGTTCACGCCATCGTCGATGAACTCGCCGATGGCCGCAGCGTGCGTCGACACGAGCGGCAGGCCCTGGTGGGCTGCCTCCATCAGCACGTTCGGCAAGCCATCCTGGTCGCCATCGGCCGCTTTCTTGCTGGCCAGCACGAACAGATCGGCGCGCGCCAGGGCAGCAAACACCGCCTTTTGCGGCTGCGCACCGTGCCACAGGCATCGCTGGGCGATGCCGAGCGATGCGGCCTCGGCCTTCAGCGCGTCGGACAGTCCGCCGGCGCCGACATGCTCGAAGCGCCAGTGCAATTCGCGCGGCAGCCTGGCCAGTGCCTCCAGAAGATCGTCGTAACCCTTTTTCTCGACCTTGCGGCCGATCGACAGGATGACCACCGGATCGGCCGCATCGGTGCCATCGCGGCGCGGTCGCAGCGGCGGTGGCGGCGGCAAATGGGCGAAGTCCAGACCGTGATAGACGAGGCGCAGGTGTTCGGACTGCTTGCCGGGTCGGGACGCCAGTTCCTTCAGCCGCCGCAGGCCTATCGCGGTGCAGGTGACCAGCCAGGCGCAGTCGTCGAGCTTTTCCGAAAGCTCCCATGGTTCACTGGTCCAGATGTCCTTGGCATGCGCCGACACGCTCCACGGCAGGCCACGAAGGGCCGCCGCATAGCGCGCGACCGAGGCCGGTGTATGGAGGAAGTGAGCGTACAGCCGGTCGATCGACGGCGGCAGCTCGGCCGCCAGCACCAGAGCCTGTCCCCAGCGCCGGGCCCGGTTGGCCGTCGGGTCGCGCTTGAGGTCGGCGAGAAATTTTTTCCGCGCGAGCGCATAGCCCGGCAGGCGACGCGCCTTTCGCCAGCCGTCGAACACGCGGCGCGGATCGTCCTTGAGGTATTCGGGCAAGTAGACGGTGCGCGCGGTCACGCGATCGTGGACCGGATGGTGGATCTTGTCGGTCGGACGGCGCAGCGACCAGATCTCGAGCGCGACGCCGCGCGTCTCCAGACCGGCCAGTTCCTGGGCGATGAAGGTCTCGGAAAGACGTGGCCAGCCCTTCAGCACGACCGCGACACGCGCGTCCTTTTCGACGGACATGTGCAGCCGGTGCTTAGGTCCTGGCGCGCGCCGACGGACCGATCGCCGAATCTGGCGCCGGCTCCGCGCTGCTTTCCGCAGCACCAAGCGAGGCCGGCCCGCGGTGCGGGTTCATCAGCTGCTTGGCGACCAGACGCCAGACATTGCCGAGACCGTCGAGCAGGCCGGGCACCACGACGTCGCTCGGCAGGCCCTGCTGCGGCAACTGGCGCAGCGCCGTCGCCATGGCCTGCGGGTCGCGGCCCTTGTCGGCGTCCAGCATCTCGATCAGGCCGATGTTGCGCGCGGCGCGGGCCCGGATGAATTGCTCCAGCCGCGGCTTGGTGCGCGGCACGATGATCGCCCTTTTGTCGAACGACAGGATCTCGCAGAACGTATTGTAGCCGCCCATGGCGACCACGCCCGCCGCGCGCTGCATCAGCGCGCCGAGATTGTTGGTGAAGGTGAGGGTGCGGATGTTCTTGAACTTCACGGCACGGTCCCTGAAGGACTCGCGGGCGGTCGCCGACATGAACGGGCCGAAGACGATCACCGCGCCATAGGGAATGTGGGGATCGTGCTCGTAGGCCGCGAGCACCCAGTCGACCAGATCCTCGCCGTCGCCGCCGCCGCCGGACGTGACCAGGATGAACGGCCCATCGATCTCCTCGATCTCGTGCGGCACGTCGGCGTGCAGCGGCAATTCACGATGCAGATAGCCGGTGTAGACCATCTTGTGACGCACCGAGGGCGGCACATCGATGCCGGTGAGCGGCTTGTTGATCTGCGGCAGGCCGTAGATCCAGATCTCGTCGTAAAGATCACGCAGCGCCGGCACGATCTTCTTGCGCTCCCACTCCTGGGCAAGCGCCGCCGGATCGTCCATGACGTCGCGCAGGCCGAGCACCAGCGGCGTGCCGCGGTCCTTGAGCAGCCGCAGCGCCGGGCCGACCTCGCCGCGGAGCCCGAGCGGCTCCTTGTCGACGATGAAGAGGTCGGGCCGGAAGATGTCGGCGGTATCGCGGATGATGCGTGTCCGCATTTCCATCGTGTGCTCGACGCCGACCCGGAGGTTGGCGGAGTCGTATTCACCGCTCAGCTGCTTGACCACGCCGGGCACGCGCACAAAGTCGATGCCGGAGCGGAATTCGTAGGATCCGATCATCGGCGAGCCCGACAGGATCAGGACCGAGACCGATTCGTCGGCCTCGACGAGGGCATTGGCGATGGTGCGGCAGCGGCTCACGTGGCCGAGACCGAAGGAGTCGTGGCTGTAGATCAGCACACGCTTGGACCGGCTGCTGGCGGGCATGCGACGCGTCTCCCCCTGGACGAAGCGCCTCCTGCCCCGACCGGTGAATGTTGCCGGACTATGCCACAGCCGGGCTGCGGCGTGAAATCGGGCCTCTCAGACACGAAAAATCGAATGTAATCAAGGGGCTGATCGAATATACCGGACTCTGGCTCCAGTACCGAGCCGGCGCCGCGCGGGATTCGATGCAACGCAATCTGTTCACCTACATCTGGCGGCACAGCCGGCCCGAGCAGCTCGTGATCCTGGGCCTCGTGGTGCTGGCGCAGCTGTTCTACTTCCTGTCGCTCACCGTGCCGAAGTCGGTCATCAACAACGGCATCCAGGGCAACGCCTTCAAGAACAGCACGACCATCCCGTTCCTGGTCTGGGAGCTCGATCTCTCGGCCATCCTGCCCGGCAAGGTGATCCGCTTCTTCGACGGCTTCCAGGTCGACCAGCTCCAGTACCTGGTCGTCATGAGCTTCGTCTTCCTGGGCGCCGTGGTCGTGAACGGCCAGTTCAAGAAGACCATCAACACCCAGAAGGGCCGCATGGGCGAGCGCATGCTGCGCCGCCTGCGTTACGAGCTCTACGACCGGATCCTGCGGTTCCCGCCGGCCCACTTCCGGAAGGTCAAGCAAGCCGAGCTCGCCACCATGGTCAAGGACGAGGTCGAGCCGCTGGGCGGCTTCATCGGCGACGCCTTCGTGGCGCCGATGTTCCTGGGTGGTCAGGCGCTGACGGCCATCATCTTCATCATGATGCAGAACTGGTTGCTCGGCATCGTCGTCGTCGTCCTGCTGGCGGTGCAGATGGCGATCATCCCGCGGCTGCGCAAACCGGTGCTGGTGCTCGGCCGGCAACGCCAGCTCTCGGCCCGGCTGCTCGCCGGCCGCATCGCCGAGACCGCCGACGGCGTCCACGAGATCCATATCCACGGTGCCGCCAACTACGAGCGCGCCGACATCTCCGAGCGGCTGGGCGCCATCTTCAAGATCCGCTTCGATCTCTATCAGAAAAAGTTCGTCGCCAAGTTCTGGAACAACTTCCTGTCCCAGGCGACCCCGTTCGCGATCTACCTGATCGGCGGCTATTTCGCCATTACCGGCCAGATGGACGTGGGTGCCGTGGTCGGTGTCCTGCTCGCCTACAAGGACCTGCCGTCGCCGATCAAGGAGCTGATCGACTGGGACCAGCAGCGCCAGGACGTGCAGATCAAGTACGAGCAGGTGATCGACCAGTTCCAGCCCGAGGGCATGATGCCGCCGGAACTGCAGGCGATCCCCGACGGGCCGCCGCCGCCGCTCGGCCAGGAACTGGCGCTGACCGGCGTCACCTTCTCCGAGGACGGCCGGGTGAAGCTGCTCGACGGCGTGACGCTTTCCATCCCGACCTCGACCAAGCTGGCGGTGATCGGCGGCTCGGGCTCGGGCAAGGATGTGCTGGGCCAGGTGCTGGCCCGCCTGGTGCTGCCGACGGGCGGCTCGGTCCGGCTCGACGGGCAGGATTTTTTCCAGGTGCCGGAGTATGTGCTGGGCGCCCGCGCCGCCTACATCGGCCAGGATACCTACCTGTTTCCCCTCTCGGTCCGCGACAACCTGCTGTTCGGCCTGAAATTCCGGCCGGTCGCGCCTGCCAAATACGACGACGCCGTGCGTGCGGTACGCGAGGCGTTCTGGAAGGAATCGGAGCGCGCCGGCAATCCGCCGTTCGATCCCAATGCCGACTGGATCGACTACGAACTGGCCGGTGCCAGCGGCCCGGCCGACCTGCTGCCACGCATGGTCGCTGCCCTGCGTCAGGTCGAGATCGACGAGGACATTTATGCGCTCGGCATGCGCGGCAGCATCGACGCGGCGTTGCGGCCCGATCTCGCCGAGAAGATCCTCACGGCGCGTCATACGCTGCACGGCCGGCTGCAGAACGAGACCTATGCCGGCCTCGTCGAGCCGTTCAATGCCGACCTCTACAACAAGAATCTGTCGGTCGCCGAGAACCTGCTGTTCGGCACGCCGCTCGGCAAGCAGTTCGACGGCGACAATCTCGCGTCCGAGCCCTACATGCAGTCGGTGCTGCGCGCGACCGGCCTCGATCTCGACTTGCAGCGCATGGGCCTCACCATCGCCGAGACCATGGTCGAGCTGTTCTCCGGCCTGTCGCCCGACAATCCGCTGTTCGAGCAGTACAGCTTCATCTCGGCCGACGAACTGCCCAACGTCCGGCTGCTGCTGCAGCGGCTGGGCGGCAAGGGCATCGAGGCCGTGCCCGAGACCGAACGGGCCCGCCTGATGACGCTACCGTTCCGCTACATCGAAGCCCGCCATCGTCTCGGCCTGGTCGACGGCGCAGTCGAGGAGCGCCTGCTCGGCGCCCGCCGCGCTTTCGCGTCAGGCCTGCCTGCCGAGCTGCGCGGCGGCGTCGAATTCTATGACTTCCAGCGTTACAACAGCGCCGCCACCTTGCAGGACAACATCCTGTTCGGTCGCCTGGTCTACGGCCAGGCCAACGGCGAGCAGCGGATCCGCACACTGACCTCGGAAGTGCTGAATGAGCTCGGGTTGCACGATTCGGTGATCGAGGTCGGCCTGGAGTACAATGTCGGCGTCGCAGGCAAACGTCTGCCGGCGACGCAGCGCCAGAAACTCGGCATTGCCCGGGCTCTGATCAAGCGGCCGCAGCTCCTGATCGTCAACGAGGCCGTCGCCATGTTCGACGGCCGCACGCAGGACCGCATCCGGGACAACATGCTGACGACGGCGACAACGGACGGTCGCGGCCTGATCTGGATCGCCAATCGCCCCAGCCAGGCCGAACCGTTCGACCAGATCGTGATCATGCAGGGCGGCCGTATCGTCGCCCAGGGATCGCCGTCGGAATTGGCGGCAAAAGGCGGGCTCTATACCGACCTCATGGCATCGGCGTGAGGAATTTCAGGAGGATACGATGAACCTCAACGAGGAAGTCGAGCTGCTGAAGCTGGTGCCGATCTTCTCCAAGATCGACCAGGCGAAACTGAAGTTGCTGGCCTTCACCAGCGAGCGGGTGAATTTCGCCATTGGCCAGGAGGTCTGCCACCAAGGCGACCAGGGCGACACGATGTACGTCATCCTCGGCGGCACGGCTGATGTGCTGATCGACACGGAGGGCGGCCAAATCGCCGTGGCCGAGATGAAGAAGAACAGCTTCTTCGGCGAAATCGCCATCCTCTGCGACGTGCCGCGCACCGCCACCATCAAGGCAAAGGAGCCACTCAGCACGCTCAAGATCACCAAGGACATGTTCTACCGGCTGGTCGCCGAACTGCCGCAGATGGCGGTGGAGATCATGCGTGAGCTGGCGCATCGCCTGGAGGACACCAACCAGAAGCTGCGCACCGCCAACGAGAAGCTGCGCACGGCCACCAGCGCCGCCTGATCGAATCCTGATGAGCCGTCTCGACAGTTTCATCGCGCGCATGCAGGCGCAGCGCGACTGCCTGAATTTCCTCAAGCCCGCGATCGATGCCCTGCCGGGCCCCATCCTCGAAGTCGGGCTGGGCAATGGACGGACCTACGATCACCTGCGCGATCTCTTTCCCGGCCGCGACATCTACGTCTTCGAGCGCCAGGTGGCGGCCCATCCCGACTGCATCCCGCCCAACGACCGACTGTTCATGGGTGAAGCGCGCGAGGCCTTGCCGCGCGCCGCGCGCCAGCTCGGGGCGACCGCGGCGTTGATCCATACCGATCTCGGCACCGGCGATCATGCCGCCAACATGGCCATGGCGGCGTGGCTCGGGCCGGTGCTCGACGCGCTGGTGGGCCCAGGCGGCCATGTGCTCGCCAACCAGGCGCTCGAGGTGCCGCGCTGGCAGCGGCAGCCCGAGCCGCCGGGCGTGCCGAAGGACCGGTATTTTCTCTACCGCGCCAGCTAGCGGTCGATCAGCTTCAGCAACACCAGCAGCACGACAGCGCCGATCACCGAGCCAAAAAATCCGGCGGGCTGGCCGATCTGGTAGAGGCCGAGCGCTTGGCCGCCATAGGTGGCGATCACCGCACCGACGACGCCGATCACGATGGTGACGATGATGCCGCGCGGATTGGGGCCGGGCGTCAGGAAGCGCGCGATCAGACCGACCACCAGGCCGATCAAGATGATGCCGAGGATGCTCATTGCCTTCTCCCGTCAGACGTCGAATGTCGCCATCACCGGCACGTGGTCGGACGCCTTCTCCCAATCGCGCAGGTCGGAATCGATTCGGTAGCTGCTGATGGCGCCCGACAGCGCCGGCGTCGCAAGGATATGGTCTAGCCGGCGGCCGCGGTTGGACGCCCGCCAGTCGTTGTTGCGATAGCTCCACCACGAATAGAGTTTCTTGTCGGCGGCAACGAAGCGGCGCGGCACATCGATCCAGTCGAGCGACGCCTGCATGCGGCCGAACAGATCGACCTCGACCGGTGTGTGCGACACGATCTTGAGGAGCTGCTTGTGGTTCCACACGTCGTGTTCCAGCGGCGCCACGTTGAGGTCGCCGACGGCGATCCGGCGCAAGCCCTTGCGGGCGCGTGGCCGTGGCTTGTGGTCGGCGTACCACTGGGCCATCTCGCGGTAGAAATCGAGCTTGTGGGCGAACTTCACGTTCTGGTCCGGATCGGGAATGTCGCCACCGGCCGGAATGTAGAGATTATCGAGCAGGATCGGGTCGCCGCCGACGTCGAGCGCTGCCTCGACATGGCGGCAATCCTCCTTGCCGCAGCGATGATGGATGGTGGTGGCGGTGAACGGTACTTTCGAGACGATCGCCACACCGTTGTAGGCTTTCATGCCCTGGACGAGGCGATGGCTGTAGCCCAGCGCCTCGAAGGCCGCGTGGGGAAAGAATTCGTCTGGAGATTTGGTTTCCTGCAGACACAGGACGTCCGGCTTGCGCAACCGCAGGTACCGCTGGACGTTACCGATCCGCAGCCGGACCGAGTTGATGTTCCAAGTGGCGATGGAGAGACTCATTACCACGCAATATACGGCAAGGATGGACGAACGCACGCCGCTTCGCCCATGCTCCCCGGCGGAGGCTTGCCATGCAGATCGACGGTGACGAGAGCAGCAATATCGAGGACCGGCGCGATGACGGTGGCGGTGGATTCGGCGGCGGCGGGTTCGGGGGTGGCGGGTTTGGCGGCCCTGGTATCCCGATGGGTGGCGGCGGTGGCACCATGTTCAAGGGCGGCTTCGGGCTGATCGCCTTCGTCGTCATCGCCCTGGTGCTGGGCGCCGACCCGGGCGCATTGCTGGGCGGTCTGGGCGGCAGCGACGCCCCTTCGGTCCAGGCGCCCGCATCCTCGTCCGCCAGCCGGACGGCCCCGCGACCGGCGGCAGATGCCGAGGCGCAGTTCGTGTCGCGCGTGCTGAAGAGCACCGAGACAGTGTGGTCCGACATATTTCGCGACATGGGCCAAGTCTATCGCGAGCCCAGGCTGGTACTGTTCCGCGACGCCACGCGGACCGACTGCGGCGTCGGTCAGGCGGCCATGGGGCCGTTCTATTGCCCGGCCGATCAACGGGTCTATCTCGACCTCGGCTTCTTCGACGAGCTGGCGGCGCGCTTCCATTCGCCGGGTCAGTTCCCGCAGGCCTATGTCATCGCCCACGAGATCGGGCACCACGTGCAGAACCTGCTCGGCATCTCCGGAAAGGTCCAGCAGATGCGCGAGAGCATGAGCAAACGCGATGGCAACGCGTTATCGGTACGAACCGAACTGCAGGCCGACTGCTTCGCCGGCGTCTGGGCCAACCGCGCCGACCGCCAGCGCGGCGGCAAGATGATCGACGATCGCGACATCGACCAGGCGATGGCCGCGGCAACGGCGATCGGTGACGACAAGCTGCAGCGCCAGACCCAGGGTCGCGTGGTGCCCGACAGTTTCACGCACGGCAGCAGCGCCCAGCGCACGCGCTGGTTCCGCATCGGCCTCGATAGCGGCGACTACAAGAAGTGCGATACGTTCAGGGCGCAGCAGTTGTAGCGCGTTCTTGTCTTGTCCGAAGCGCGCGGGCTCCCGCGCCTTCGTCGCTGCGCTCCTGCAGGCACTGCCGCCCGCCTACCTTGGTGTTAGCGTGCTCACACCAAGGTACACGTCACCGTGCCGCAGCCGTCGACGAAGCCGGACAGCGTGTCGCCCTTGACCACCGCGGCCACGCCGTCGGGCGTGCCGGTGTAGATCAGGTCGCCGGCGGCCAGCGCCACCAGGCCGGAGAGATACGAGATCGTCTCGGGCACGCTCCAGATCAGCGCGTTGAGGTCCGACTTCTGGCGGGTCTTGCCGTTCACATCGAGCTGGATGGTGCCCTTCGACGGATGGCCGATCTTGGCCACCGGGAAGATCTCGCCGATCGGCGCGGACTGGTCGAAGCCCTTGCCCATGTCCCAAGGCCGACCCATGTCCTTGGCTTGGTTCTGCAGGTCTCGGCGGGTCATGTCGAGACCGACGCCGTAGCCGAAGACATGGTCGAGGGCCTTGTCGACGGCGATGTTGGTGCCGCCCGACTTCATGGCGACAACCAGCTCCATCTCATGGTGCAGGTTCTTGGTCGCCGACGGGTAGGCGACCTTGGTCGGATTCTTCGGGTCGGCACAGATCACGATCGCGTCGGCCGGCTTGGTGAAGAAGAACGGCGGCTCGCGGTCGGGATCGTGGCCCATTTCACGGGCGTGGGCGGCATAATTGCGGCCGACGCAGAAGATGCGGCGGACCGGGAACAGATCGCCGGTTCCATTGACCGGCACGCCGACAGTGGCCGGCGGCGTTACGACATAAGCCATCGCTTTCTCCCTCAAGAGCGTGCCTTTATGAGGGGCATAGGAGTTACAGGCAATGTCCCCCCTCGATACCGACGAAGATGTTCTGATCGTCCTGGCCGATTCACCCGAAACCTCGCAGGGATGGGCGACGCTGGGCGCCCGGCGCTGGCGCTGCACGGTGGGTGAAGGAGGTATCCGCGAGGACAAGGTGGAGGGCGATGCCGCCACGCCGGCCGGGGAATATCCGCTGCGCCGCATCTATTTCCGCAACGACCGCCTGGTGCTGCCCAAAGTCCGCCTGCCGACCCGGCCGATCTCGGAGCACGACGGCTGGTGCGACGATCCACGCTCGGCCACCTACAATCGGCTGGTCCACGTGCCGAACGACTGGAGCGCCGAGAAGATGTGGCGCGAGGACGGCCTCTACGACCTCGTGGTCGTGGTCGGCTACAACGACGACCCGCCCGAGGGCGAGTGGGGCAGCGCCATCTTCCTCCATATCGCGCGCGAGGATTACGCGCCCACGAAGGGCTGCGTCGCCTTCTCGCAAGCTGATCTGCTGGAGCTGGTGCCGCTGATCGGACCGCAAACCCGCCTGCGCGTGCTCACGTTGCCGGCCTCCGAGCAGACAGCGGCGGCCAGCGACGGTGCCGATGTGAAGGTGTTCGAGGATTTCGACGAAAAGGACTGGTGAGTCGTCTTAACCTACAACCCGGCCGATGGCGCGGGCGGTGTAGTCGACCAGCGGGATGATCCGGGCGTAGTTCAGTCGCGTCGGGCCGATGACGCCGATGGCTCCCAGGATGCGTTCCTGCGAATCGCGGAACGGCGCCACCACCATCGAGCAGCCGGTGTTGGCGAACAGCGGATTGTCGGTGCCGATGAAGATCTGCACGCCCGACGCGCCATTGGCGAGTTCGAGCAGGCGTACGAAGCCCTCGCCGCGTTCAAGCGCATCGAACAGGATACGCACGCGCTCGAGATCTTCGATCGCCGTGATGTCTTCCAACAGCCGCGCCTGACCGCGCACGATCAGCGCGCTGCCCGGCTCGCCAGCCCACGACGCCAGCCCTGATTCGATCACCCGTGCGGTGAGGTCGTTCAACTCGGCGCGCTGCAACTTCAGGTCTTCCAGGATGAGACGGCGCGCATCCTCGAAGGTGCGGCCCATCAGGCGCGCGTTGAGATAGTTGGTGGCCTCGACCAACGCCGACGGCGGCAGGCCGAGCGGCGTGTCGATCACACGGTTCTCGACATGGCCCGATTGCGTGACCGTGACGACCAAGGCACGACCGGGGCCGAGATTGACGAACTCGACGTGCTTCAGCGGCTGCTCGGTCTTGGGCGCCATCACGAGACCGGCACAGCGCGACAGGCCCGACAGCAGCGTGGTCGCCTGCTCCAGCGCCTCGGTGACGCTGCGGCCGACGGTGGCGCAGCGCGCCTCGATGCTGGTGCGCTCTTCTTCGGAAATGTTGCCGACTTCGAGCAGGCCGTTGACGAACAGTTTCAGCCCCGCGTCGGTCGGCAGGCGGCCGGCGGAGGTATGGGGCGCATAGAGCAGCCCGACATCCTGCAGGTCGGCCATGATGTTGCGGATGGTGGCTGGCGACAGCGTCTCGGTGAGCTTGCGCGTGAGGGCGCGAGAGCCCACCGGCTCGCCGGTCTCGACGTAGCTTTCGACCACCAGGCGCAGCACCTCGCGCGCTCGGTCGTTCAACTCGGCAACCGAAGCCGTTTGCCGTGGGCCGGAAGAGCTGTCGGTAAGCACCCCTCCGGCAGAACCGATGCGGTGGATTGCCATGGTGAAAAATGTAGGTAGTGCGGGAGGGGCGGTCAATGAAGGTGGCTGGATTCGGCCTCGTCCCGGCGCTACACCGGCCGCCCGCCATTCGGGCGATACCCGTTCAGGAGAAGCCAATGCGCCCTTCCGGCCGCAGCCCCGACCAATTACGACCGATTTCGCTCGAGCCGGGCTTCTCGCGCTATGCCGAAGGCTCGTGCCTGGTGAAGTTCGGCGAAACCCACGTCCTTTGCACCGCCTCGGTCGACGAGAAAGTGCCGCCGTTCCTGCGTAATTCGGGGCGCGGCTGGGTCACCGCCGAGTACGGCATGCTGCCGCGCTCGACCCATACCCGCACGGACCGTGAGGCCGCCCGCGGCAAGCAATCGGGCCGCACCCAGGAGATCCAGCGCCTGATCGGCCGCGCGCTGCGCGCCGTGGTCGATCTGCCGGCCATGGGCGAGCGGCAAATAAATATCGACTGCGACGTGCTGCAGGCCGACGGCGGCACCCGCACCGCCAGCATCACCGGTGCCTGGGTGGCGCTGCATTTCGCCTTCGAGCGCCTGATCAAGGACGGCAAGCTCACGGCCAACCCGATGACAGGCCAGGTGGCCGCGGTGTCGTGCGGCCTGTTCGAGGGAACGGCGGTGCTCGACCTCGACTATCCCGAGGACTCCAAGGCCCAGGCCGACGCCAACTTCGTGTTGACCGGCGACGGCGGCATCGTCGAGGTCCAGGGCACGGCGGAAGACAAGCCGTTCAGCGAGGCGCAGTTCATGGAACTGCTCAATCTCGCCAAGAAAGGCGTCGGTGAACTGGCGCGCCTGCAGAAGCTGGCGATTGGAAAATGACGAGCGGGAAGAATTGATGGCGCGTCGCTTCACCTTGCCCAAGCTGGTCGTGGCCACCCACAACCGTGGCAAGGCGGGCGAAATCCGCACCATGCTCGGCGCGTTCGGCGTCGAGATCGTCTCGGCGGGCGACCTCGGCCTGCCGGCACCTGACGAGACCGGCACGACCTTCGAGGAGAACGCCACGATCAAGGCTTTGGCGGCAACGCGCGCCAGCGGCCTGCCGGTGCTGGCCGACGATTCGGGCCTCAGCGTGCATGCCCTCGATGGCCAGCCAGGGCTCTATACCGCCGACTGGGAAGGCCCGACGCGCGACGCCATGGTCGGCATGCGCCGCATCCAGGACGAACTCCGCGCGCGCGGCGTGCCACAGGAAGACACCGCCCGCGCCGCCACCTTCCATTGCGTGCTGGCACTCGCCTGGCCCGACGAGCATCTCGAGCTATTCCACGGCACGCTCGACGGCAGCATCGTCTGGCCGCCGCGCGGCAGCGGCGGCCATGGCTACGACCCATGTTTCCAGCCGAAAGGCGACACACGGACGACGGCGGAAATGTCCGATGCCGAGAAAAACGCGATCAGCCATCGGGGGCGCGCGTTCCGGATGATGGTCGAGGCCTCTTTCGGATGAGCGCGCAGCCGCTGGGCGTCTACGTCCATTGGCCCTTCTGCAAGTCGAAGTGTCCCTACTGCGACTTCAACAGCCACGTCAGGGACGGTGTCGAACACGTGCGCTGGCGCGATGCGCTCTTGGCGGAACTGGAGCATGCCGCGCGCGAGGCGCCGGGCCGCCGGGTGGAAACGATGTTCTTTGGCGGCGGCACGCCGTCGCTGATGCCGCCCGAAACAGTGGCCGCGTTGATCCAGCGCACCAGGGCACTGTGGGATTGCGCGCCCGACGTCGAGATCTCGCTGGAGGCCAATCCGACCTCGGTCGAGGCCGGCCGGTTCGCGGCCCTGGCCGAAGCGGGCGTCAATCGCGTGTCGTTGGGCGTCCAGGCACTCGATGCCGCGTCGTTGAAATTCCTCGGCCGCGAGCATTCGACGGAGGAAGCGCTGGCCGCCCTCGAGACCGCGCGCGGCCATTTCGGCCGCTTCTCGTTCGACCTGATCTATGCCCGGCCGGGCCAGACTCCGGAGGCCTGGGCCGAAGAGCTGGAGCGTGCGCTCGCCCTCGCCGGCGAGCATCTGTCGCTTTATCAGCTGACGATCGAACGCGGCACGCGCTTCTTCACCGACCATGCCCGCGGCGCCTTCGTGCTGCCGGACGAGGAGGTCGCAGCGACGATGTTCGAGGCGACCCAAGCCCGCCTCTCGGCGGCAGGCCTCCCCGCCTACGAAATTTCCAATCATGCGCGGCCGGGGGCTGCCTGCCGCCATAATTTGATCTATTGGCGGTATCAGGATTACGTCGGAATCGGGCCGGGCGCGCACGGCCGCTTCGCCGAGGGCACGACCCAGGGTTGGGCCAAGCGGGCGACGCGGCGGGCGAGCGGGCCGGAAGCCTGGCTCGAGGCAGTCGAACGGGCGGGCCATGGCACGGCGGAAAGCACCGTTGTTGCCGGGCAGGATCTGGTGGAGGAGGCTTTGATGATGGGACTGCGACTGGCCGACGGCATCGACCGGGCGCTGTTCGCATCCGTCACCGGCACCGACCCCGTGGCGGCGCTGGGTGAGGCGAAGCTGGCCCCGCTGATCGAGGCGGGCTTTCTCGAAGTCCGGCCCGATCGCCTCGGCGCCACCGAGGCCGGCCGCCAACGGCTCAACGCGCTCCTGGAGCGGCTGATTGCATGAGGCGACTGCTGGCGCTTCTCGTCGTGCTGATTGCCGCCGCCGGCACGTCGTCGGCACAGCAGCCGCAACCACAGAAGCCGGCGGCGAAGCCCCCGGCGGCACCGACCAAGCCTGCGGCGGCGGCCAAGCCCGGCCCCAAGTCGCCCTTCACGCCACCCGCCTTCAAGATCACCGTTGCCACCGAGGCCGCCTTCCCGCCCTTCAACTACCTCGACCGCAAGGGCATCCCCGCCGGTTTCGAGATGGAGCTGGCCCAGGAAGCCTGCCAGCGCATGAAGGCCGAGTGCGAGTTCGCCGCCTTCAAATGGGACGATCTCATTCCCGGCCTGCTCGACAAGAAGTTCGACATGATCCTGTCGTCGATGGAAGTGACCAGCGAGCGGCGGAAGCGAATGGGCCTGTCGCGCCGTTACTACCTCTCGCCCGGCGCCTTCATCGCGCAGAAAGGCGCGCCGTTCGACGGTCCGCCGTCGCTGTTGCGCAACAAGCGGATCGGCATCCAGAAGGATTCGACGCACGCCGACTGGGCCGACAAGAGTTTCCGGCGCTCCGCCCAGTTGAAACGCTACAACACCCTGGCCGAGGCGTTGAACGCGCTGGCCACCGACGAGATCGACGCGGTGTTCGGCGACAAGGTGCAGCTCTGGCTGTGGAGCCAGAAGGCCGAAGGCAAATGCTGCGAGCTGGTGGGCCAGGACATCAAGGACAATCA
Organism: Reyranella sp.; assembly: GCA_029946105.1. Lineage (GTDB taxonomy): Bacteria > Pseudomonadota > Alphaproteobacteria > Reyranellales > Reyranellaceae > Reyranella. The sequence goes on along the minus strand of JAQSDW010000063.1, from coordinate 12,416 downwards.
GACACTGGGCATCGGCGTCGCCGCCGGCATGCGCCGCGAGGACGCGAAGCTGCGCGACGCCTTCAACAAGGCGATGGGCGAGATGGTGAGCGACGGCACCTACAGGAAGATCAACGAGAAATACTTTCCGTTTCAATTGAACTGACTCAAGGGGGAAAACGACGATGGACGCCAAGACCCAGAAGAAGCTGTTCGACGCGCTGCGTGCCGTCGACACGCCGACGATCTGCAATGCGCTCGAGGAAGCGCGTGGCGTCCGCACCGCGACGGGCTTCACGACCCAGCACCTCCATCCGACCGAGCCCGATGCGCCGCCGATGGTGGGCTATGCCCGCACCGGCGTCATCCGCGCCGCTCAGCCTGCCGTCGGAACCGCGGCCGAAAAGAAGGCCATGCGCGTTGGCTGGTACGAGTACGTCGTGAGCGGCCAGGGCCCGACCATCGCCATCATCCAGGATCTCGATTCCAACCCCGGCACCGGCGCCATGTGGGGCGAGGTCAACAGCACCGTGCATCGTGGCCTGGGCGTGCTGGGCTGCGTCACCAACGGATCGGTGCGCGATCTCGGCATGCTGGCCAAGGGCTTTCCCATTCTCGCCGGCAAGGTCGGCCCGAGCCATGCCTTCGTGCATGTCGAAGGCTGGGGCATGCCCGTCGACATCTTCGGCATGACCGTGGTCCATGGCGACCTGATCCATGCCGACCGCCACGGCGCCGTCGTCATCCCGCAAGAGCTTGCCGCCAAGTTGCCGGCCGCGATCAAGCTGCTGGAGCGCAAGGAAAAGGTGATCCTGGACGCGGCAAAGAAGAAGGGATTCGGGATCGAGGTCCTGCGCAAGGCCTTCGCGGCCTCGGAGGATATTCACTAGATCAGGGCAGACGCCGGATCAGTGCAGGGCGCGGTCGCGCGAGACATAGTGGTCGCGCTTCAGTTCCTTGAAAAAGTGCGGGACCTGCGGATGCGACACCGGCTTGCCGGAGTCGTCGGGCAGAAGGTTCTGTTCCGAGACATAGGCGACGTAGGTCGTCTGCGAGTTCTCGGCCAGCAGATGGTAGAATGGCTGGTCGCGGCGCGGGCGGACCTCCGGGGGAATCGACGACAGCCACTCCTCGGTGTTGGCGAACACCGGATCGACGTCGAAAATGACGCCCCGGAAGGGATGGATACGGTGCTTTACCACCTGCCCGATGGCGAACTTCGCGACGCGCGTCGGCGGTTCGACGATCGCCGGGGAGGAAGCGTGGTTTTCGATTTCCATGACGTAAGTATTACCCCGAACAAGGCCACAGGCAACGCGGGCGAGCCTGCGATTTCACCTGCTCCCTGCAACAATACGTGAAACACCAGTCATTGGATCGCCTGACGAGAACCGGGGATTGCCCGGCAAGAACGGGGCCAGGCCCGGGGCCGGGCGGGCCTTGGTTGACGTGGGCCACCCTCCCGTGGACTCTGCGGCCGAAGAGGAAAGGGGTAGCGGGTCCTTGGCCGATAGTCTGAAAGTCCGGTTCTGGGGCGTGCGCGGCTCCATTTCCTGCTCTGGTGCGGAATATACGCGCTATGGCGGCAATACCTCGTGCCTGGAAGTCACCGCAGCCGGCCGGCGGCTGATTTTCGATGCCGGCACCGGCATCCGCACGCTGGGTCTTGAACTCGCCCGCCAGGCGCCGCTCGATATCGACATCTACTTCACCCATACGCATCTCGATCACATCTCGGGGCTCACTTTCTTTGCGCCACTGTTCGAGCAGCGCAATTCGGTGCGAATGTGGGCCGGTCATCTCGAGGCGCCCTATACGCTGAAGAAGGTCGTCGGCCACCTGATGCAGGCGCCGCTCTATCCGGTGTCGCTCGAGGTCTTCCAGGCGACCGTCGCCTTCAAGGAGTTCAAGAGCGGCCAGACGCTGTCCTGCGGCGAGGCGGTGAGCATGCGCACGGCACCGCTCAATCATCCCAATGGGGCCACCGGCTACCGCATCGAGCACGGCGGCAAGTCGATCTGCTACATCACCGACACCGAGCACTACGAGGGCAGGCGCGACGAAAACATCGTCGAGCTCTGCAGAGGCGCCGACGTGATGATCTACGACTCGAGCTACACCGATGCCGAGTATCCGCGCTATCGCGGCTGGGGCCATTCGACCTGGCAGGAAGGCGCGCGGCTGGCCGACGCGGCCGGCGTGGGCACGCTCGCCATCTTCCATCACGATCCCAGTCATGACGATGCCTTCATGGACGGTGTGGCCCGCGAGGCGGCCGCCACCCGCCCCGGCAACGCGCCGGGCGGCCTGCCGCGCGCGATCGTCGCCCACGAAGGCCTGACGCTCACCCCGTGACCGGCTCGCTCAGCCTGCGCGGACGCTGGCGGCGGCTGGTGCTGGGATTGCCGACCGTACTGGGTCTCGCCCCGCGCGGCTGGTTCATTCCGCATCGCTACGCCCCCCTGTTGCCGCCGCCCGGCGCCCAGCCGCCCTATCCGGCGATCGAGCAGCTCTTCGAGCGGCACGCTGGCGCATTCGCCTCGATGCTCGACACGGTCGATCGCCATGCGGCGGGAATCGAAGGGTTGAAGAGTCTGACCGGGCAATCCTGGTTTCCCGCGCTCGACGCCGCCGTCGCCTACGCCCTGGTCCGCGAACGCAAGCCGCAGCGCATCGTCGAGGTCGGGTCGGGCCATTCGACCCGCATCCTCGCCCGGGCGGAATGCGGCGTCGGCGAGATCCTCGCCATCGATCCGATGCCCCGCGCCGACATCGTCGGCCTGCCGGGGGTGCGCGTCGTGCCCTCGACCTTGCAGGCCGCCCCGTCCGATGCCTTCGACGGGCTTCAGGCAGGCGGCGTGCTGTTCATCGATTCGAGCCACATCCTGATGCCCGGCAGCGACGTCGACATCCTGCTCAATCGCGTGCTGCCCCGCCTGCCGGCGGGCGCCCTGGTGCACATCCACGACATCTTCCTGCCGTTCGACTACCCGCCGATCTGGGGCTGGCGGAATTACAACGAACAGCAGGGTGTGCTGCCATTGCTCACATCAGGTGCCTATCGACCGCTGTTTTCCAGCGTGTGGGCGACGCGGCGGATGGGCGAACGCCTCGCGGCCTCGGTGGTGGCCCGCCTGCCGCAGCCGGCCGAGGCGATGGCCACGAGCCTGTGGCTGGAGAAGGTCTGATGCTGGCCCGCCTGGGCGATTGGCTGTTCGACGGCGGCGGGCCGGAGAACATCCCGGAACGTGTGCGCGACGCCATCCGGCGGCAGCAGGAACGCAGCGAGATCCTGATCGGCTGGATCCAGCTCGTCATCGTCGGTCTCGTCACCGGCGTCTACCAGAGCACCGCCATGGCCGAGGGCGTGGTGCAGGACGAATACTCCCTCGAGCTGCAGGTGCTGCTGATCTACGCCGCGTTCTGCGTCGTCCGCATCGCGCTGGCGCATGCCAGGCTGCTTAGCCCCTGGATGCTCTACCTGTCGGTGATCGCCGACATGACGCTGCTGATGGGGCTGATCTGGAGCTTTCATTTCAAGTACGCGCAGCCAGCGGCCTTCTATCTGAAGGTGCCGACGCTGTTCTACGTATTCCTGTTCATTGCGCTCAGGACCCTGCGCTTCGAGGCCCGGTTCGTGGTCTTCACCGGCCTCTGCGCCTCGATCGGCTGGGCGCTGCTCACACTCTACGTCGCCACCGGGCGCGGCGGGCCGCCCAACCGGACGCACAATTTCATCGAATACATGACATCCAACGCCCTCCTGGTGGGCGCCGAGATCGACAAGATCATCGCCATCTTGCTCACTACCATGGTGCTGGCACTCGCCATCGCGCGGGCCCGCCACCTGCTAGTCCGATCAGTCAGCGAGGGTGCCGCGGCGCGCGATCTATCGCGCTTTTTCGATCCTGGCGTCGCCGCCCGCATCCGGACCGCCGCGATGTCGATCAAGGCCGGCGAGGGCGAGTTGCGCGAGGTCGCCATCCTGACCGTCGACCTGCGCGGCTTCACGCGGTTGTCGACCGAACTCGAGCCGGACGAGGTGATGAAGGTCCTGCAGGACTATCAGGGCCGGGTCTGCCCGCTGGTCGCCGGCAACGGCGGCAGCATCGACAAGTTCCTGGGCGACGGCATCCTTGCCTCGTTCGGCGCAGTGGCTGCCTCGGCGACGGCCGCCGCCGATGCGCTGCGCGCCGCCGACGCCGTGATCGCCGCCGCCGACCGCTGGATCCACGAACGCCGGGCCGCCGGCCGGCCGCCGCGCACCATCGGCATGGCGGGCTCGTCGGGCCGCGTCGTCTTCGGCGCCGTCGGCGACGGCGAACGGCTGGAGTTCACGGTGATCGGCGATGCGGTCAACTTCGCAGCCAAGCTCGAAAAGCACAACAAGGACGAAAAGACCCGGGCCATGACGGACAGCGCCACCTACGCCCTCGCCGAGCAGCAGGGCTATGTCCCGCCCGCGATGCGCGAGAGGCGGATCGGCCGACGGGTGGGAGGTGTTACGGATTTGGTCGATATTGTGGTTCTGGCGACGTAAATCGCCACTTCCCGCTTGCCTTGCCCTTTCCGCATTCGGGGCTTATGTAATTTGAAGCGGGTTGGTAACGGGTTGGCGGAGCGCCATCGTGGGTAACAACTACGACATCATTCTCATCGGGCTGGTCGCAGTATTCCTGATCCTGCGACTGCGTTCCGTCCTCGGCAAACGCACAGGCAGCGAGCGACCGCCCGCGCGCGATCCGTTCACGCCGCCGGCCCCGCCGTCGGCAGCGGCGCCGCGCGTCGGCGATGCGCCTGGCAGTGCGAGCCAGCCCGACAACGTCGTCCCGCTGCCGACCGCCAATACCCCGGCGCCGCGCCCGCCATCGTCCGTGACCGGCCCGGGCGGCATCAGGGCCACGGTCCTGCCAACCGCCACCGCCGGCGTCGCGGCGGTACGCGCGGCCGACCCCTCTTTCGATCCGATGGGCTTCTGCACCGGCGCGCGCGCGGCGTTCACTGCCATCGTCGAGGCTTTCGCCCGGGGCGATGTGGGAACGCTGCGTCCGTTGCTGGACAATGCGACTTTTTCGAGCTTCGAGGGCGCCATTCGCGGCCGTGCCGAGCGCCAGGAGAAGGCCGAGACCACGCTGATCGGCTTCGAGGCCTCCGACATTGCGGCGGCCGAACTGCAGGGCAGTGTCGCCTCGATCGCGGTGCGCTTCGTCAGCGAACAGATCAACGTGGTGCGCAATGCCGATGGCCAGATCGCCGACGGCAATCCAAACGAGGTGCAGAAGGTTGTCGATCTCTGGACGTTCAGCCGCGACACCAAGTCCAGCGATCCAAACTGGCTGCTGACAAAGACTGAAAGCGAAGGCTAAGGGAGGCTTTCCGAATATGCGCTGGAGCGTCCTGTCCGGCGGCGCGGTGTTGCTTGCCGTCGCTGGTCTCCTGTCTGCATGTGCGGGTATCGGAGCAAGCGCGCCCGAAAAGCGGGTGGCGATGGCGCCGATCTCCTTCAACGAGATCGCCGGCTGGGCCGATGAAAAGCATGGCGAGGCACTTGCCACCTTTCGCCGCTCCTGCCCCAAGCTGACCACCGGACCCGAGGTCAAGATCGTCACCGACGGTGGCGAAAAGACCGTCACTCCCGCCGAATGGAAGCGCATCTGCGACGCCGGCGCCGCGGTCAAGGTGGGCGACAACAAGGCGGCCCGCGTATTCTTCGAGGAGAATTTCCGGCCGCTCGTGGTCAAGGAGCCAGCCAAGTATACGGGCTACTTCGAGCCCGAGATGCGCGGCAGCAAGGCGCCGTCCCGTCTGTTCACCGTGCCGGTCTATCGCCGGCCGCCCGATCTCACCGACAAGCCCTACTACACGCGCGCCGAGATCGAGCAGGGCGTTTTGAAGGGCAAGGGACTCGAAATCGCCTGGGTGCAGGATCCCGTCGGGCTGTTCGAGGTCCAGGTCCAGGGCAGCGGCAAGATTCAACTCGCCGAAGGCGGCGTCATGACTCTCGGCTTCGACGGCTCCAACAATCGGCCCTACACCGCCATCGGCAACGTGCTGATCGAGATGGGCGTGATGAAGAAGGACGACGCCGACTGGCCGGCGATCCGCGACTGGCTGAAGCGCAACCCCCAGCAGGCGCGCGACGTGATGCGCAAGAACGAGCGCTACATCTTCTTCAAGGACACCAAGAGCCGGAACGCCGCCGGCGCCGAGGGCGTGACCCTCACCGCGCAGCGCAGCCTGGCCGTCGACACCACGCTGACCCCCTTCGGCACACCGGTCTGGATCGACACCGTTCGCCCTGTCTATCGCAAGCCCGGTGCCACGGAGCCTTATCGGCGCCTGATGATCGCCCAGGATTCCGGTGCCGCCATCGTGGGTCCGGCACGCGGCGACGTGTACTACGGCAACGGCCCGCAGGCTGCGGAATGGGCCGGCCGCATGAACAGCGGCGGCCGGGCGATCGTCTTGGTTCCCAACAAGAGCTAGAGCGCGGCGTTACCGACAACGAAACGGCCCGGGCGTGGTCGCCCGGGCCGAGCGCCTCTCCTCCTCAGTCAGGTGAGGTCGAAGCGATCGAGGTTCATCACCTTGGTCCAGGCCGCCACGAAGTCACGCACGAACCTCTTTTGCGCGTCGTCGCTTGCATAGGCCTCCGCCAACGCCCGTAGCTGGGAGTTCGAACCGAAGACGAGGTCGACACGGGTACCGGTCCACTTCAACTCGCCCGTCGTACGGTCGCGTCCTTCGAACACGTCTTCGGCTTCCGAGGCCGCCTTCCATGTCGTGGACATGTCGAGCAGGTTCACGAAGAAGTCGTTGGTGAGCGTGCCCGGCCGCTTCGTGAAGACACCGTGCTGCGACTGGCCGACGTTCGTGTTCAGCACGCGCAGGCCGCCAACGAGAACCGTCATTTCAGGAGCGGTCAGCGTCAGCAGTTGGGCCCGATCCACCAGCCGCTCCTCTGCCGAAACGGCGTATCCGGCCTTGAGGTAGTTGCGGAACCCGTCCGCGATCGGCTCGAGCGCCGCGAAGGCCTCGGCGTCGGTCTGCTCCTGCGAGGCATCCGCGCGGCCCGGCGAGAAGGGAACCGCCACGTCGTGCCCGGCATTCTTCGCCGCCTGCTCAACGGCGGCAGCGCCACCGAGGACGATCAGGTCCGCGAGCGAGACCTTCTTACCGCCGGTCTGCGCCGCGTTGAACGCCTTCCTTATGCCCTCGAGGGTTTCGAGCACGGTTGCCAGTTGGGCAGGCTGGTTCACCTCCCAATCCTTCTGCGGCGCGAGGCGGAGGCGCGCTCCGTTCGCCCCTCCGCGCTTGTCGGAGCCACGGAAGGTTACCGCCGAGGCCCAGGCGGTCGAGACCAGGTCGGAGAGGGAAAGCCCCGATGCAAGGATCCTGGCCTTGAGGGCACCGATGTCCTGTGCATCGACCAGGGCGTGATCGAGCGCCGGCACCGGATCCTGCCACAGAAGCACTTCCGCCGGGACCTCGGGGCCGAGATAGCGCGCGCGTGGGCCCATGTCGCGATGCGTGAGCTTGTACCAGGCACGCGCGAAGGCTTCCGTGAACTGATCCGGATTCTCGTGGAAGCGCCGGGAAATCTTTTCGTAGGCGGGATCGAACCGCAAGGCGAGGTCGGTGGTCAGCATGGAGGGCGCGTGACGCTTCGACTTGTCGTGCGCATCCGGCACTGAATCGGCGCCGGCACCATGCTTCGGCTTCCACTGATGCGCGCCGGCCGGGCTCTTCGTCAGTTCCCAATCGTAGCCGAACAGGTTCCAGAAGAAGTTGTTGCTCCACTTCGTCGGCGTCGTGGTCCAGGTGACCTCGAGGCCGCTGCCGATCGCGTCGCCGCCCTTGCCCGTGCCGAACTTGCTCGTCCAGCCGAGCCCCTGTTCCTCGATGCCGGCGGCTTCCGGTGCCGGACCCACCAGCGATGCATCGCCGGCGCCGTGGGTTTTACCGAAGGTGTGGCCGCCGGCAATGAGGGCCACGGTCTCCTCGTCGTTCATCGCCATGCGCGCGAAGGTCTCGCGAATGTCCCGGGCGGCAGCGAGCGGATCCGGCTTGCCGTTGGGGCCTTCCGGATTGACGTAGATCAGTCCCATCTGGACGGCGCCGAGGGGATTTTCGAGGTCCCGGTCACCCGAGTAGCGCTTGTCGTCGAGCCAGGTGTCTTCCTTGCCCCAGTAGATATCCTCTTCGGGTTCCCAAACGTCCGCACGTCCGCCACCGAAGCCGAAGGTCTTAAAGCCCATCGACTCCAGCGCGCAGTTGCCGGTGAGGATCATCAGGTCGGCCCAGGAGATCTTGTCGCCGTACTTGCGCTTGATCGGCCACAGCAGCCGGCGCGCCTTGTCGAGGTTCACGTTGTCCGGCCAGCTGTTGAGCGGCGCGAAACGTTGCGTGCCCGAGCCCGCGCCGCCGCGGCCGTCGCCAATGCGGTAGGTACCGGCGCTGTGCCATGCCATGCGGATGAAGAACGGACCGTAGTGCCCGAAGTCGGCCGGCCACCAATCCTGCGAGTCGGTCATCAGCGCAAAGAGGTCTTTCTTCAGGGCCTTGAGGTCGAGCTTCTTGAACTCTTCCGCGTAGTTGAAGTCCTTGCCCATGGGGTCGGACAGGGCCGAGTTCTGGTGCAGAACTTTTAGGTTCAGCTGGTTCGGCCACCAGTCGCGGTTCGACCTGCCGGTGAAAGACTCTTTGGCCCGGGCCCCGTGCACGACGGGGCACTTGCCGCCGGTTCCGGCATTCTGTTCATCCATGTCTCTCTCCGATCGTGGCTGGCTTGCTTGAACTGGTCCGACATTTCCCGGATGTACTGACCATCTACCTCATCATCTTTGGCTGACCACTTCTATATCAGATTAGAATAATTCTAAACAAGGGGTGATTGCACCCGATTTTGGCGGCTGCCATCTTGGGCACCGTGTCCAAGTTACCGTCCCTCACTATCCGTCCGCGCCGCATCGCGCTTTTCGTCACCTGCCTCGTCGATCTGTTCCGACCTTCGATAGGCTTTGCCGCGGTCAAGCTGCTCGAGGAGGCGGGCTGCACGGTCGAACTGCCGCCGCTTCAGGTCTGCTGCGGCCAACCGGCCTACAACAGCGGCGACCGCACCACGACGCGGGCGATCGCGGCGCAGGTCATCGACGCCTTCGAAGGCTACGACGCCGTCGTGGCGCCCTCTGGCTCGTGTGGTGGCATGTTGAGTCATCACTATCCTGGCCTGTTCGACGACGATCCGGCGATGAAGGCGCGGGCCGAGAACCTGGCCGCGCGCAGTTACGAGTTGATGGCATTCCTGGTCGACGTGCTGGGCGTAAAGAAGGTCGCGGCTCACTATGACGGCGCCGTCACCTATCACGATTCCTGCTCCGGCTTGCGCGAACTCGGCGTCAAGGACCAGCCGCGCCGGCTGCTGGCGACCGTCCGGGGCCTGTCGGTCCGCGAGATGAAAACCCCCGAGGTGTGCTGCGGTTTCGGCGGCACCTTCTGCGTGAAATATCCTGAAATATCGAATGCCATGGTTGGCGAGAAATCGGCCGATATCGCGGCCTCGGGGGCCGACACCCTGCTGGCCGGCGATCTCGGCTGCCTGATGAACATGGCCGGCAAGCTGCAGCGCGAGGGCAGCGCCGTCCGCGTCCGCCATGTCGCCGAAGTGCTGGCCGGCATGGGCGATCTGCCGGCGATCGGCGAACCGGAACGCGGCAGTGAACGGGGCGGGCCCGGCTGATGGAATCCACCGCCCGCGACTTCAACGACAACGTCGACCATGCGCTGGCCGACCCCAACCTGCAGGACTCGCTCGCCAAGCTGAAGGTCGGCTTCTCGGAGCGCCGCCGCCAGGCGGCCGAGCGCCTGCCCGAGTTCGAGGCCCTGCGCGACCGCGCGCGCGACATCAAGAACCACGCGCTGGCCAACCTCGATTTCTACCTGGAAGAGTTCGAGCGCAAGGTGCTGGCACTGGGTGGCCACGTCCATTGGGCGCCGACCGCGGCCGACGCGCGCCGCATCATCGGCGAGCTGTGCCAGAGCATGGGCGCCAGGACCGTCGCCAAGTCGAAGTCGATGGTGGCCGAGGAGATCGCGCTCAACGAGCATCTCGAGGAGCTGGGCATCGCGCCGATCGAGACCGACCTCGGCGAATACATCATCCAGCTCCGCCACGAGCCGCCCAGCCACATCATCGCGCCGGCGGTCCATCTCACCAAGGACCAGGTGGCCGATACCTTCCTCGAGCATCACGCCAAGCTGGGCTTCACCAAGCGTCTGACCGAACGCAACGATCTCGTTGCCGAAGCCCGCCACGTATTGCGCCAGAAGTTCCTCGATGCCGACGTCGGTCTCACCGGCGCCAACTTCCTGGTGGCCGAGACCGGCTCGTCGATGCTGGTGACCAACGAGGGCAATGCCGATCTCTCCAACACGCTGCCCCGCATGCACATCGTGCTGGCCAGCATCGAGAAGGTGATCCCCACCCTCGAGGACGCCGCCGTCCTGCTGCGCGTGCTGGCGCGCTCGGCGACAGGCCAGGAATCCTCGGCCTACACCACGCTCAACACCGGCCCGAAGCGGCCGGGCGATCTCGACGGGCCGGAGCACTATCACGTCGTCATCCTCGACAACGGCCGCTCGGCGGTGCTCGGCACCGAAATGCAGGAGATCCTGCGCTGCATCCGCTGCGGCGCCTGCATGAACCATTGTCCGGTCTACGGCGCGATCGGCGGACACGCCTATGGCTGGGTCTATCCCGGACCGCTGGGCGCCGTGCTGACGCCGCAGCTGATCGGTGTCGAGGAAGCGGGCAACCTGCCAAATGCCTCGACCTTCTGCGGCCGTTGCGAGAGCGTCTGTCCGGTGCGCATCCCGTTGCCCAAGCTGATGCGGCATTGGCGTGAGCGCGAGTTCGAGCGCCACCTGACGCCCACGGCAGTTCGCCAGGGGCTGGCGCTGTGGAGCTTCGTTGCGCGCCGGCCACAGCTCTATCGCCGTCTCACTGGCGTCGCCAATCGCGTGCTGGCGCTGTTCGGACGGGCCGAGGGCCGCTATCACGCGCTGCCCCTGGCTGGCGGCTGGACACGCTTCCGCGATCTTCCCGCGCCGCAGGCCGGCGGCACGTTCCACGCCCAGTGGAAGAAGAGGCGGTCATGAGCGACGCGTCGACAACGGCCCGAGCGCAGATCCTGAACGGCATCCGCCGCTCGTTGCGCCGTGGCGAGATCTCGGGCGAGCAGCGCCAGGCGGCCGAGGCGCGGCTCGCCCAGCCGCCGCTTGGACCCAGCGTGGCGCGCGCGCAGCTCGCCCAGCCCGAGAAGGTGGCGCTATTCTGCCAATGGGCGGAGACCAACAATGCCACGGTGGCGCGCGTGGCGGCGCCCGACGTGGCCGCCGAGGTGGTGTCGTTCCTGGCACGCAACAACCTGCCGGCCGAGGCCGCGATTGCGCCCTCGCCCCTGCTCGCCGGCTACGATTGGAACAGCCAGAAGATGCTGTCGCTGCGCCAGGGCCGCGGCGAGGGGAGCGACCAGGTCTCGATCACCGGCGCCTTCGCCGGCATTGCCGAGACCGGCACACTGGTCATGGCGTCGGGGCCGGACCATCCGGTGACGCTGAACCTGCTGCCCGACACCCACATCGTGGTGATCCGCGAGAGCGATATCGTCGGCGGCTACGAAGACGTGTGGACGCGGCTGCGCGCGCGCTATGGCAAGGACCGCATGCCGCGCACCATCAACACCATCACCGGGCCGTCCCGGACCGGCGATATCGAGCAGGCCATGGAACTCGGCGCCCACGGGCCGCGTCGCATGCACATCGTCGTGGTGCGCGAATGACCACTCCCTTGAAAGCCTGGCCATGAAGCCGGCCGGCGGCGACGCTCCTTCCGAACCCCGGGGGGAACTGCGCGTCGTCGGCACCAGCGTCGGGCGCGAGGTCGAACGGCTGCTCGACCGTCTGGCCGCGCGGATCGGACGCCGCGCGCCGCGGGTGCTGCAGGTCGGTTCGCGGGCCCTCGTTTCGGATCGCAACGAACGCAACTGGCGCAGCCTGATCGCCCAGCGCTTCGGCGGCCGCGCGCGCTTCGTCGGCCTCGACCTGCTCGAGGGCGCCAATGTCGACGTCGTGGGCGACATCTGCGCAAGCCCACGAACACTGACGGCCAAGCTGAGCGAGGACGCCTTCGACCTGGTGATCTGCAGCCATGTGCTCGAACACACGCGTCACCCGGCACGCGCCGCCGGCAACATCGAGCGCCTGCTGCGGCCCGGCGGACTCGCCTATGTCGCCACGCCGTGGTCGCAGGCCTTCCATGCCGCGCCGGACGACTATTGGCGCTTTTCGGTCCGCGGGCTGATGTTGATGTTCGGCAAGCTGGAGATCGTGTCGTCGTTCTACAGCGGCGGCGATGTCGGCCTGGACGTCGCCTATCG
>JAQSDW010000062.1 GCA_029946105.1 Reyranella sp. | reverse complement strand
CCGCTGTCGGATCTCTTCAGATGTCGATTGCCGCGCTCCGAAGACGAAGAAGGACAGACGTATGACTCTCGATGTGAATCGCCCCGATCTCACCGTGGGCGTCGTGGGAACCGGCGCTATGGGCCGCGGCATCGCACAGGTGACGGCGCAGGGCGGCATGAAGGCCCTCATGTTTGACGCGGCACCCGGCGGGGCGGCGAAGGCCAAGGCCGCGATCCTGGAGACGCTGAAGGGGCTGGTCGCCAAGGGACGGCTGACCGATGCCGATCTCGCCAAGGTCGATGCCAACCTCGGTGTCGCCGAAACGATGGGCGACCTCAGGCCGTGCCATGTCGTGGTCGAGGCGGTTTTCGAGAATCTCGAGGTCAAGCAGAAGCTGTTCGGCGAGCTGGAAGCGGTGCTGGCGCCCGACGCGATCCTGGCGTCGAACACCTCGTCGATCCGCATCGCCTCGATCGCGCGTGCGCTCAAGAATCGCGACCGCGTCTGCGGCATGCACTATTTCAATCCCGTGCCGCTGATGAAGCTGGTCGAGGTCATCCGCGCCGCCGACACCTCGCAGGCCACGGTCGATGCCATGGTGGCGCTGGGCAAGCGCCAGACGCGCGTGCCCGTGGTGGTGGGCGATACGCCGGGCTTCCTGGTCAATCTCGGTGGTACGGCGATCGGCACCGAGGGCCTGCGCATCTATCAGGAGGGCAGGGCGAGCCCGAGCCAGGTCGACGCCGTCATGCGCGACAGCTGCGGCTTCCGCATGGGGCCGTTCGAACTGATGGACCTCACCGGCATCGACGTGAACTTCCCGGCGCGCAAGATCATCTACGAGGGCTTCTTCCACGACCGGCGCATGACGCCCAGCCCCTATCACGAGAGCCTGTATGCGGCGGGCCGCCTCGGACGCAAGACCGGCGGCGGCTGGTACAGCTACGACGCCAAGGGCGCCAAGGTCGATCCCGGCGCCGACCATCCGACCTCCGTGGTGCCGGCGTCGAGCGTCGTCATCATGGACACGCACAACAAGAAGCTGGTGGGGCTGATCGCGTCCGACGGCGCCAAGATGCTGGGCGCCGACGATGGCAAGAGCCCGATCCTGGTGGCGCCGATCGGCAAGGACTGCACGACGACGGCAATCGAGCTCGGCCTCGATCCCAAGCGCACCATCGCCGTCGACCTCACCGGCGACACGGCCAAGCGCATCACCGTCATGACCGCACCCGGCGCCGATGTCGCGGTGCGCGATTCAGCGGTGGCGCTGCTGGCCAAATCAGGTGCCAAGGTGACGGTGATAAAAGACTCACCCGGCTTCATCGCCCAGCGCATGTGCGCGATGATCGCCAATCTCGGCTGCGAGATGGCGATGATCGGCATCGCCTCGGCCGCCGACGTCGACACCGCCATGACGCTCGGCCTCAACTATCCGCGCGGGCCGCTGGCACTGGCCGACTGGATGGGCATCAAGGAATGCCACGAGATACTGGTCCAGATGCAGGCGATCACGGGCGACGATCGTTATCGCCCCAGCCAGTGGCTCCGCCGTCGCGCGATGTTGGGGATGAGTGCCACGACGGTGGAGTAGGGGCGATGCGAGCGGCTGTCCTCTGCCTGGTAGCCGCTCTTTCGTTCGCCGCCGCGCCGTCGTACGCGCAGCTCGAGAACGAGAACCTGCTGGTCGGCATGCCGCAGGGATTCAAAGTCGGCTTCCAGGACTCGCGCAACGGCATGAACATGCAGGAATGGGTGCCGGCGGGCGAAACGGTCCAGAACTGGACCGAGATGATCACCGCACAGATCTTCCTGCAGCGCGCCGACCTCGATCCGGTGCAGTTCCTGGCGACAATGGCCAAGCAGTGGGCCGGCGCCTGCCAGGGCAGCAAAGCGACGCCGGCGGCCACGGGCAAGGCCACCGGCTACGCCTCGGCGACAATGCTGCTGCGGTGTCCCTTGCTTGCCTCGTCGGGCAAGCCCGAGACGACGATGATCAAGGCGATCAAGGGCAACGACAGCTTCCATGTGGTGCAGAGGGCTGTGAGGTCGGTGCCGGGCGAGGCCCAGCTGGCGCGGACGAAGGCCTATCTCGAAACGGTGAGCGTGTGCGATTCGAGATTGCCTGCGCATCCCTGTCTCATGCCGGGCGCATCGAAGTGATGCGCGCGGGCCGGCGACATAGGCCGTTCCCTTAAGCCTTGCGCTCGCCGATCGTGCTGTGGAAGCGCGACAGGAAGGACACCGTGCGGGCGTTCTTCGGCTGCAGCAGGACTTCCGCCGCCACGCCCTGCTCGACCACCTGCCCCTGGTCCATCACGACGACATGGTCGGCGACGTCGCGCGCGAACGCCATCTCGTGCGTGACCACGATCATCGTCGTGCCCTCGAGGGCGAGTTCCTTCATGACGTCCAGAACTTCGCCCACCAGCTCGGGATCGAGCGCCGACGTCACCTCGTCGAACAGCATCAGCTCGGGCTCCATCGCCATCGCGCGGGCGATGGCGACGCGCTGCTGCTGGCCGCCCGACAGTTCGCGCGGAAAGCGCGCCGTGAAGTTGGCGAGTCCGACCTTGGCCAGCAGGTTGCGGGCGATGGTTTCGGCCTCCGCTTCGCGCACCTTCTTCACGATCACCGGGCCCGACATGACATTGCCGAGCGCGGTCATGTGGGGAAAGAGATCGAACTGCTGGAACACCATGCCGATGCGGGCGCGGAAGCGTGCGAGATCGCGGCCCCGGGGCATCGCGTGCCCCTTGTCCGCGGGAGGAGTGCCAAAATCGATCGTGCGATCGCCGACCCGCAGCGTGCCGGCCGACGGCGTCTCGAGCAGGTTGATGCAGCGCAGGAACGTGGACTTGCCGCAGCCCGAGGGGCCGATCACCACCACGACCTGGCCGCGATGGACGTCGAGCGACACGCCGCGCACGGCTTCGACCGTGCCGTAGCTCTTGCGCAGGCCCTCGACGCGCACCATCACGTCGGCCGCGCCGTTACTGGTCAACTTTGGCCTCCATGCGCTTTGCCCAGAGCGTGAGCGGATAGAGGATGGCAAAGTACATCGCAGCCACGCTGGTATAGACCTCGAGCGGCCGGAAGGTGTCGGAGACGACGATCGAGCCGGTGTACATCAGGTCGGGCACGGCCACGACGTAGAGCAGGGACGTGTTCTTGAGCTGGATGATCGACTGGTTGACGAAAGGCGGCACCATGCGCTTGATCGCCTGCGGCAGGATGATGTTGCGCATCATCTCGCCGTTGGTCATGCCGAGCGCGCGTGCGGCCTGCCACTGCCCCTTGTCGATCGAGATGATGCCACCCCTGAAAATCTCGGTCGCGAACGCTCCCATATAGAGGGTGAGGCCGAGGCCCGCTGCCAGCCAGGCCGGCAGTTCGACCGAGAGCACGATCGGCAGCGCGTAGTAGAACCACACGATCTGCACCAGGAGCGGCGTGCAGCGGAACAGCTCGACATAGAAGTGGATCGGCAGAGTCAGCCACTTGCGCTTGTAGAGCAGCAGCATGCCGCAGATCACGCCGATGATCAGGCCGCCCAGGACCGTGCCGACCGAGTAGGCGAGCGTGATGCCCAGCCCCTTCGCCCAGAAGTTGGCGTAGGAGAAGATCAGGCCGAAGTCCCACTTGTAGGCCATCAGAACCGATCGGCTCGGAACGGCGCGAGATCGACCGTCGTGGGTTTGCCGGTGGCGAGTTCGGCGATCAGCTTGCCGGTGATGCCGGCCATGGTGAGGCCGAGGTGATCGTGGCCGAAGGCGAAGAACACGTTCCTGTGGCGCGGCGAGCGGTCGATCACCGGCTTGGAATCGGGATGCGACGGACGCGGGCCCATCCACTTCGAGGCCGGCTCGCCCTTGAGACCCGGCAGCAGCTGCTTGGCCTGTCGCATCACCATGTCGGCGTTGCGCATGTCGGAGGCGGCGTCGGGAGCGGCGAATTCCGCCACGCCGCTGGCGCGTATGCCGTCGTGCATGTCGGCCAGCGAGATGCTGCGGTCGACCGACGTGATGGCGCGCCGCAAGCCGAAACCCGGATTGGCGAACATCACATGATAGCCGCGCTCGGCCTCGAGCGGCACATGAGTGCCGAGCTGGGCCGCCAGCGGCCGTGACCAGACGCCAGCCGCGATCACCACTGTTTCGACGTCGAGCGATCCCTTATCGGTGACGATCTTGGTGGGGCCTTCAGCACCGATCTCGAAGCCCTTGACCTCGGCGTTCACGATCTCGCCACCGCGCCGCACGAAATCCTGAGCCAGCGCACTGCACAGCCGGAAGGGATCGATGGTGCGATGGACGTCGGGCAGCGACACCGCCTTGACCACGCTTTTCGCCAGCGCGGGCTCGATCTGGCGCACCTCGTTGCCGTCGAGGATGTCCATGTGAACGCCGTGACGGCGGCGCAGCTCCAGCCCGTAGGCGGCACCTTCGAAGGCGGCCTCGCTCTCGAAGGTCATCAGGAGGCCGTCGTCCTTCACCCACTGCTCGGCGCCTGCGTCCTCGATCAGCGGCGCATAGCCGTCATGGACATGCACCAGGAGCGAGTTGCGCGCCGCGGCGATCTCCTCGACGCGGGAGCGGCGCGAGTTGGCGATGGAGCTCAGGAACCAGGGCAGCGCCTTGGGCACGTGACTCCAGCGCAGTTTTAGCGGCGACTCAGAGTCGAGCAGCATCTTGGGCACCTTCTTCAGGATGCCCGGCATGGAAAACGGCACGCACGAGGCGATGCCGAAGCTGCCCGCGTTGCCGAAGGAGGCGCCGCGGCCCGGCTCGCTCTTGTCGATGAGCCGGACCTTGAAGGCTTCGCGTTGCAGATGAAGCGCGCAACAGACGCCAACCAGGCCGGCGCCT
>JAQSDW010000061.1 GCA_029946105.1 Reyranella sp. | reverse complement strand
AACGCGGCATCCCATATCTCTGCGGGGAAGGACGACCTCATGGCCCCTGAACAAGTGCGCGTCAGCACTCTCTCGTTGCCAGGAACGTGCATCGAGCGCCGCTCCGCGGAGAGCTACGAACGCGAACTGGCGGAACACAAGAACCTGGAGGGCTCGTTGCGCAGGGATATCGCGCGGCAGGAAGCCGTCATTCACGAAAGGGACGAATCGATTCGCCAGCACCGCCTGTCGAGCCAGGAGTCCGATCACAGGCTGCTGAACGGACTGCAGATGATCGTCAGCGTGTTGTCCCTGCAAAGCCGGGACGAGCCCAATGCCGATGCCGCGTCGCATCTCGCGATCGCTGCCAACCGCGTGGCCACGATAGCCCGCGTCCATCGGCGTCTTCATTCCCTGGACGGCAGGCAGACCGTTCGCTTCAAGCGATACCTTGACGAACTTTGCGGCGAATATTCGAAGATGCTGGCCTCGGAGGTGCGCTGGAAGCTGGAACTCGTTGTCGCGGGCAATGAGGTCGAGCTACCGACGGCCACCGCCGTTCCGCTCAGCCTGATCGTCAACGAACTGATCACGAATGCGCTCAAGCACGGCAAGGGCAGGATCGCGGTCGTCCTGGAACCGGATCCCGTGAAGGGTCACGCCCTCTCGGTGTTCAACGACGGTTCTGTCCTGCCGGAGGGATTCGATCCAATGGCCTGCAAGGGTCTTGGCATGACGATCGTTGCTGCCCTTGTGGGGCAGATCGGTGGAGAACTGCGGACCGATCGGGGCGAGAGCAACGACGGCACGCGGTTCACGGTACTGTTTCCCTGAGGGCCTCCGCCGACCTTCAACGTGGGCCGAGGAGAAACAGCATGTCGATCGATCCGAGACCGCGCCGCGAGCGCCATCCCGTCGACATCGAGCACGGCACGGACGAGGCCGGGCGCGTGCCGGGCGACGCCGACATAGAGAAAGATGGCACCGAGCCGCGGGATGTCGGCCCCGAGGACGAGGATCGCCGCATCTGCCCTGACGAGGAGCGCCCTACGAAAACGATACCCTAACGACGGCCATCGTTCGCCACGACTCCACGTCGCGCCACCGCCCGGCGCGGAGGGGTGCTAGGTAATCCCTAGACGATTGCTTCGCCGTTCTGCAGGAACGCCTCCAGCGCCCGCTCGTGCGGCGCAAGGTCGAAGCCCTGGGCCGCGATCCAGTCGTCGTTGTAGTAGGTGTGGCCGTAGCGTTCGCCGCTGTCGCAGATGAGCGAGACCAGCGAGCCTTTCAGGCCGTCGGCGCGCATGCGTGAGGCGAGGAGGCACAGCGCGAAGAAATTGGTGCCGGTCGAGCCGCCGACCTTGCGGCCGAGCTGGCGTGACAGCACGCGCATCGCGGCCAGCGAAGCGATGTCGGGCACCTTCATCATGCGGTCGATCACGGCCGGCACGAAGGACGGCTCGACCCGCGGCCGGCCGATGCCTTCGATGCGCGACGCCTGTCCGCAGACCGCCGCGGGATTGCCCTCGGCGAAGGCCTCGAAGAAGGCCGAATATTCCGGATCGGCGACGCAAAGGCGTGTGGCAAAGCGCTTGTAGCGAATATAGCGACCGAGCGTGGCCGAGGTGCCGCCGGTGCCGGCACTCATCACGATCCAGGTCGGCACCGGATAGCGTTCGCGGCTGATCTGCTCGAAGATCGACTCGGCGATGTTGTTGTTGCCGCGCCAATCTGTGGCGCGCTCGGCATAGGTGAACTGGTCGACGTAGACGCCGCCGAGCTGGCCCGCGAGTTCTTCCGCCGCGGCATAGATTCCTTTGCCGTCGGTCACCAGGTGGCAGGTGCCGTGCTGGCGCTCGATCTCCTGGATCTTCTCGGCCGAGGTGGTGGCCGACATCACGGCATGGAAGGGCAGGCCGAGCAGGCGGGCGAAGTAGGCCTCCGAGATCGCCGTGGAGCCCGAAGACGCCTCGACGATCGGCGTGTCGTGCCCGATGCGGCCGTTGCAGATGCCGTAAAGGAAGAGGGAGCGCGCCAGCCGGTGCTTCAGACTGCCGGTCGGATGGGTCGACTCGTCCTTCAGGTAGATGTCGATCCCTTCCAGCACTGGGATGTCGAGTCGCAGCAGGTGGGTGTCGGCCGAGCGCCGCTGGTCGTTCTGAATCAGCTCCAGGGCGTGGCGCGCCCACTCGGCATCGTCGTGCCGCGCTACCGCCTCGTCGAGCAGTGGAAGTGACGCCATGATCCGCACCCCTAATCCGTTACTCGCCGGCGGCCCGACGCTGCGCGAGTAAAGCATTTTTGCAAGCGAAGGGCATGGATCGCGGTCGACGAACCTCCTCCAGGACGTCGACATGAGCGATAGGAGTTGCTTCCATCGCTCACACGTTTGCGGCTCAACCGCCGATGATCTTCTTCTCGATCATGCAGTGGATGCCCTTGTTGCCGTCGACCGTCTGCGTCACGTGCAGGTCGGCCTGCAGGCTGCACAGCATGTAGGCGTCGGCGGCGGCGAGGCCCGTCTTGGCGCAGATCAGGCGGATCATGTCGCGCAGCGCCTCTTTGGCGGCATCGTCGAGGTCGGGATCGAAGCCATGGGTGATCCAGTGCGTCGCCGTCTCGGCGCGCGGGTTGGTGAGCTTCATGTCCTTGCGCAGGGTGAAGCGGAAGGTGCCGGAGAGGCTGGTTTCGAGCGCCGTGAGGTTCACCTCGCCGTCGCCCTGCACGCCGTGGCCGTCGCCGGTCGAGAACAGGCCGCCGTCGGCGAAGACGGGGAAATAGACCGTGGTGCCGACCTGGAAGTGCTTGTTGTCGATGTTGCCACCGAAGGCGCGCGGCTCGACCGAGCTGCACTGGCCCCATTCGGCCGGAGGCGCTACGCCCATGATGCCGAAGAACGGCCGGAGCTGGATTTCCAGGCCCCACGGCATGGTGCAGACGCCGCGGTTGGAATCGATCGGCAGGTGGGTCAGGCGATAGAAGGGAAAGTCCTCGGGCAGCGTGCCCATCAACGGGCGCTGCACGTTCCAGCCCCAGTTGGTCCGGAATTTTATGTCGAGCACTTCGACCGCCAGCACGTCGCCGCGCTCGGCGCCCTCGACGTGCACCGGCCCGGTCAGGATGTGGCGGCCGAGATGCGGCTTCAGCGTTTTCAGGATCTCGCGATGTTCGGGCAGCACGTTCATCGGCGGCTCAGGCAGGATCTCGGCGGCGCCCGAGACGCAGTGGATGGTGGCGATGTCGCCCGACTTGACGCGAAGCTGTGGCTTGAGCTGGCTGTCGAAATAGCCCCAGTGGCAGGTCTCGGGCGAGGAATTGAGTTCGTAGGTGGCCATGCGATCTCCGGTTCTTTCCCGATGGTTGAAGCACATACCGTGCCCCCTGATCCATCGGTGATGCTATACGCGGCCCATGAACTACCGCCATGGCTATCACGCCGGCAACTTCGCCGACGTCCTGAAGCACGCCGCCCTCTGCGAGTTGCTGCGGCTGCTCCTGTCCAAGGACAAGAAGCTGTTCGTTCTCGACACCCACGCCGGCGCCGGGGGCTACGATCTGGGCGGCGAACTGGCGGGCCGCACGGGCGAGGCCGAGGCCGGGATCGCCCGCCTTGCGGCGGCGCCGCGCGACGGCATGCCGGCCGCCGTGGCGCGCTATCTCGCGGCGGTTGCTGCCTATGACCGCAAGTTCGGGCCACCGACACGCATGGGGGCGGCGACCGGTGGACCGCGGCGCTATCCCGGCTCGCCGCGTCTCGTCCGCGCGGCGCTCCGGCCGGGCGACCGTTTCGTCGCCTGCGAGCTGCATCCCGGCGATGCGCTGGCGCTGAAGCGCGAGTTCGCCGGCGATCGCGCCGTGGAAGTGCGGCAGGCCGACGGCTACCAGGTGCTGAAGGCGGTGCTGCCGCCGCCGGAGCGGCGCGGCCTGATCCTGATCGATCCGCCCTTCGAGGCGGCCGACGAATTCGAGCGGCTGGCGCGCGCCGTCCGCCACGGCCTGCGCCGCTTCGCCACCGGCTGCTTTGCGATCTGGTACCCGATCAAGGACGAGGCGGCCGTCGCCGGCTTCCTGGGCGCGCTGGCGGCGCCGCGTCTCCTCACGATGACGCTCCGCCTCGCCGACGGCGGCGAGACCGGCAAACTCACGGCCTGCGGCCTGGCCGTGATCAACCCGCCATGGCGCTTCGACGAGGCGATGGCAGAGGCGCTGCCCTGGATCGCGCGGGCGCTGGGCGGGAAGGCCAGCTTGAATTGACGGTGCAGTCCGAATTGGGGCACGTGAATTTTCAAACTGGGGTAATATCTCCCGCGATGAGGCTTCGACCATACCTGCTTGGCCTGTTGGCCTTGTTCTTGGCAGGCGGGACCGCTTTCGCGAACGACAACCCGCCTATCGTGCGCAAGGGGTCGGGCCTGCCGATCCCGCGCTTCGTCTCGCTGAAGTCGGACGAAGTCAACGTGCGCGCGGGCCCCGGTCCGCGCTACCCGGTGGACTGGGTGTTCACGCGCAAGACGATGCCGGTCGAAATCGTCGCCGAATACGAGAATTGGCGCAAAGTACGTGATTGGCAGGGTACGAGCGGGTGGGTTTTGCAAAGCCTGCTGACGGGCAAGCGCGGCTTTGTTGTCGCGTCCAAGGATATAAACGTTTGCCGCACGCCCGCAGCCTCCGCCGAAATCGTCGCCAAGTTCGAGTCCGAGGTGGTTGGCGAGATTCCTGCAAGGGTGATTGGTGCAGGGTGAGCGCGCGGGGCATCACCGGCTGGGTCACGCGGACCGGGATCTGGGGCGTCTACAAGTCCGAGCCGATCAACTAGATACGATCTTCGCCCTGTGCCCGGCCGCCATCAACTACACGGAAGCAGCCGAAGCGGGGGTGACAAG
>JAQSDW010000060.1 GCA_029946105.1 Reyranella sp. | reverse complement strand
CATGATCATGAGCGCCACTGGAGTGGCGCGCTCCTCCGACAGATGCTCAGCCGATTCGACTTGGTGTCATCGCGCGCTAGAAGACTTCGTCGGTCCAGACCTTGAAGCTCACCAGCGTGTTCGGGCCGAAGGTGTGCGTGATCGGCACGTCGGCGGCGTCGCGGCCCTGGCCGATCAGGACCCGGCCGATGCGGGGCATGTTGTTGCGCGGGTCGAACGTGTACCAGCGGCCGCCGAGGTAGGCCTCGAACCAGCCGGCGAAGTCCATCGGCCCGTAGGGCGGCGGCATGCCGATGTCGCCCAGATAGCCGGTACAGTAACGCGCCGGGATGTTCATGCAGCGGCAGAAGGCAATAGCGAGGTGAGCGTAGTCACGGCACACACCGTTGCGCTCGTTGAATGCCTCCCACGCCGATTTGGTGGCGCGCGCATGCTCGTAGCCGAAGGTGATGTGGTTGTGGACGTAGTCGCAGATCGCCTGGACCCGTGCCCAGCCTGGCGGTGTCGTGGCGAAGAGATTCCACGCGATGTCGGACAGGCGATCGGTCTCGCAGTAGCGACTGCCGAGCAGATAGACGATCGTGTCGGCCGGCAGGTCCTCGACGGGGTGCTGCGGCGCCGAGGGGGCGACCACGTCGGGCAAGCCCGAATCGCGCACGATGCCACTGCCTGACAGGCGCATGCGTCCGGCCGGCGCGATCAGGCGGCTGCACCAGTTGCCGTAGGTGTCCCGGTAGGGCGAGATCGTGACGGCCGGTTCGGTGACGAGGTAGTCCGGGACGATGACGTCGGACGCCCGCGTGAGATGCGTACCGAGCACGAGGATCATCGGCGTGGGCTGCGGGAAGTCGTAGATCAACTCGTAACCGACCTGGATCTTCATCGCAGTGTTCCCTGAGCCATGCACGCCAACGAAGGGCAGTCGTTCAGGTTGCCACAGGTACGCTCGCGGTGACGCTGACGCGCACGTCCATGCCGAGAGGATCCGCTCGGGAGCCGATGAAGGTGCCGTGCAGCGGTGTCGCATGGTCGGGATCGCGGACCACTGCCACCGTCACCAGGCCGGCCTTGCCCATACTGCCGCTCGTCGGATCGAAGTCGACCCACCCGGCGCCGGGAAGGTAGACCTGCGCCCAGGCGTGGGTCTCCCCATGTCCGGCGGAGAAGCCGGATTCGGCGGTCGAGGCGAGGTAGCCCGAGGCGAAGCGGGCGGCGAGTCCGAGCGAGCGCGCGGCGTCGATCATCAGCAGGGCGAAATCGCGGCAACTGCCGTGGCCAAGCCTCAGCGTCTCGACCGGGGGTTGGATGCCCCTGGCTTCGCGGCGCCGGTAGAGAAAGCCGTTGTGGATGCCCTGGGAGAGGCGAATGAGCAGTTCCAGCGTGCTAATCTGCCCGTCTTCGGGCAGGAATCGACGAGCCCAGCTTCCGACCTCGTCGTCGGGGCCGGTCTGGCGATGGATGCAGTGGGCAAGGTCCGGCATCTCTTCGGCGTCGTAGCCGGGGGGAAAGTTGCGGGCTGCCTCCTCGAGCTCGAGATGGTCGGCGTCGGCGGGAGAGTGTTCGAGGCTGACGGTGCTGTCGAAACTGAGTTCGTCCGCGAGACCGTCGAACTGTGCGATTGCCACGTGGTTGCCGAAGGCGTCGCGCACGTGGCGCAGACTGGACGGTTGCGGGCTGATCTTGAGGATGGCCTCGATAACGCGTTGATCGTGCGAGTCGTGTGGCCGCAGCATCATGCGGTGTTCGCCGAAGGCGACCGGGTGCCGGTATCGATAGGTCGTCACGTGCCGGATAGTGAGTGACGGCATGACATCTCCCTCGCGGTCAACAAGCACGTTTCGAGCCAGGGAGATATCGCAAATCGAAGGGGGCGGCCGGCCTGGAGTTGGTTGGCGCGCTCGGTTTCCGGCGTGGACTTTGTGTTGTTTGTCATCCAAGCCGCTGGCTGCCGCCAAAAGAAAGGACGACGACACGTGGCTGACGACGTTCTGATTCTCATCGACCAGCAGAAGGCAATGGAGCACCCTAAATGGGGACCGCGTAACAACCCTGACGCCGAAAACAATATCGCCCGGCTGCTGGCGGCCTGGCGCAGCCGGCGTGGGCCGATCATCCATGTGAAGCACGATTCGACCTTTCCCGAATCGCCCTTCTGGCCCGGCCAGTCCGGTAACGACTTCCTGCCGCTCACCGCGCCGGTGGCTGGCGAAACCGTGATCGCCAAGAAGGTGCACAGCGCCTTCATCGGCACCGACCTGACCCAGCGCCTCGAAGCGATGGGACGGCCGAAGCTGGTGATTTGCGGCGTGCTGCTGGCCAACTCGGTCGAGGCGACAGTGCGGGTCGGCGCCAATTTGGGCTTTTCGATCCGTCTGCCGGCCGATGCCTGCTGGTCGTGCGACAAGCGCGATCTCACCGGCCGGCTGTGGCCGGACGAGGACGTGCACCAGCTCACGCTGGCATTGTTGAGTGGCGATTACGCCGCCATCACGTCGGTCGATGAGATTTTGGCAGGGTAGCTTCAGCCCGGCACGTTGAGGGCGAGCACCACCTGTGTCGCGGCCTCGGCGCCGCCGGCGTCCAGGCGCTCCACGCCCAGGCAAAACCGCCCGCCTATGTCGTGGGCGAGATCGATGTCCGCGATGCCGAAGTCTTCGCCAAGGAATATCTGCCGACGGCGTCCAAGAAGGTCGCGACGGGGGCGGCAAATATATCGTGGGCGGCGGCAGGAGCGTCGCGTTCTACGGCGAGCCGCCCAAACGCATCGCCATCATGGTTTTCGAGAGCCTGGAAAAAGCCGAAGCGACCTTCAATTCGGAAGCCTACAGGGCGGCCAAGGCAGCGGGCGACAAGGTCGCGACGTTCCGCATCTACGCCGTGGAGGGGATCCCGCAGTAGCGACGTGCAAGCAGTGCCAGCATCTGTTCACGCTGATATGAACTGCAGGTTCAACAGGAATATGATATGAATTGCGACAGGTTGGTGCTTGGAGTGCGCCGGCCTTTTCATTCCGGCACGACCTGCCCGCGGCACGCCCGTGGGTTCGCCTTTTGGCCTGGTGCAGCCGCCGCGGGTCCTGACCCGCGGACAGTCCCAAGAACAATCCCGTCCCAACCACACGCCGAATAACGACGTGGGAACAGACACTTAACGGCGCCTGGGAAACAGGTGCGCCGGGGTTCGTGCAAACGAAGAAGTCGCGGAAGTCGACAAAAGCCCGTGGAACAAGGCTTATCCGCCAGTCGCGGACACCATTCTGGACAACACGCGTTACATTCAGGTGTCCACAAATAGCGGGCGAAAAGCCCGCCGTTATTGGCTTTCCGGCGTGCGGGAAGCCGAAAAAACGCCCAGGGATCCCGAGGAGGATTCCTGGCGGTTCGTTGGCCTCAGCCCAACTGGATCCAGGTCGTCTTGATCTGGGTGAACTTGTCGAAGGCGTGCAGCGACTTGTCCCGGCCGTTGCCAGACTGCTTGTAACCGCCGAACGGCGTGGTGATGTCGCCACCATCGTAGGTGTTGACCCACACCGAACCGGTGCGCAGGCCCTTGGCGAACTTGAACGCCTTGTTGATGTCCGAGGTGAAGATCGCCGAGGCGAGGCCGTAGATCGTGTCGTTGGCGACCGCGAGCGCCTGCTCGGCGTCCTTGACCGGGATGACTGACAGCACCGGCCCGAAGATCTCCTCCTGGGCGATCTTCATCTTGTTGTCGACGTTGTCGAACACGGTCGGCTCGATGAAGGAGCCGGCGTTGTCGATGTGGACCTGCTTGCCGCCCATGGCGAGCTTGGCGCCTTCCTTCTGGCCGGCGTCGATGTAGCCCATGACGCGCTTGGTCTGGGTCTCGTCGACCATGGCGCCCATCTGCGTCTTGGGGTCGAGCGGATCGCCCGGCATCATCTTCTGGCCGATCGCCATCACCTTGGCGAGGAAGGTGTCCTTGATCGAGTCCTCGATGATCAGGCGCGAGCCCGCGGTGCAGACCTCGCCCTGGTTGAACCAGATGCCGAAGGCGGTGCGGCGCGCGGCGATGTCGAGGTTGGGCGCGTCGGCCAGCACGATGTTGGGCGACTTGCCGCCGCACTCGAGCCAGACCTGCTTCATGTTGGATTCGCCGGAGTAGCGCAGGAAGTACTTGCCGACCTCGGTCGAGCCGGTAAAGGCGATGACGTCGACGTCCATGTGGCGGCCGAGCGCCTGTCCCGCGGTCTCGCCGAAGCCCGGCAGCACGTTGAACACGCCTTCGGGGATGCCGGCTTCGGCCGCGAGCTCGGCCAGGCGGATGGCGGTAAGAGGCGACTGTTCGGCGGGCTTCAGGATCACCGAGTTGCCGGCGGCCAGCGCCGGCGAGATTTTCCAGCAGGCCATCAGCAGCGGGAAGTTCCACGGCACGACGCAGGCCACGACGCCGGAGGGCTCGCGGGTGATCATGGCGACGACGTTGCCCGGCGTCGGCGCGACCTCGTCGTAGAGCTTGTCGATGGCCTCGGCGAACCACTGCACGGTGTTGGCCGAGCCCGGAATGTCGACCGTGGTCGAGAAGGCGATCGGCTTGCCCATGTCGAGCGTCTCGAGCAGCGCCAGCTCCTCGCGGTTCTTCATCATCAGCTCGGCGAGCTTCAGCATGATGCGCTTGCGCTGGGCCGGCGGCATGTTGGCCCAGGTGCCCTTCTCGAAGGCGGCGCGGGCGGCCTTCACGGCGGCGTCGACGTCGGCGGTGTCGCAGGCCGAGACCTTGGTCAGGACCTGGCCGGTGGCGGGATTGACGCAGTCGAAGGTCTTGCCCGAGACCGCGGCGGCGAACTTGCCGCCGATGAAGGCTTGGTTGCGGTAGGCGAGCGCTCCGACGCGGGTCTTCCAGTCGTCGCGCGAGATCTGGGCGCTCATTTCATTTCCTCCGGTTGCTTTAGGCGGCGGAGCCTAGCCGCAAAACGACCCACGAAAAAGCCGCCCGAAAGGGCGGCCTTGGCGTCAGTCTGCGGTGCGGCAGGCTACTTGATCTTGGATTCCTTGAAGACGACGTGCTTGCGCGCGACCGGGTCGTACTTCTTGAGCTCGAGCTTCTCGGTCTTGGTGCGCGGGTTCTTCTTGGTGACGTAGAAGAAGCCGGTGTCGGCGCTGGAAATCATCTTGATCAGGATCGAGGTCGGCTTGGCCATGGTCTTGTCCTTATGCCCAGAAGGGCGAATTCGTCGAGAGGCGGCAAATTAGTCGCGGCGGGCGCGGTGTCAAGCGTCGCGATGGGGTTGCCCATGGGGCCGCCTAGGGGCGCGCCGCGGCCTGGTAAGTCCCCATCTGCACGGCATGCGCATAGAGGCTGCGGTCGTGCAGGATCTCGCTGGCGACCTCGATATCGCGCTCGGGCGACGTGTCGCCGGGTGGGCAGATCTTGCGCAGGTCGGTGACTTCCTCGTGGGTCGGGTTGCGCAGCGCATGCCAGCGCATCAGCGAGCTCTGGCTGGCATCGACCGACGTGCCGATCTGGCTCACGCTGCCGGTCTTGGCCGTGCAGACGCTGGGCAGCACGCCCAATTCGTTCCAGGTGTAGCCGGACGGCGCCTGCAGGCGCGACCAGGTCAGGATGAGCTCACCCTCGTTGGCCAGGCGCACGACGGTCTGGACGGTGCCCTTGCCGTAGCTCGTCGTTCCCACGACGACCGCACGGCCACGATCCTGCAGCGCCGCCGCCACGATTTCGGCGGCCGACGCCGAGCCGCCGTTCATCAGCACCACCACCGGCAGGTCGGCGACCTTCCGTGCGGTGGCGCTTCTGTAGGTCCGGCGGCTGTCGGGATGTCGTCCCTGGGTCGAAAAGATGGTGCCGTCGCCGATGAACAGCTCGGACACCGCCTGCGCCTGGTCGAGCAGGCCGCCGCGGTTGCCGCGCATGTCGATGATGAGGCCGGCCAGGGCGGGGCCGATCTCGGCGCGCGCCTTGTCGATGGCGGTACGCAGGTTGTCCGTCGTGGCCGTGTTGAAGCCGCTCAGCACGATCAGGGCAAGGTCGCCGCGGCGCTCGTAGACGACGGTGGTCGGGATGATCCGGCCGCGCTTCATGCCGACCGTGAGTTCGCGGCCCTGCGACGGGCGCAGGACGGTCAGCAGCACGGGAGTACCCACGGTGCCGCGCAGGTTGAGCACGATGTCGGCGAGCGGGCTGTCGACCATGGGCTTGCCGTCGATGGCCAGGATCTGGTCGCCGACCTGGAGGCCCGCCTTGCTCGCGGGGGAGCCGTCCTGGAGCGCGCGGATCATGATCTTCTTGTCTTCGGTACGCTCTACGGTGATGCCGATGCCGCCGCCGCCGTCGCGCTGGAAGCGGTTGTCGCGGGCCTCCTCGGGGTCGGCGTAGCGGCTGTTGCGGTCGAGCTGCTTGGTGGTGGCGGCCATCGCCTTGCGGATGAGCGCTTGGCGGTCACTTTCCTGGAGGGCTGTCGAGGAGTCGATCGAGCCGGCGAGCAATTCGGCCAGCATGCCGCCCCAGGCCCGGCCGTCGGACGTGTCGGAGGGCGTGGGCCTGGTCATCACTTCGCGGCCGTCGCGCTTGACGGTGAAGCTCGTGCCCGACGTTTCCAGGCTGAGCGCCGGGTCGGAGCTGGCGAAGCCGCGGTAGGTTTCGGCCGACAGGGTACGGAAGTTGGGCTCGTACAGATGGCGATCGCTGATCGCCCGGTAGGCCTGCAGCACAACCCGTTCGATATTGACGTCGGAGGCAACCGACGGGCCACGACCCTGCGTCTGGGGCGTGTCGGTCGAGGTCACGCAGGAGACGACCAGTGCACCGACGAGCAAACTGGCAACGGCACGTGCCGACGCCAAGCGGAAAAGGGAGGTCAACAGGACGGTCATACCCAACGGGCGTCACAGTAGCACAAGCCGCCATCGGCAGGCCACGGCTCAAGGAGAGTTGCTGTCGAGGCCTCCGGGCGAGGATGTCGGCGCGGCGATCCGGTGGGTCCACAACAGGGCAATGACGGCTCCCTTGATGTGGGGAAGCAGGTAGAGCGCCAATATCACCGACAACGGAAGCCACAATAAGGCGTGAAACCACAGGGGCGGCTCCTGGCCCCAGCGCTCCACGATCAGGACCAGGGGCACGACAATGTGACCGACGGTGAAGATCGTGAAATAGGCCGGTGCATCGTCGGCCCGGTAGGGCTCGAGCGCCTGATTGCAGGCCGGACAATGACTTTGCATCTTCAGGAACCGGGCGAACAAGGCACCCTGCCCACAACGCGGGCACCGCCCGGACCAGCCGCGGAACAGCGCGGTCCAGAAGTCCACGGGGGCGTGATCGTCGTCGCTCATCGGTAGAAGATGGGCGCTCCGCTCACTTTCGTCCGCGCGACCGTTTGTCCCGAGGGGGGCCACGATGCGCGACCGGACGCCGCGGCGGACCGCGCCGGGAATCAGCCGGCCCGCCGCCGTGGCCGCGCGGCAGGACATGGCGCTCGACGCGCTCGATCACGTCGGTGATCTCGAACAGCAGTCCTGCCGTCGCGGCGTCGGCCTCGACCAGTTTCAGCGTCACCCGGTCGCCCAGGCCGAAGGTTTCGCCCGTGCGCTCGCCGATCAGGAGCTGGCGGCCTTCGTCGTGGCGGAAGAATTCCTGGCCCAGCGAGCGGATGGGGATCAGCCCGTCCGCCCCGGTGCCGTCGAGGGCGGCGAACAGGCCGAAGCGGGTGACGCTGGTGATACGGCCGGCGAAGGTCGCGCCGACATGCTCGGCCATGAAGGCCACGACGTAGCGGTCCATGGCGCCACGCTCGGCCGCAACCGCGCGGCGCTCGCACATCGACAGGTGCTCGCCGAATTCGACGAAGCGGCCGCGGTCGGCCTCGGCCAGGCCGCCGTCGCCCAGGCCAAATGCCGCGATCAGGGCACGGTGGACGATCAGGTCGGGGTAGCGGCGGATCGGCGAGGTGAAGTGGGCGTAGCGCGCGAGGGCGAGGCCAAAGTGGCCGAGATTGTCGGGACTGTAGACGGCCTGGCTCTGGCTGCGCAGAACCGTCTGGCTGACGAGCTGCGAGACCGGCTTGTCGGCCACCTCGTGCAGCACGCGGTTGAGGTCGGCCGGCCGCAGCCGCTGCCCGGTCGGCACCGAGATGCCCAGCGTGCCCAGGAATTCGCGCAGCGACTCCAGCTTGGCGAGATCGGGCTGGTCATGGACACGATATAGGCAGGCGGCACGGCGCTGTTCCAGCGCCTGGGCCGCCGCCACGTTGGCCAGCACCATGAACTCCTCGATCAGCTTGTGGCTGTCGAGGCGCTCGCGGACGCCGATCTCGGCGATCCGGCCATCCTTGCCCAGCGTCACCTGCCGCTCCGGCAGGTCGAGATCGAGGGCGCCGCGGGCCTCGCGCGCCGCCAGCAGCACGCGGTAGGCGCGGTAGAGCGGACGCACGACGCCGTCCATCAGCGGCGCGATTTCCTCGTCGGGCGCGCCGTCCATGGCACGCTGCACTCGGTTGTAGGTGAGGCGGGCAGCCGAACGCATCATGGCGCGGTGGAAGCGATGGCTTTTCAGGTGGCCCTGGGCGTCGATCCGCATCTCGGCCACCAGGACCGGACGATCCTCGTGCGGCACCAGCGAGCACCAATGGTTGCTGAGCGCCTCCGGCAGCATCGGCACGACGCGGTCGGGGAAATAGACCGAGGTGCCGCGGCGATAGGCGGCGCGGTCGAGCGGCTTGTCGTGGCGCACGTACCAGGCGACGTCGGCGATGGCGACCAGGAGACGCCAGCCGCCGGGATGATCGGGGTCGGGCTCGGCGAACACGGCGTCGTCGAAATCGCGCGCATCCTCGCCGTCGATGGTGACCAGGGGCGTCTGGCGCAGGTCGAGCCGGTCGCCGAGCGGGGCGGCCTTGGCGCGCTCGGCCTCCTCGAGTGCGGCCGGCGGAAACTCGACCGGAATGTCGTTGGCGGCGATCGAGATCAGGCTGACGGTGCGCGGATCGCTCATCGGTCCGATGCGCTCGAGCACGCGCGCCCGGCGGGCGAGCGCGCCGCCGGTGGCCTCGATCCAGACGATGTCGCCCGGCAGGGCGCCGTTCTTGTCGGCCGGCCGGACGTCGAAGCTCATGCGTTGCTTGCGGTCGGTCGGTGTCACGAGGCCGAGGCCGTTGCGCCCGGGCGCTTCCTCGTAGAGGCCCAGGATCTTCTTCGGACCGCTGCCCAGCCGGCGGATGATCTTGGCCTCGTAGGCGGTCTTGCCGCGGCGCTTGAGGCTGGCCAGCACGCGGTCGCCGACGGCCGGCGCCGGGCCGCTGCGCGGCGCGGTTTGCGGGGCGATCTCGATGTGCGGCGGCGGGCCGTCCTTGTCGTCGTCGTGGCGGCGCGGCACGGCGATCAGGTGGCCGTCGTTGTCGACGCGGACGATTTCCAGGACCGTGATATCGGTCAGCGCCGCGGGATCGCGGAAGGTCTTGGCGCGGTCGGGCGTGATCTCACCCGCATCGCGCAGGTCGCGCAGCAATTCCTTCAATTCGATGCGCTGGTCGCCCTTGAGGCTGTAGGCGCGGGCAATCTCGCGCTTGCCGACCGGCGTGGCGCTCTCGCGGATGAAGGCCAGCAGTTCGTCGCGGGTCGGAACCGTGCCCTTAGCCATCGGTTCCGGTGCGGGGCGGTGGCTCGGCCTTGGCCTTGCGCTTGGGCGCTGCCTTCTTCTTGGCGGCCGGCTTGGCGGGTGCCGCGTCGTTGGCCGGCGCCGCAACGTCGGCTGCGCCGTTCGCGGCCTTCGCCTTGGCCTTCGGCTTCGCCTTGGGGGCGGCCGCCTTCTTGGCCCGTGCCGGCTTCTTGCCGCCACCCTTGGCGGCGCGCTCGGCCAGCAGCGACACGGCGTGATCGAGCGTCAGCTCCTCCGGCTTGATGTCCTTCGGCACGGTGGCGTTGATGCCGCCGTGCTTCACGTAGTGGCCGTAGCGGCCGTCGTAGAGTTCGATCGGCGCTTCGTCGTTGGGATGATTGCCGACGACCCGTAACGGCTTGATGGCGGCGCGGCCGCGGCCCGGCACGCGCGCCTCGGCGAGCAGCGCCACGGCGCGGTTCATGCCGATCTCGAGCACGCTCTCGTCGGCGGGAATCGATTTGTACTTGGGGCCATGCTTCACGTAGGGGCCGAAACGGCCGACGCCGGCCAAGATCGTCTCGCCGTCTTCGGGGTGCGGCCCCAGTTCGCGCGGCAGTGCCAGCAGCGCCAGCGCCTTGTCCAGAGTCACGTCGTCGGGGACCATGTCCTTCAGCAGCGACTGCCGCTTGGGCTTGTCCTTGCCCTCGGGTTCGCCGAGCTGGACATAGAGGCCGTAGGGCCCCTTGCGCAGCGTCACCTGCTTGCCGGTGACGGGATCGTCGCCGAGGATCTTGGGGCCGTCGAGATTGACGCCCGACGCCGCATCGGCCTCGGCATCGACGATGCCCAGCTTGCGCGTGAAGCGGCACTCCGGATAGTTCGAGCAGCCGATGAAGGCGCCGAACTTGCCGAGCTTCAGCCCGATCCGGCCGTTGGCGCAGGAGGGGCAGTCACGCGGGTTCTTGCCGTCCTTGCCCTCGGGGAAGAAGTGCGGCCCGAGATCCGAGTCGATCTTGTCGAGCACTTCGCGGACGCGCAGTTCCTTGGTCTCGCCCACGGCGGAAGAGAAGGGCTTCCAGAATTCGCGCAGCACCTGGCGCCAGTCGATCTTGCCGCCCGAGATGTCGTCGAGCTCTTCCTCGAGATGGGCGGTGAAATCGTATTCGACGTAGCGCGGAAAGTAGCTCTGCAGGAATGCCGTGACGATGCGGCCGCGGTCCTCGGGCACGAAGCGCTTGCGGTCGATGCGCACGTAATTGCGGCGCTGCAGGACCTCGATGATGCTGGCGTAGGTCGAGGGGCGGCCGATGCCGAGTTCCTCGAGCTTCTTGACCAGGCTCGCCTCGGAGTAGCGCGGCGGCGGTTCGGTGAAGTGCTGCTCCGGCGCGACGTCTCGGC
Source organism: Reyranella sp. (assembly GCA_029946105.1). Taxonomy (GTDB): domain Bacteria; phylum Pseudomonadota; class Alphaproteobacteria; order Reyranellales; family Reyranellaceae; genus Reyranella. The sequence goes on along the minus strand of JAQSDW010000060.1, from coordinate 44,001 downwards.
GCTCCAAGGCCTCGGCCTCGGTTACGTCGGGGAGGATCGAGTTGCCGTCCTCGTCCTCGTTCTTCTCGTCCTGGCCCTCGTCGTAGAGCGTCAGGAAGCCGTTGAACTTGATGACCGAGCCGGTGGCGCGCAGCTGCACGTTCTTGTCGCCGCTGGCGATATCGACCGTGACCTGGTCGAGCACGGCGCTTTCCATCTGGCTCGCCACGGTGCGCTTCCAGATCAGCTCGTAGAGGCCGAGCTGGTCCTTGTCCAAATGCGCCGCGACGTCCTGCGGTGTGCGGAAGAGGTCGGTCGGGCGGATCGCCTCGTGCGCCTCCTGGGCGTTCTTGGCCTTCGACGTATAGTCGCGCGGGCTCGCCGGCACGTAGCTCTGGCCGTACTTGGTCTCGATCAGTCGGCGCGTCTGGCCGATCGCCTCGGGGGCGAGCTGCACGCCGTCGGTGCGCATGTAGGTGATGAGGCCGACGGTCTCGCCGCCGATGTCGACACCTTCATACAGGCGCTGGGCGATGCGCATCGCGGTGGCGGCGCCGACGCCCAGCTTGCGCGAGGCTTCCTGCTGCAGCGTCGAGGTGATGAAGGGCGGCGGCGGATTGCGCCGGACCTGGCGCCGGTCGATCGATGCCACGGAAAAGGCGCGGCGCTCGATCTCGCGCTTGGCCGATTGCGCGCGCTCCTCGTTGTCGAGGTCGAACTTGTCGAGCTTGCGGCCGTCGAGGTGGGTGAGGCGGGCCTTCAGCGCCTGCTTCTTGGCGGTGCCGAAGACGGCATCGACCGTCCAGTATTCGCGGCTCTTGAAGACCTCGATCTCGGCCTCGCGCTCGCAGATCAGGCGCAGCGCCACCGATTGCACGCGGCCGGCCGAGCGGCTGCCCGGCAGTTTGCGCCACAGCACCGGCGACAGGGTGAAGCCCACGAGATAGTCGAGCGCGCGTCGCGCCATGTAGGCGTCGATCAGCGGCTGGTCGAGTTCGCGCGGATGGGCGACGGCGTCCAACACCGACTGCTTGGTGATGGAATTGAAGGTGACCCGTTTGACGTCGACGCCGTCGAGCGCCTTCTTGCGGCCGAGGATCTCCCTGACATGCCAGGAGATCGCCTCGCCCTCGCGATCCGGATCGGTCGCGAGATAGAGCTTCCCGCCTTTGGTAATCGCCTGGGCGATGGCGTCGAGGCGCTTCTGCGACTGGGGGTCGATTTCCCAGTCCATGGCGAAATCCTCGTCCGGACGGACCGAGCCATCCTTGGATGGCAGATCGCGGACATGACCGTAGGAAGCCAGCACGGTGTAACCGGGGCCGAGGTACTTCCCAATGGTCTTAGCCTTGGCCGGGGACTCGACGACCAGCACGTCCATCGGCGAAACATGCTCCAGTAAAAAATCAGGATCCGGAGCTAAATCGCTGATTTACATCAGAGATACGCGGTTACCCCGGTGCCTCTCCAGGCGGCCCTCCAGCTCAAGGGCCAGGAGGACCTCCGCCACGGAGGCGGCGGACACTTGGCACCGGCGCACCAATTCGTCAACCGCGGTGGGTACCGCTCCCAGGGCTTCGAGCACCTTGCCCATGTCCCCGCCGGGCCGATTTTGGCCTTTCCGCTCAAGGGGTTGGGTGGGGGCTGACGGCCTGCCCAAAACATCCAGAATATCGTTGGCGTCGCGGACCAATATGGCCCCATCCCGGATAAGGCTATTGGACCCGGCGTAGCGCGGGTCCATTGGCGAGCCCGGGACGACGAAGACCTCGCGTCCCTGTTCGGCGGCGCGTTGGGCGGTGATCAGGGAGCCCGATCGGGCCGCCGCCTCGATCACGATCACGCCCGTCGAGAGGCCGCTGACAATGCGGTTGCGGCGCGGGAAAGCGCGGGCTACGGGCGGCGTGCCCACCGGCGATTCGCTCAGAATCAGGCCCTGCGCCGCGATCGCCCGGTGAAGTGCTGCATTCTGCGGCGGGTAGATTTGGTCGATGCCGCCGGCGAGGACGGCCACGGTGCCGGTGGCGAGGGAGGCCTCATGCGCCGCCGCATCGATGCCGCGTGCCAGCCCCGAGGCGATGGCGAAGCCGGCGGCTCCCAAGGCGGCCGCCAGTTCGGCAGCGAAGCGCCGGCCGGCCAGCGAGGCATCCCGGGCTCCGACCAGCGCCAGGGTCGGCCGGGCGAGGAGTGCCAGATCGCCAATCGCCGACATCACCGGTGGCGCGCCGGGCACGGCCGCCAGGGCGGCGGGATAGGCGGCATCGCCCACCACCAGGAAACGCCCGCCGGCCTGGGCGAGGCGCGCTTCCTCGCGGTCGACGTCGGCATCGGCGCAGGCGGCGAGCCTGGCGCAAGCGGCGCGGGCCGAGCCGAAATGCGCAAGTGCTTCGTGGAAGGTGACGGGGCCGATGCGATGGCCGCGCGCCAGCTTTACGCGGGCGCGCCGTTCCAGAGGATCCAGCTCAAGAGTATACGGGCCGTCGAACATGCCCAGACAGTATGAGAGAATTTTAATTTAGTAAAACAACCTAAAGTAGAATTCAGCGCAGCCGGGGATTGAGAGCGTCGCGCAGCCAGTCGCCCAGCAGATTGACCGAGAGCGAGAGGACTACCAGCGCCAGGGCCGGAAAGATCACGATCCACCATTCGCCCGAGAACAGGAAGGCGTTGCCGATGCGGATCAGGGTGCCGAGCGACGGCTGGGTCGCCGGCATGCCGACGCCGAGGTAGGAGAGCGACGCCTCGGCGATCACGGCCAGCGCCAGCTCGATGGTGGCGATCACCAGCACCGGCCCCCAGGCGTTAGGCAGCACATGGGCGAGGGCGATGCGTGCGCCCGGCACGCCGATGATGCGCGCGGCGTTGACGTAATCCTTGTTCTTCTCGGCCAGCGTCGTCGCCCGCGTGACGCGCGCGAACTGCGGCCAGTAGGCAAAGCCGATCGACAGCACCAGCACCCAGATGGCGACGCTGTCGTGCACGCCCTTGGGCAGCACGACGCGAGCTACGCCGTCGAGCGTGAGCGCGATCAGGATGGCGGGCACGGTGAGCTGGATGTCGGCCAGCCGCATGATCAACGCCTCGACCCAGCCGCCGCGGAAGCCGGCGAGCAATCCCAGCAGCACGCCGGTCGTCACCGACAGCACGATCGCCGCCAGCCCGATCATCAGCGACACGCGGCTGCCGTAGAGAATGGCCGACAGCATGTCGCGGCCCTGGTTGTCGGTGCCCAGCGGATGCTTGGCCGTGCCGCCCTCGTTCCAGGCGGGCGGCATGAAGGCATCCATCAGGTTGAGCGACTTCACGTCGAAGGGATCGAATGGCGCCACCCAGGGGGCAAAGGCGGCGGCCACGAAATAGACCAGCGTGATCAGGGCCGCGGTCACGGTGAGCGGCGAGCGGCGGAAACTCCACCACATGTCGCTGTCGCGGAAGCGGGCGAGGGTAGAGCCGTTGTCGCTCACGATGTCGTCATCCGCCGGCAGAGGAGTGCGCCCAGCGCTCCCAGCAGGCCCAATCCGGCGGCGAGCGGTCCGAAGCCGTCGAAGCCGACCCGGCCGATGATCGCCGCACCAAGCGCCGCTGCGCCGACCCAGCCGATGCTTGCCGTGGTGCCGTTCAACCCCAGCACCGTGCCGCGCACGTCTTCCGGCACGGAGGCAAGGGCTGCCATGTAGGAGGGCCGGCCGAGCGCGTTCAGCAGCACATAGACGAAGCCCAGCGCAATCGAAACCTCAAGGCTAGGATACCACAGGAAGAGAACGAGGGCGGCCACCGACGACAGCGCCATGGCGACGGCGAAGACCATCAGCCGGTCGCGCAGTCGGTCGGCGAGCTGTCCGCCCAGGATCGTGCCGGCGACGTTGCCGATCGCAAACACCGCGAGCGGGAGGGCGACCTCGATCAACGACAGGTGATAGGTTGCCTGCAAGAAGGTGGCAAAATAGACCGCGGCAAGTCCGTAGCAGATGCGCTCCGCGATGCCGCTGGAGAGGAGACCCAGCACACGGGGCGAGAGCGCGGCCCGGAATGAGGGCCGCGTCGTCGGCCGCGTGTGGCCAGCGGTGCCGCGACCTACCGTAGCAAACAGGCTGAGGCAGGCGACGAGGGAAAGGCCGCCCAGGCAGATCAGCCAGCCGCGCCAGCCGATCAGCGAGCCCACCGCTGCCGCCATCGGCACGCCGATCAACAAGGTGAGCGATTGACCGCTCATCACCCAGCCCAGCGCGCGACCGCGCTGGCCATCGGTGACGCGGCCAGAGACCTCGGCGAACGCCACGCCGGTGAAGGCGCCGCAGCAGGCGCCGCTGACTGTTGCCCACGTTCCCACCCAAAAGAAAGACCCGGACAGCGCCTGGGCGACAAGGCAGAGGGCCAGCGCAAATGGTGCGGCGACCAGCAGGGCGCGACGGCCGATGCGATCGGACAGCCAGCCGCCAAAGGCCGAGGCGACGCCCCACGAAACCGACGTCAACGACACCAGGTTGGCGACCATCGGCATGGAGACATCGAGGTCGCGCGCCATGTCGAGCAGGAAGGGCGCGCGCGTGGTGCCGCTCGAGGTCGTGGCGAACGAGCCGAGGCAGGCGGCGCCGATGAGGGCCCACGGCAGGGTGCGCGAGGCGGTCACGCTCATCCGCCGGCCGTGCCGAGCTGGGCGCGGTCGAGCCTCAGCCGCGGATCGATCGCGGCATAGAGCAGGTCGACGAAGAAATTGATCGCCACGAAGATGAACGAAACCATGACGAGATAGGCCGCCATCACCGGAATGTCGGCGAACTGCACCGACTGGATGAAGAGCTGGCCCATGCCTGGCCACTGGAACACCGTCTCGGTGATGATCGAGAAGGCGATCAGTCCGCCGACCTGGATGCCGATCACCGTGATCACCGGCAGCAGCGTGTTCTTGAGCGCGTGGCGGAAATGCACGGCGCGATTGGTGAGGCCGCGCGCGCGCGCGAACTTGATGTAGTCGGTGCGCAGCACCTCGAGCATCTGCGAGCGCACCAGGCGCAGCACCAGCGTCATCTGGAACAGCGACAGGGTGAAGGCCGGCAGGACGATCGCCTTGAGGCCCGATTCGGTGAGCAGTCCCGTGTTCCACCAGCCGATCTTTACTGTCTCGCCGCGCCCAAAGGACGGGAAGCACCAATCCGACGGCAGCCCGATGCCAGGCGCCCAGGTTTTGCATTCCACCGAGAAGACATAGATCAGCAGGATGCCGATGACGAAGGTCGGCATGGCCACGCCCGCGAGCGAGAAGGTCATGATCGCGCCGCTGTCGACGCTGTTGCGCCGCAACGCCGTCAGCACGCCGAGCGGGATGCCCATGGCCAGCGCCAGCAGGGCCGCCACCGCCACCAGCTCCAGAGTAGCCGGCATGCGTTCGACGATCAGGTCGGACACGGGACGGGCAAGACGGTAGCTCTTGCCGAAATTGCCGGTCACGGCATTGCCGAGGAAGCGTGCGAACTGCACCGCCACGGAGTCCTCGAGGCCGAGTTCGCGCCGCATCTCCTCACGCTCGGCTGGTCCCGCTTCCTGGCCGACCATGTTGTTCACCGGATCGCCCACGAAGTTGAAAAGCGTGAAGCACACGAACGAGACCGCCAGCATGACCGCCAGCGACTGCAGGAGACGCGATACGATGAAAGCCAGCACGACGCCGGCTTTCGTCTAGGCCAAGCCCGGCCTCACTTGATCGTCGAGTATTTGAAGTTGGGCGAATCGTTGGCGAAGATCGGGATCGTCACCTTGTCGCTCATCGACCACACGATCAGCTGGTGATGCAGCGGCAGGTACGGCATGTCGGCGATCGCCAGCGCCCAGGCGTCGGCGATCATCTTGTCGCGCTTGGCCTGGTCGACCTCCCTCAGCATGGCGTCGGTGAGCTCGTCGAGCTTGGCGTTGCTGTAGTTGGTGTAGTTCCAGCCGCCCACCTTCTTGGCTGCGTCGTTGGTCTGGTAGAGGAAGGTGAAGACGTAGTGCGAATCGAGCGTCGGCACGCCCCAGCCGAGCAGGTAGAAACTCGAATCCTTCTTCTGGATCTTGGGGAAGTGCAGCGTCTTCGAGCGCACCTGCAGGTCGACCTTGATGCCGATCTGCGCCAGCATGCCGGTGACGGCCTGGCAGATCTGTTCATCGTTGTTGTAACGGTCGTTGGGGCAGTCGAGCGCGACGCTGAAGCCGTTGGGATAGCCCGCCTCGGCCATCAGTTTCTTGGCCGCCGCCACGTCGTACTTCTGGCGCTGGTCGAGCGCCGGCGTATAGCCGTGCACGCCGGGCGAGGTGACGAGGCCGGCGGGTGCCGCGAAGTTGCGCATCACCTTGGCCTTGATCGCGTTGATGTCGATCGCCTGGTACATGGCCTGGCGCACGCGCTTGTCGGCGAACGGGTTCTTGCCCTTGACGTCGGAGTACTTGAGCTCTGCCGAGCCCATGTCGAGGCCGAGGAAGATCGAGCGGACCTGCGCGGTCTCCTCGGTCTTGAGGCCGGCGGTCTGCTTGATGCGGGCGATGTCCTGCAGCGGCGCGTCGAGCACGAAGTCGACCTGGCCCGAGATCAGCGCGGCCACGCGGGTCGCCGGCTCCTTGATCGGGGTGTAAACCAGCTCGTCGGGATAGTTCGGGAATTCCTTGGCGCCCCAGTAGGTCGGGTTCTTGACCATCACCGTGCGCACGTCGGGGTCGCGCTGCTTCACCATGTAGGGGCCGGTGCCCATGGCGTTGCGCACGGCGTAGGTCTCTTCCTTGTCCTTGAAGTTCTGCGGCTTGGTGACGTTGTGCTTCTCCGACCACGCCTTCGACATGATCAGGATGCTGGTGGTGTAGTCGGGCAGGATGGGGTTCGGTCCGTTGGTGACGATGTGCACGGTTAGCGGATCGATCGCCTTTACCTCCTTGATGCTGGAGATATAGGCGCGGAAGTCGGAGGAGGGGGCGAGCGCGCGGTTGTAGCTGAAGACCACGTCGTCGGCGGTGAACGGGGTGCCGTCGCTGAACTTGACGTCGGGCCGGAGCTTGAATTCCCAGACCTCCGGCGAGATCGGCTTCCACGACAGCGCCAGGCCCGGCACCTTCACCAGCTTCGGATTGCGCGAGATCAGCGCATCGTAGAAGTGCGTGTTCATGGCCGTGGTCGGCCCCTCGTTCTGCGAATAGGGATCAAGGGTGAGGGCATCGCCCTGGCTCGCCCAGCGCAGCGTCTTGGCATCGGCAACGGAGATGACGCATAGGGCGGCCGCGGTAAGAGCGGCCAATCGAGCAACGAACATGGCCATTACCTCCTGCAGTTGTTATGCATCGACCCTAGCGGCCGGTTCCCGACCGATCAATGGCGCGACGAGCTATGAGAGGGACACCGAGAGCAGATGATGAAGCAGTGGATTATGGGCGCGGCGATGATTCTGGCCGCGGCGTCGGCGTCGACGCAGGACCGCGTCAGGCTGGAAGTCTACTCGACCCTCGAGATCGAGAACCTGAACGACTTCAAGAAATCGTTCGAGGCCGAAAACCCCGGCATCGAGATCCTGTGGAACCGCGATTCGACCGGCGTCCTCACGGCCCGGATCCTGGCCGAGCAGAGCGTGCAGCGCGCCGATGCCATCTGGGGGCTTGCGGTCACGTCGATGCTGCTGCTCGACAAGCGCGGCCTGCTCGAACCCTACGCGCCGAAGAACCTCGCCGCCATCAAGCCGGCGTTCCGCGATCCCGCCAATCCGCCGGCCTGGGTCGGCATGGAAGCCTGGGTCGCCGCAATCTGCTTCAACACAATCGAGGTGGCCAAGCTCGGTCTCGCCAAGCCCACATCCTGGTTCGACCTCACCGACCCGCGTCTAAAAGGCAAGATCACCATGCCGCATCCGGCCTCGTCGGGGACTGGCTATTTCCACGTCTCGGCCTGGATCCAGATTTTCGGCGAGGCCAAGGCGTGGGAATTCATGGACCGGCTGCACGACAATATCGCGGTTTACGAACATTCGGGCACGCGGCCCTGTCGGCAGGCGGCCGCCGGCGAATTCCCGCTGGGCATTTCCTACGAGCTTGCAGCCGCCAGCGCACGCCAGAAGGGCGCGCCGATCGAGGGCCTGCTCATGAAGGAGGGCGGCGGCTGGGACATGGACGCCGCCGCCATCCTGCGCGGTACCAAGAAGCCCGACGCGGCGCGCCGCCTGATGGACTTCGCCGCGAGCCGCAAGGCCAACGAGCTCTATGCCACTTTCGTGAGCCAGGTCGCCGTGGCGGGCATCGCCAGCAACATCCCGAATTATCCCGCCGGTGTTGCCGACTCGATGATCAAGAACGACTTCGCCTGGGCCTCGGCCAACCGCACGCGCATCCTGGAAGAGTGGGCACGTCGCTACGACGGCAAGGCGGCGAAGAAGAACTGACCGCGCAGCGGTCATCCCGAGCGAAGCGAGAGATCTACTTCTTTTGCCCGATCTTGGGCTCGGTGCCGGCGAGTAGGCGGCGGATGTTCTCGTGGTGGCGCGCCCACACCAGCGGCACCAGGAGCGTGAGCAGCGTCGCTGCCTTGGGATCGGTCAACAGCCATGCTGCACCCGCCGCGACCACAACGCTGAGCAGGGCGGCCAGCGAGGAGTACCGGAAGATCGCCGCGAACAGCAGCCACGCCGCGCAGGCGATCGCACCGACCGGCCACGACAGGCCCCACATGATGCCGAGCGTCGTTGCCACGCCCTTGCCGCCCTTGAATGACAGCCAGACCGGAAACATGTGGCCCAGCACCGCGCCCGCCGCGGCACCGACGGCGGCGAGCTGGCCGACCTGATCGGCGATCAGCACGGCCACGACGCCTTTGAGCGCATCGAGCAACAGCGTGGCTGCGGCCAGTCCCTTGCGGCCGGTTCGCAACACGTTGGTGGCGCCGATATTGCCCGAGCCCACCTTGCGGATGTCGCCGAGGCCAGCCGAGCGGGTTAGGAGCAGTCCGAACGGGATAGATCCCAACAGGTAGCCCAACAGGAACGGCGCGAAGAGGAGCAGCAGCGTCGAGGCCATGCGGCTGTTACGGGCTCACGACCCGGCAGTTGGTGGAGTCGATATAGGCGGTGGTCGGCGGGCCGACCAGATCGGTGCTGATCTGCTCGCCGGGCTGGATCGTCACTGGCCCGAAGTACACTTCCTCGACCGGGCGGCCGGCATTCATGAAGGTGCACTGGGCCTGGGTCTCGATCGGGCGCGGCGTGTTCGAGGTAAGCGTGACCGAGACCTGCCAGTAGCGCGAATCGCCGTAGGTGAGGTTGGAAGCGCCCAGCACCACCAGCGGCAATGGCGTCGCCGAATAGGGAATGGGACGCGCGCCGGTGCGCCGGACGGGCGGCCGTGGCTTGGGCTGCAGCCCTTCGGGCGGGCGCACCTGGGTGGCGCTGCGCGGATCGAAAGCGGCGTTGGGATCCTGCGGCTGGCTGAGCGGGGTCGGCTGCGCCGACGTGTTGCCGCCCAGGGTCGGCTGCGCCGACGTGTTGCCGCCCAGGGTCGCCACGCCACCGCCGGGTATGCCCAGCGGTTGCGGCGTGAGGGGCGCGGAGTTGATCGACGAGCCGGTCGTCGCGCCGAAGGCCGGTGTGGTGGGCGGCATTGTCGAGGCGGGCGGCGTGTTGGCTTGGAGCGGTGTCGGCGTGGGCGCAGGTGTCGTGGCGGCCGGAGCCGTCACGCCGCCGACCTGGGTCTGCAGCCGGTCGTAGCAGGCAAGCTTGGCCTGCTGCTCCATGATCTCACCGCAGATCTGGATATGGCGCGTGAGCGCGTCGAGGAGGTCCTCGCGTGACTGGCCGCGCGTCTGGGCGTGACCCGCGCTGGCGACTACCGCCATCGCCGCTCCTAGGATTACTGTCTTTCGAAGCATCGTCGATTGCCCTGATTTGTAAGAACGCCGCGACAATACCAGACGAAGTGGCGGTTTCGAGGCGGCAATTAAGCCATTGCGGCGGCAGTCACGAAGCTGTCGTCGCGGTAGATCGTTCGCCCGCCGACGATGGTGGCCATGACGCGCCCCTGGACTGGGCGCTCGTCGAACGGCGTGTTCTTGGTCTTGCTCCACAGGTCGGTGCGATCGATCTGCCAGGCATAGTCGGCATCGAACACCACGAGATCGGCCGGTGCGCCCTTGGCGAGGCGACCGCCAGGCAGGCCGAACAGGCTGGCCGGCCGGCTCGACAGGCGCTGGAAGAGCTGCGGCAAGGTGAGATGGCCGTTGTGCACCAGTTCGAGCGAGATCGGCAGCAGCGTTTCGAGCCCGATGCCGCCCGGCAGCGCCTGGGCGAAGGGCACGCGCTTGCTGTCCTGGTCCTGCGGCCGGTGGTCGGAGACGATGGCGTCGATCACACCGCTCTTCAGGCCTTCGACGATCGCCGCGCGATCCTTCTCGGCGCGCAGGGGCGGCACCAGCTTGCCGAACGTGCGGTAGTCGCCGACGGCCAGATCGTTCAGCGCGAAGTAGGGTGCGGCAGTGTCGCAGGTGATCTTGAGGCCGCGCGCCTTGGCCGCGGCGATGGCTGCAACCGATTCGGCGGTCGAGATCTTGGCCAGGTGCATCTTCCCGCCGGTCATCTCGACCAGGCGGATGTCGCGCTCGACCATCATCACCTCGGCGAGCGGCGGATTGCCCGACAGGCCGAGCCGCGTTGCCATCTCACCGCTGGTCATGTGGCCGCCCGAGAGGGTCGGCTCCTGCGGCAGGTGGACGATCAGCGCGTCGAACGCCTTGCAGTAATAAAGCGCGCGCCGCATCACTTGGGCATTACCCACGGCATGGTCGGCATCGGTGAAGGCCACGGCGCCGGCCTCGGCGAGCAGGCCGATCTCCGCCAGTTCCTTGCCCTCGAGGCCCACGGTCAGCGCGCCGTAGGCGTACATGTTCACCAGCTTGATCAGTCGGGCGCGGCGGGCCACGAACTCGATCAGCGAGGCATCGTCGAACGGCGGCTCGTTGTCGGGCAGTAGCACCAGCGAGGTGATGCCGCCCGCCGCGGCCGCGGCGCCGGCGCTCTCCAGCGTCTCCTTGTGCTCCTCGCCGGGTTCACCGGTGTGCACACGGGTGTCGACCACGCCCGGGGCGAGAACGAGGCCGCGGCAATCGACCGACTCGATGCCGTAGGGCGCGCCCGAGGCGAACAGGTTGGGGCCGTAGTCGGCGATCTTGCCGTCGCTGATCAGCACGGCGCCGCGATACTCGCTGTCGCCCGCGGGATCGATGATGCGGGCGTTGATGTAGGCGGTTGAACCAGTGTGCGGCGCCGCCGTCTTGTAGGTGTTGCCGCTCATGCCACGGCTCCGACCAGAGCGTTGCGCCGGCCACCGATCAGCGCCTCGAGGCAGGCCATGCGCACGGCCACGCCCATCTCGACCTGCTCGTGGATGACGCTGCGGTCGAGGTCGTCGGCGACCTCCGAGTCGATCTCCACGCCGCGGTTCATCGGGCCGGGATGCATGATCAGCGCGTCGGGCTTGGCATATTCCAGCTTGGCGTGGTCGAGGCCGAAGAAATGGAAGTATTCGCTGATCGACGGCACGAACGTGCCCTGCATGCGCTCGGTCTGCAGGCGCAGCATCATCACGATATCGACGTCCTTGAGGCCTGATTTCATGTTGTAGTGGACCTCGACCCCCATCTTGTCGATGTCGGTCGGCATCAGGGTCGGCGGGCCGACCACGCGCACCCGCGCGCCCATAATCTGCAGCAGATGGATGTTCGAGCGCGCCACGCGGCTGTGCATGATGTCGCCGCAGATCGCCACCAGCAGCCCCTCGAGGCTGCCGCGTCGTCGTCGGATGGTGAGCGCGTCGAGCAGCGCCTGCGTCGGGTGCTCGTGCTGGCCATCGCCGGCATTGATGACGGCGCAGTTGACCTTCTGCGACAAGAGGTTGACCGCGCCGGACTCGTGGTGGCGCACGACTATGGCGTCGGGCCGCATGGCGTTCAGCGTCATGGCCGTGTCCAGCAGCGTTTCGCCCTTGCGCACCGAGGAGGTGGCGACATCCATGTTGATGACGTCGGAGCCCAGTCGCTTGGCCGCGACCTCGAAGCTGGTGCGTGTTCGCGTCGAATTCTCGAAGAACAGATTGATGACGGTGCGGCCCGCAAGCATGTCGCGCCGTTTATCGATCGATCTGTTCTGGTCGATGTAATTTTCGGAAAGGTCGAGCAGGCCCGAAATCGTTTCAGGCGACAGACCCTCGATGCCGAGAAGGTGGGGCAACCTCGGCAGGCCCATGCGTTTCTTTGTCACTAAAGCGCGACGTTAAGCACGCGCATGCCGGTCGGGCAAGGCTGCGTTTTGGTGGATAACGTCGGCGACGGAACAGACTACCGCCGGACCGCGGGGCGCAATGAAGTCCGCCCAGATGGCATTGTGATGCTCGATGATCTTCTCGGCCGGCAGATGGGGCCGGTTCGCCGCGGTGTGACCGTCCGAGGGCACGACCGTGGGATAGCCGCGCGCCAGCGCGCTGCGCACCGTCGTGTCGACGCAGTAGTCGGTCGCCCAGCCGGTGATGATTAGCCGGTCGATGGCGCGCGCACGCAGGAAATCGTCGAGAGAGGTTTCGAGAAAAGCATCACAGGACTTTTTGCGGATGACGGTGTCGGCGGGGCGCGGCGAGAAGTCGTCGAGCAGTTTCCAGCCCGGCTGGTCGGGATGGAATGGGTCGCCAGGCGGCCCGTCGTGCTGGATGAAGACAACCGCACCGCCGTGGGCGCGCACCGCGTCGGCGAGCTGGTTGAGGCGTCCGATCAGCCCCGCCGCGTCGTACTTTGGCGTCGTGTGGACAAACGCGCCCTGCTGCATGTCGATGATGATCAGGGCATCGGTCATAGGGGAGGTGGCCTCAGCTTCCGGGTCGCGGACCTGTATAACGCGCGCGTGGCCGGATCAACGCTCCGTGCGCGGCCTGCTCGAGCGCGTGCGCGATCCAGCCGACTGTGCGGCCCAGCAAGAAGAGCGCCAGCGCCGAATTCTTGGGCAGACCGAGGACGCGCTCGATGGTGACGGTTGCGAAATCGACGTTGGGCTTGCGGTCGATCACGCGCTCGGCAGCGGCCGCCAGGCGGTCGGCAAAGGCGAGCTCGGACGATTGGGGCACGATCTCGCGCAGCATGGTGAACAGCGTCGCCGCCCGGATATCTCCGTCCGGATAGAGTTGGTGACCGAAGCCCGGAATATAGACGTGGTCGCGCACACGGCGCACGAGTTCGCCGTCGAGGTCGGAGGCGTCCTCGAGCTGGTCGAACAGGCTCGCCACACGCCGGGTGAGCCCGCCGTGGCGCGGGCCGTTGATCGCCACGAGGCCGGCTATCGTCGAGGCGTAGAGGTTGGCGCCGGTCGACGCCACGACGCGGGCGGCGAAGGTCGAGGCGTTGAATTCATGGTCCGCCGACAGGACCAGGGCGGCGCGGATCAACGGCGCACGGTCGGCCGGCACGCGCCAGGCCGCGGCCACCTGCTCGTGCACGGGCTTGTCGGAGAGGGGCTCGCCGGTCACGGCGGCGGTCAGGAGTCGCAGGATGCGCGCGCCGGTTTCGAGCATGGCGGTGCGGTCCTCGACCCAGCTCGGGTGGTCCCAGCGCGCCGCGGCGGGCAGCAGGACGAGGCAACTGTCGACCGGCGGGAGCGAAGCCGCGGCCAGCCAGGCGCCGCGCAGGGCGGCCGACATCGGCGGCAGGTTCCTCGGCCCGAACGGCCGGTCGTCGCAGTCCCAGAGGAGTTGCGCCACCTGCTCCAGCGAGGCGTTGCGCGCGAGGCGGCTGGCGTCATGACCGCAATAGAAGAGACGGCCGTTCTCGATCAGCGTCAGCGACGATTCGAGGACGGGTGTGCCGAAGTCGAGGGCGTTGGCGGCAATGGACTCCGCCTTGCGTCCGACCTCGCGCCGCCGCTTGAGCTGCGAGACGTCTCCGGCACGGTAGCGCCGTTCACGTTGCCCCAAGCTGCCTTCGGAGCGCAGCAGGCCGCGGCTCACATAGGCATAGAGCGTGGCGGCCGAGACCCCCAGCCGACGTGCCGCTTCCTTCGAACTCAGCCATTCCGTCGCCATCTCTTATTATTGATCAATTCAATCAATATTGACAATATATATATCTGGCTCGAATCCTCCTCGCGAACAAGCGAAGGGATTTCCGATGTTGCAGACACGGGTGGACAGCGGCCTCGACGGGGTGATCGTGGCCGATACGGTGATGAGCGAGGTCGATGGCGAGGCAGGTCGGCTGATCGTGCGCGGCCAGTCGATCGAGGATCTCGTCGCCATGCGCGGCTTCGAAGGAGTGGCAGCGCTGCTGTGGGACGGGTTTGTGCAAGGTGGCGGCGACGAACGTGCCGTCCGCGAAGGCTTCGCCTCGGCGCGGGTGCGGACCTTTGCCGAAGTGCCGAAGCTGCTGCAGGCCGCCAAGGGCCTGACCCCGGTCGAAGGGCTGCGCGTCGGTCTCGGCATGCTGGCCGATTCCGAACTGATGCCGCACCACTATCTCGTCTGCGGCGCGCTGCCGGTATTCCTCGCCGCCCTCCTGCGGGCCTCGGAAGGCAAACCGGCGCTGGCGCCGGATCCCGCGCTCACGACGGCGCAGGACCTGCTGCGTATGATCCGCGGCAAGCGCGCGCACGATGTCTTCGAGAAGGGACTCGATACCTATCTTGCGACCGTCACCGACCACGGATTCAATGCCTCGACCTTCACGGCGCGCGTCGTTGCTTCGACGCATGCCGGCCTCATCTCCGCGGTGTTGGCGGGGCTGTGCGCCCTGAAAGGTCCGCTCCATGGCGGTGCACCCGGTCCGGTGCTCGACATGTTCGACGAAATCGGCTCACTCGAACGGGCTGGCGCCTGGTTCGATGATGCCTTTTCCAAGGGCACGACCTTGATGGGTTTCGGCCATCGCATCTACAAGGTGCGCGATCCGCGTGCCGACGTGTTGAAGAACACTGTCGCGACCCTGCCGCAAACCGCGGGGCGGCTCGCCTTTGCCGTCGAGGTCGAGAAGAGCGCCATTGCCGCGCTGCGCAGGCACAAGCCTGGCCGGCGGCTCGACACCAATGTCGAATACTACACGGCGCTTCTGCTGGAGGCGCTCGAGGTGCCGCGCAGCGCCTTCACCGCGTTGTTCTCGGTGGGCCGTGTGGCGGGATGGTGCGCCCATATCTTCGAGCAGGAGAAGGGCGGCCGCATCATCCGCCCGCAGTCGAACTACGTCGGCCCAAGAGATGGCTAGGTACGGCTTAGGCTTAATTTTCGAAGAATTCGGTGGAGAGAATGAACGATCAGGTGATTGTGACCGGCCATTCAATCCCATCGCACCGCGGCCCCGCGCCATGTCCGGGCGCGTGTGCCCGCGGCGTCGAACACCCACACGATGAGATCGATCCTGTCCGGCGAGAAGCGGACAGTGAAGTGGCGGCGCCAGAAACTGCCGTCGGCATGGCCGAAGAGGACCTCGGTACCGACGGAGTCGGATTGCACGGTGAGGGTGGCAGCGCGGGGTGCCGGATTGGCGTCGACCGAAGCGAGCTGTGCCACGCCATCGACCAGGGCGCCGAAGCGCAAGGTTTCACCTCGATCGGAGGTCAGCATCGGGCCGCCGTCGATGCGCAGCCAGATGGTGCCGAAGCCATTCGTCGACCGGATCGCGAACTGCACGCTGATTGGCGTCCGGTCATCGAGATCGGCTGGCGGATTCTTGGGCGGGGGAAAGATGTCCATGAGGGGGATCGAGCGATAGAAGCCCACAGCACCGACATAAGTGCCGAGACGATCACTACGTAGGACGTCGCTGCGCAGGCTGTCCGGGGCCAGCACCTGGGCCCGGACCTGGGATTGCGCGGCGGGCGCGAGCAGCATCAACGACGTACCGGCGGCACCCACGGCGCGCCGGCGACCGATCATTTCGGACGGCTCGCCACGACATTGAGGTCGATCGTGACGTCGTTGGCGACCTGGCCGGTACCGGCCCACTCGTCCAGTCCGACGCCGAAGTCGAGGCGCTTGATCTGCAATTTGCCGCGAGCGGTGCCGCGCAAGCTGCCGGGCCGCGCCGGGTCATCGGCGATGGCGAGGGTGAAAGGCAGCACGACATCGCGCGTGACGTCGCGGATCGTGAGCTTGCCGCGCGCTTCATAACGGTCGCCGCCCGAGGCGACGATGGAAGTGGCGACGAAGCGGGCTTCGGGGAATTTCTTGACGTCTAGGAAGTTGGGGCCCCTCAGCAGGGAGTCGACATCGTAGTTGTTGGTCGTTGCAGCCGGCGTCTGGATACGAATATCGATCCGTGCCACGGCCAGCGCCACCGGATCGAGCACGATCTCGCCGTTCCAGGCCGGAAACTTTCCGTTCACGAAGGCGCCGACCTGCGTGGCGGTAAAGGCGAGCGAACTGTTGCGCGGGTCGATCGTCCAGACATCCTGGGGAGCGGCCAGCGCGGGCTTGGCGAGCAAGAGGACAGCGATGATCAGCAGACGGCGCATCATGTTCTCCCAGAAGGCCACATGCGGCGGAAAATGCCGTCACGTCGCAGGACGTCGTGATACAGAACGGCGGCAACGTGCAGCGCCACGACCACGATCAGGGCCCGCGACAGCACGAAATGCGCCGTGCGCAGGGCTTCGAAAAGATCTTCATTGCGTGGGATCAGGTCGGGCAGAGGCAGCACGCCGAACCACGCGACGCTGACACCTGCCGCCGAACTCATCAGCCAGCCACTCAGCGGCATGGCGAGCAGGAGCAACAGCAGAGCCCAATGGCCGATCGGAGCCAGGGCGCGCTCCCATCGGGTCACCGTGTCCGGCAGCGCCGGCGGCGGATGCCACCAGCGCCACAGCAAGCGGAGCACCGTCAGCGCCAAGACTGCGAGGCCGATCCATTTGTGCCAGTTGTAAACCTGCAGTTTCAGCAGACTGATCGGGAGGCCCGTCATCCAGAGGCCAACCCCCAGCAGGGCTAGAACCGCCGCGGCGGTGAGCCAGTGCAGCGTCTTGGCGACGGCATGGTAGGTCGGGGCGAACACGGCCCGTCCTCAGCGCCATGTGCGTTCAATTGGCAACGCCGGCGCGCTCCTCGTGGGTCTCGAAGAAGTGCCGGCCCGCCCCGCGCTGGTTCTCGTAGATAGACCCCTGATGGTCGGCCGGCGGCAGCGGCATGCGAACCGGTGCGGCCCGGACGCGCGGCTCGACGTTGGGTTCGCCGACCACCATGCGGGCGTTGAAATCGTCGAAGTCGGCCACGCCCATCAGCGGCCAGGCGTCCGCCGCCGTATACTCGTGCAGCAGCAGGCGGCGCTGCTGGTTGGAGGTATTGAGCGCCGAGCCGTGCACCAGGCGGGCGTGGTGGATGGTCATCGAGCCCGCCGGGCCCATGAGTGGCACCGCCTTGCCGAAGTCGAGGTCGCAGGCCGCGGGATCCATGGCGCCGCAGAAGCGGCCGTTGGCATGATGGTCGTACGTCGGGCCGAGATGAGTGCCGGGCAGCACCATCAGCGGCCCGTTGCCGAGATCGCAATCGTCAAGATAGATGCCGGTGGCCAGCACGTCGTCGTTGGTATGAGGGTAGAAGGCCCAGTCCTGGTGCCATTCCACCGGTGAGCCGTAGCCTGCGGACTTCATGTTGAGCTTACCGCCGTAGTGGCGGATATCAGGGCCGATCAACTGGCGAAGGATGGCCGTGATCTTGGGCGCGCGCACGAGATCGTGGAAGAATCTGTGGCGCTTGAAGATCGCGGGCTTCAGCCGCCGTACACGAGGCAAAGCCGCCGTGTGGCTGGGCTCGAGGTCATAGAGTTCGTCGTTTGCCGCGACGCCGCGGGCTTCCGCGACGATGCGATCGGTTTGCGCGCGCAGTTCGGCGAGCTGTGCACCCTCGATCAACCGGGGGATCACCAGATAGCCGTCGCGGTGATAGGTCTCGATTTGCGTGTCGGTGAGCATGCGAAACAATAGCACGATCCGCCAGCTTGGCAGATAATCACGGTATGGCGATCCGAGCCCTTTTTCCGACCCTGATCCTCCACGAGTCCCTGGTCCGGCCGGGCTGGCTTGGCTTCAACCAGAGCCTGGCCGACGAATGCGGTTCCCTCGCGCTCTCGGATGCGGCGGGTCGGCGCTGGTCCCAGCGGCACTATCTGGGCGGTTACACGTCCTACGGCTCGCTCGACCGGCTGCATCTCCTGTCGTCGCTGTTCGACCGCCTGCGTCGTCGCATCGACCCCTATGTAAAGCGCTTTGCCGGCAGCCTGCATTACGATCTCCGGGGGCGCGTGCTGGCGATGACCGATTGTTGGGCGAACGTGATGCCGGCAGGCGTGGTGCATTCGATGCATCTGCACCCGACGTCGTTCATCAGCGGCACCTATTATGCAGCGGTGCCGAAAGGCGCCGGCGCGCTGAAGTTCGAGGACCCCCGGCTGTCGCACCAGATGGCGGCGCCGCCCCGGCGCGCCGACGCTCCCGACCGTTTCCGCTCGTTCGTCGGCGTGCCGGCGAAGCCCGGCGACGTGGTATTGTTCGAGAGCTGGCTACGGCACGAGGTGCCGCCGGCGCGCTTCTCCGGCGAACGTATCTCGATTAGCTTCAACTACGCCTGGACCCCCAAGGCGGGGATTCGAGAGACCCGTCGCTGAAGGAACATCGCATGCGCCATGGGCTTGTCTTCCTTTCGTTGGTCGCTTCACTGGTCGCCACGACCAGGCTGGCCCATGCCGACCAGGAACTGCCGATCTTCGACGCGCATATGCATTACAGCCACGACGCCTGGACGGTCGTGCCACCTAAGGAGGTCGTTGAGATCCTGAAGAAAGCCGGCGTGAAGCGCGCCATGGTGTCGAGTTCGAACAACGAGGGCACCAAGATGCTGCAGGACGTGGCGCCGGGCGTGATCGTGCCGGAACTGCGGCCCTATCGCTCGCGCGGTGAGCTCTCGACCTGGGCCAAGGATCCGACGGTCCTGCCGTTCCTCGAGGATCTGCTCGCCAAGCGCAAGTACGTCGCCATCGGCGAGTTCCACATCTACGGCGCCGATGCCGACCTTCCCAACATGCGCGGCGTCGTCCAGCTCGCCAAGAAGTACGGGTTGTTCCTGCATTCGCATTCGGATTCCGATGCCGTCGCGCGCCATTTCCAGCAGGACCCGAACGCCAGGGTGTTGTGGGCTCATTCCGGTTTCGAGCGGCCCGAGAAGGTGCGTGAGATGCTGCGCAAGTATCCTACGCTCTATTGCGACCTGGCGTTCCTCACCTCGCATGCGTCGAACGGCAAGGTCGCTCCGGGCTGGCGCGAGGCGTTCCTCGAATTTCCCGATCGGTTCGTGGTCGGCACCGATACCTTCACGCCCGAGCGCTGGCACTATGTGATCGAGCATGCCCGCTGGTCGCGGCAGTGGCTGTCCGACCTGCCGCCGGATGTCGCGCGCAAGATCGCTTACGAGAACGGTGACCGCCTGTTTGGCGGCGCCCAATGAAACTGCTGGCGGTCCTGTTTGCGCTTCTCTTCGCGAATGCCGCCTGGAACCCAGCACGGGCGGATTGTCCGCTCGACCTCGGCCGTGGGACCGGGCTGGTGATCTTCTCGGATCACTACATGATCGCTTTTCGTCCTGACCCTCTGCGCATCGAGGTCGGGGAGCCGTTCGCGCTGGTCTTCAATGTCTGCACCAAGTCGGGCAGTGCGGGCGAGCTCGTCGTGGTCGACGCGGTGATGCCCGAGCACAAGCACACCATGAATTACCGTCCCAGCATCGTGTCGAAGGGGGACGGGCGGTTCCGCGCCGAGGGCCTGGTCTTTCACATGGCCGGGCACTGGGAGATCTCCATCGACGTGCGCGCCGGCGAGGAAATAGAGCGCCTGACGCACGACTACTACATCAAGTGAGGCGGAGGCCTCTGACGGCGGCGTTGCTGGCGTCGGTGCTCGTGGCGGCAATTGTCGCACCGGCAGCGGCGCAGGCACCGCCTGACTGGTCGGAAGCCGAGATTCGGCTCGTCGGCCGGCATGGGCCATGGCCGCCGCCGCCGGCACGCGATCCCTCGAACCGCATATCGGGCACGCCGGCCGGAATTGCGCTGGGCGAACATCTCTTCAACGATGTACGCCTGTCCGGCGACGAGCTCATGAGCTGCGCCACCTGCCATCAGGCCGGGCGGGACTGGAGCGACGGCCGTGCCTTGGGCAAGGCGCGCGCCGACCTCGACCGGCGCACACCGTCGCTGTGGAATGTCGGCTATTCCCACTGGTTCGGCTGGAACGGTGCGGGCGATTCGCTGTGGTCGCAGAGCATCCGGCCGATCCTCGATCCGCGGGAAATGGGGGGCAGCCGCGAACGCGCGTCCCGCCTGCTGCGCGAGGACAAGCAACTCGCCTGCGGCTACGAGCGCGCCTTCGGCGCCAAGCCCGATGGAGACGACGAGCGGCTGCTGGTCGATGCGGCGAAAGCCCTGGCCGCCTTCCAGGCGACCTTGGTGAGCCCGCGCACGCGGTTCGACGATTTCCGCGATGCGCTCGTGGCCGGAGACCGCGAAGCCGCGTCCCGGTATGGATTGGCTGAGCAACGCGGCCTGCAACTATTCATCGGTGCGGGCAACTGCAACGCCTGCCATCTCGGACCGCGTTTCACCAACGGCGAGTTCGGCGATATCGGCATCGCTTTCTTCGTGCGTCCGGGCGAAGTCGACAGCGGGCGGCTGGGCGGACTTGCGGCGCTCGCGGCCAGCCCATTCAACCTGCTGGGTCGCTACAACGACGATGCCTCGGGCAGCAGCGCGCTGCGCACGCAACATGTGCGGCGGCTGCACAGTAATTTCGGCGAGTTCCGCGTTCCCGGCCTGCGCCAAGTCGGCCGGTCGGTCGCCTACATGCACAACGGTGGCCTCGCCACGCTGGAGGATGTCGTGCGGCACTATTCCGAGGTGAGCCCGGATCGCCTGCACAGCGACGGTGTGCCCCTGGTTCGCTCGCTCGGCCTGTCGGCCGGGCAGAGCACCGATCTGGTGGCTTTCCTGCGGTCGCTCGACGCCGATCCGCCGCCGCATCCCGCGCCGCCGCCGCTCTGTCCCTAGGCTGGTCCGGGGCGCAGCCTCGCGAGCGCCGATTCGAGGATCCAGGCCGCTGCGGCCGCGTCGACCCGTTCGGCACGCTTGGCGCGGCTCATATCGTAGTCGTCGATCATGCCACGCGTCACCGCGGCGGTGCTGAGCCGCTCGTCCTGCATCACGATCGGCAGTGCGGCCAACGCCGGCGGTCCGTGGGCGGCGATGTTGGCGGCGAACTGGCGGACCGACTGGCAACGCGGCCCTTCGGTGCCGTCCATGTTGAGCGGCAGGCCGATCGCCAGGGCCTTGATCTCATGCTTCTTCACGAGGTCGGCGAGAGCCGCGAGATCGACCGCGAGCTTGCCACGCCGTATCGTAGTAAGCGGCGTTGCCAGCATGCGGAGCGCGTCTGAGGTGGCGATACCGATGGACTTGCTGCCGAGGTCGAGCGCCATCAGCCGCCCGTCGCGCACCAGCAGGGTTTTCAGGTCGGGGAATTCAATGACGGGCATTGTCATAATTCCGTCGTGGCATCCACACGCCACAGTTCTGCCTGACGTCGGAGGTATTGCACATTTAGTGAATGAAGACTGCCATGCCGGCCATTGTCGAGGTTATAAGGCGTGATCAGGCACGGGTCGACACGGCCCCGTCAGGAGTAACTTCGTCAAGTGACTGACACCATCTATGCATTGCTGGCGATTGCGATGGTGCTGACCGTGGTCAGCGTGCTGGTGCCGGTGGCCGAGCGGTTCCGTCTGCCGCACACGGTGCTGCTGGCCATCGCCGGCATGACCATGGGCTTCCTGGGCTCATGGATCATCTCCGGCGACTTCAAGTTCGGGGTGCTGGGCGATGCCTTCATCGGCCTCGACAAGCTCGAGGTCGGTACCGATGTCTTTCTGCCGCTGTTTTTGCCGCCTCTGCTGTTCACGGCGGGACTGACGATCGACGTCCGTCGCCTGTTCGACGAGATTTCGGCGGTGCTGCTGCTGGCCATCGTGGCCGTCCTGGTGTGCATCGGCGCCGTGGCCGGCGTCGTGCACCTGGCGACCGGCATCGACCTCACCGTCTGCCTACTGCTCGGCGCCGTCGTGTCGACCACTGATCCGGCGGCGGTCATCGGCATCTTCCGCGATGTCGGCGCGCCGAAGCGGCTGTCGATCCTGGCAGAAGGCGAATCGCTGCTGAACGACGCCGTCGCCATCGCAGCCTTCGGCCTGTTCATGGGGATCCTGGCCTCGAGGTCGGTTGCCGATCCCCTGTCGGTCGAGATCGTCGCCGATCCGACCGGCGCCGTCGGCGTGTTCCTGCGTGAATTCATCGGCGGCCTGCTGTTCGGATTCGCGATGGCGCGCGGCGCGATGGTGATCCTGCCGAGGCTGGGCGAATCGGACGCAGCGATTGCGTCGGTCACCGTGAGCCTCACTTACCTGAGTTTCATTCTGGCCGATCGCTACCTTCACATCTCGGGCGTCGTGTCGGTGGTGATGGCGGCGCTCACCGTGGCGGCCTACGGCCCGACCCACCTCCATCCCCGGCAGTGGGCGGCCTTGCGCCAACTGTGGGCGCAGCTCGAGTTCTGGGCGAACTGCCTCATCTTCGTGCTGGCGTCGATGCTGGCGGCCGACGTGCTGCTGCGCATGAGCTGGCTTTACGTCTGGGGCGTCGTGGCGGTGGCCCTCGGAGCGTTCTCGGCGCGCGCCCTGGTCGTGTTCGGCATGTTCCCGATCCTCGAGGCGACGCGCTTGGTCCAGCCCGTCAACATTCGTTACAAGGCCATCCTCGTCTGGGGTGGCCTGCGTGGCGCGGTGACGATCGTGCTCGCTATGGTGGCAGCCGGCGACCAGCGCTTGCCCGAGGACGTCCGCGACTTCATCGCCATCTCAGCCACGCTGTTCGTGCTGTTTACCTTGTTCGTGAATGCGACGACGCTCGGCGTGCTGATGCACCTGCTCGGACTCGACAAGCTCAGCCGACTGGAGGTCGCGCTACGCGATCGCGTGCTGGCCCTGTCGCGGGTCAATGTCGCCCGCCACCTCCAGCAGATCATGCGCACGCACAACGCGCGGGTCGGCGGCATAGATGCAGATCCGGCCTCGGCGGGCGGAGACGACCTCGAAGCGGTCCCTGAGGAACTGGCGCTCGACATCGGCGAACGGTTGACGATCGGCCTGGTGACACTGTCGACGCGCGAAAGGGAACTCTACCTCGACCTCTTCGAGCAGCAGATCCTGTCGCGGCGCATGGTGGCTCTGCTGGCGGCCAGGGCCGATCGACTGATCGATGCCGTGCGTGATCATGGTGAGGCGGGTTACGAGCAATGGCTCGAGAACATCCAGCGTCCCGACCTCGCCTTCCGGTTAGCGCTTTGGCTGCACCGCCGGTTTGAAATCGAAGGCCCGTTGACCGAGCAGCTCGCAGACCGATTCGAGATCCTGATGGTCTCGCAAAGCGTGCTCGCTGAATTGGCGGCCTTCAACATCAGTTCGGTCGCCGACCTGCTCGGCGCCGACGCCGAGACGCGGCTGGCGGGCGTGATCGCCAAGCGCCAGACGGCGGTCGACAGCGCGCTCAAGGCGCTCTCCTTGCAGTATCCGGGTTACGCCGAATCGGTTCAGGGTCGCCAGATCGAGCGTGCCGGCATCCGGTTCGAGGCGATGGAGTACGCGCGGCGGCTGCGCGAGGGCATCATCAATCGCGAGGTCTACAACAACCTGCGCCTCGACCTTGGCATGCGCCGCAATATTCTGACGCGGCGCCCGCCGCTCGATCTCGGCCTGGAACTGGCCGGCATGATCGCTCGCGTGCCGATTTTCGTGTCGCTGGACCACAAGGCCGTCACCGACGTCGGCAAGCGCCTGCGAGCCCAGGTCGTGTTGCCGGGCGAGAAGATCGTGACCAAGGGTGGACGGCCCGATGCCATGTACTTCATCGCCGCCGGCAGTGTCACGGTCCGGATCCCTGGCCACCCGATCCCGCTGAAGGAAGGGGACTTCTTCGGCGAGATGGGCCTGCTGAGTTCCCAGCCGCGCAGTGCCGACGTCGTCGCCGACGGCTATTGCCACTTGCTGACGCTGCACAAGAAGGACTTCGACCGGCTGCTGGCGGGCCGGCCCGAGGTCCGTGCCGAGATCGAGGCCGTCGCCGCGCGCCGGGTCGCCGACAACCAAAGCAAGGTCGCTTCCTAGGCACTGCCTGATCAGGTGTTGTCCCTGATCGGTTGCCGGGGCAGGGCAAAACGGCTACCAACCGCGCCCAATACGGGCTTTGGAGACGATGAAATGGCGCTCGACAAGGACACTGTGGCACGCATCGCGCGGCTTGCCCGTCTGAAGGTGCCGGACGAGGAACTCGGCACCCTGGCCGGCGAGTTGTCGGGCATTTTCGCCTGGATCGAGCAGTTGAACGAGGTCGACACCCGCAACATCGAGCCGCTGTCGAGCGTGTCTGACGTCACCCTGCCGATGCGCGCCGACAAGGTGACCGACGGTGGCATCGCCGCCAAGGTGCTGGCCAATGCCCCGGGTGGCGCCGTCTATATCGACTCGTCCGACAAGAATGCCGGCGGCTTCTTTACCGTTCCCAAGGTGGTGGAGTAGGCCATGACTTCTCTCACCGATCTCACCGTTGCCCAGCTCGCCGCCACCCTCGCAAAGAAAGAGGCGAGCGCCGTCGAGGTGGCCGATGCCCATCTCGCGAAACTCGATGAGCACCGCGCGCTCAACGCCTTCATCACCGAGACGCCGGAGAAGGCGCGCGCCATGGCCGCGGCCTCCGACGCGCGTCGCGCCAAGGGCGAAGCGGGCCTGCTCGAAGGCATTCCGCTCGCCATAAAGGATCTGTTCTGCACCGAGGGCGTGCAGACCACGGCCGCCTCGCACATCCTCGAAGGCTTCGTGCCGCAGTATGAGAGCACGGTGACGACCAACCTGTGGAAGTCGGGCGCGGTGATGGTCGGCAAGACCAACCTCGACGAGTTCGCCATGGGCTCGTCCAACATGACCAGCCACTTCGGCGGCGTCGAAAATCCGTGGAAGCGCAAGGGTGACAACCGCAAGCTGGTGCCGGGCGGATCGTCTGGCGGCTCGGCGGCGGCGGTCGCGGCCTACATGGTGCCGGGCAGCACCGGCACCGACACGGGCGGATCGATCCGCCAGCCAGCGTCGTTCTGCGGCATCGTTGGCCTGAAGCCGACCTATGGCCGCTGCTCGCGCTGGGGCGTCGTGGCCTTCGCCAGCTCGCTGGATCAGCCCGGCCCGTTCGCCCGCACCGTCGAGGACTCGGCACTGCTGCTGCAGGCGATGGCCGGCCACGATCCCAGGGATTCCACTTCCGCGCCACTCGCCGTGCCGGACTTCGCCGCCGCGGCGCGCAACCCGGATATCAAGGGCCTCAAGGTCGGTATTCCCAGGGAGTACCACGTCGAGGGCACGTCGCCCGAGATCGAGGCGCTGTGGACGCGCGGCAAGGAGATGCTGAAGGCTGCTGGCGCCGTGCCGGTCGAGATCTTGCTGCCGCACACCAAGTATGCGCTGCCGGCCTACTACATCGTGGCGCCGGCGGAGTGTTCGTCCAACCTGGCGCGCTATGACGGCGTACGCTTCGGGTTACGCGTGCCGGGCAAGGACCTGGGCGAGATGTACCAGAACACGCGCGGCGCAGGCTTCGGCAAGGAAGTGCGCCGGCGCATCATGATCGGCACCTACGTGCTGTCGGCCGGCTACTACGACGCCTACTACAAGAAGGCGCAGCAGATCCGCTCGCTGATCGCCCGCGACTTCAACCAGGCCTTCGAGAAGTGCGACGTGCTGCTGACGCCGACCGCGCCCACCGCCGCCTTCGCCGCCGGCGACAAGATGGACGATCCGGTGACGATGTACCTCAACGACATGTTCACCATCCCGGCCTCGATGGCGGGCCTGCCCGGCATTTCGGTGCCGGCCGGTCTCGACAGGGATGGTCTGCCGCTCGGCCTTCAGTTGATCGGTCGCGCCTTCGACGAGGAAACGATGCTGCGTGCGGCAGCGGCGCTGGAGAAGGCGGCTGCTTTCACGTCACGGCCCGCAGGTTACTAGGCCTCCCCATTTATATGGGGAGGACTATGTCATTTCGGTCTGCAATGCGGTCAGTCTGAAGGTTTTGCGCTAAACTCCCGGCAACCCGGGAGAAACGAACATGGCCGAATTCGATCTGGTCGTACGCGGCGGCAATCTGGCCGACGGCACAGGTGCCGCACTCCACGAAGCCGATGTCGCGGTGAAGGACGGCAAGATCGCGGCCGTCGGCAAGGTGAGCGGCAAGGGCGCCGAAGAGATCGACGCCAAGGGCCTGCTGGTCACGCCGGGCTTCGTCGACATCCACACGCATTACGACGGCCAGGCGACTTGGGATTCGCATCTGCAGCCGTCGAGCTGGCACGGCGTCACCACAGCGGTGATGGGCAATTGCGGTGTCGGCTTCGCGCCGGTGAAGATCGAGGATCGCCAGCGCCTGATTGAATTGATGGAAGGCGTGGAAGACATCCCCGGTGCAGCACTCGACGAGGGGCTGAGCTGGTCGTGGGAATCGTTCGGCCAGTATCTCGACGCTCTGGCGGCCAGGCCGCGCGACATGGATCTCGGCGCGCAGCTGCCGCACGGCGCCTTGCGTGTGTTCGTCATGGGCGAGCGGGCCGCCAGGCTGGAGGAGGCGACGACGGCCGAAGTGGCCCAGATGCGCAAACTCACGGCCGAGGCGATGCGCGACGGGGCGCTCGGCTTCTCGACCTCGCGCACGCTCAATCACCGCACGGTGAAGGGCGACCCGACGCCGTCGCTGCGCGCCTCGGAGGAGGAGCTTTTGGGCATCGTGCTCGGCATGAAGGACGCGGGCTGCGGCGTGATCGAATTCATCTCCGACTTCAACACGCCGAACCCGGAGAGCGAATTCGAGATGCTCGACCGGCTGCTCACGGCATCGGGTCGGCCGTTCTCGGTGTCGCTGGCGCAGCGCCACTCGCGCCCCGACGGCTGGCGCCGCCTGCTCGGCCTGATCGAAGGGCTGGCCGCCAAGGGCCACAGCGCCAAGGCGCAGGTGGCGCCGCGGCCTATCGGTGTGCTGCAGGGCCTGCAGGCGAGCCGTATCCCGTTCTCGATGTGCGCCGCCTACAAGGCGATCCAGCACAAGACGGTGGCCGAGCGTCTCGCGATCATGCGCGATACCGAATTCCGTGCCCAGATATTGAAGGAGAGCCACGAGCCGCTGCGCTCGGAGATGGCGGCGCGTCTCACCGATTTCGACCGCATGTTCCCGCTCGGCGATCCGCCGGACTACGAGCCGCCGCAGGAGAACTCGCTGGGCGCTCAGGCGCGCCGCGAGAACCGCGACCCGCGCGAGGTCGTCTACGACTATCTGATCGAAGGCGAGGGCAAGAACTTCATCTTCGCGCCCTTCGCCAATTATGCCGCCTTCAACCTCGACTGCTGCAGCGAGATGATGCAGAGCCCGCACACGCTGATCGGCCTGGGTGACGGCGGTGCGCATGTCGGCCTGATTTCGGACGGCTCGTTCCCAACCTATCTCCTGTCGCATTGGGGCCGCGATCGCGCCTCGGGCCGGCTCGACGTGAGCTGGCTGGTGAAGCGCCAGACGCTCGACAGCGCCCGGGCCGTCGGCCTCAACGACCGCGGCCGTGTGGCGCCCGGCGCCAAGGCCGATCTCAACGTCATTGATTTCGACAAGCTGCGGGTCGAAGCGCCGGTAATGAAGTGGGACCTGCCGGCCGGTGGCAAGCGCCTGCTGCAGAGGGCGCGCGGCTATCGTGCGACTATCGTTTCTGGCACCGTCACCTATCGCGACGGTGAAGCGACCGGCGCGCTGCCGGGCCGGCTTGTCAGGGGGCCGCAAGCGGCGTGACGCCGGCTGACAGTTTTTTCGGCGCCGTCGGCGAACTGCAGAAGCTGGCCCAATGCTGACGCCTGCTAGTCGCGAAAGACGGCCAGGTGGAAGGGCCGCTTGGCCGGTTTGCCGGCGACGTCGTAGGTATGGACGTGCATCTTCATGGGGTCGGCCATGAGCCCGACGGTGCAAAACCCGGGCTCCACCGCTTCCTGTGCCGCACTGCCGATCACGCAGGAGAAGTTGGTCTTGGCTTCGTTCTGCAGCGGTACCTTCCACGTGATGACATACTCGTTGGCACCGACTAGCTCGCACTCGTCGATCATGAAGCCGCGGGCGATCGAGCCGTCGGCGGCAATGACGCAGGCCAGCCGGCCTTCGAACTTCGCCATGGTGTTTCCTTTTCTTGTGTTGAAAGAAGACCCCTAGCGCGCCGCCAGGGTCGCGAGATAGGCCTCCGCGCCGGCTCCGTCGACCGCCGTGCCGGCGAAGCCGACATAACCGTCGGGACGAACGAGGATGAGGTTCTGGCCGTCGACCTTGCCAGTGGTGGGCGCCGCCTGGACCAGCTTGGGAAATTTTGCCGCAAGGCCCGTCACGCCATCGGCAGGGCCGATGGCGGTGAAGCGCGCCCGGCTGGTGTCGGCCGGAAGCCGATCCGGCCATCGCTTGCCGGGCTTCGTCTTGTCGCCCTTTATCCCGGTCGGGTGATGCGCGCCCTTCACCGACAGGGGGCTGTCGGGATAGCCAATGTCGAGTTCGGACAGGGTCTTGGCCGCCGCGTGGCTCAGTTGGGGAAAGCCGAAGGCGAATTTCACCGCGGCATTGCGCAGGCCCTGGGCGATCGGATTGCGCAGGATGGCGACCTCCGTCATCCGGCCGGCATTGCGCAGCACTTCGTCGCCGACGGCGCTGCGCTCGACGGAGTAGCTGTCGAGAAGCGACGGCTTGCACACGCCGCCGATCACAAGGCTGAGCTTCCAGGCGAGGTTGAACGCATCCTGCATGCCGGTGTTCATGCCCTGGCCGCCGGCCGGGCTGTGAATATGGGCGGCATCGCCGGCCAGAAAGGCCCGGCCGCGATTGTACTGGGAAACCTTGCGTTCGTTGATGCGGAAGGCTGCCAGCCAATAGGCATCCTTGATGACGATCTTTCCGGAGCCGCGCTCCGTCAGCACAGACTGGATCTCTTCCAGCGAAGGGTCGGCGCGATGGCTGCTGCCCTCGGCCACGCCGAGGTCAGCCACGACGCGCCACCGTCCCTCGGTGATCGGGAAGAAGGCAAGGATGCCGTCCTTGTGCCAGAAGATGTGCAGGCGATCCTGAGGATCGAGCCCGGTGAAGTGGCCATCGGCCAGCAGCCAGTCGCTGGGCTGCGTCGTGCCGTCAAAAGTGAAGCCCAGCCCGTGCCGCACGGCCGAATGTGCGCCGTCGCAGCCGATCAGCCAGTCCGCGGTGAGTGTCTCGGCCTCGCCGGTGGTCTTGCGCAGCACGGCCTGCACTTGTGCGCCCTGATCGACGAAGCTCTCCAGCGCGACGTTGCGCTCGACCGTGACGCCGCGCTTCGCGAGATGCTCTTCCAGGATGCGTTCGGTTTCGCTCTGGGGGATCATCAAGGCGTAGCGATAGACGCTGTCGATGTCGTCGAAGTCGATCCGCGCCATGACCTCCTTGCCGTTGGAGATGTTTGCGCCATGCGCCTGCATTCCGGCCGACATGAAATCGTCGACGTAACCGGCATGGTCGAACAGTTCCAGGGTGCGGCTCCACAACACCAGCGCCTTCGACTTGTCCGTTCTTTCGGCGGCCTTATCGACGATGCGGACCGAGATGCCGTAGCGTGTCAGTTCATTGGCCAACGTCATGCCGACGGGGCCTGCCCCGGAAATGAGAACGATTACATTGCCGGACATTTGGACCTCCGAAAAATCTATCCGCGCGGAAGTTTACGCGACGGCACGCCGTCTAGTCGCTCTTGATGTTGTTGTCCTTGATCACCTTGAACCAGCGTTCCTGTTCGCTCTTCTGGAACGCAGCGAACGCCTCGGGCGAGCTGGCCAGGATCTCCATGTCGATCAGCTCGCCGAACTTCTGCGCGACGTCGGGAGAGCGTGCCGCTTTGGTGAGTTCGACGCTCATGCGATCGACGATCGGTCTTGGCGTTCCGGCCGGGACATAGACGCCCCACCATGAGTAGGTCGGATAGGTCGTGAGGCCCTGCTCGGCCAGGGTGGGAACATCCGGCAAGCCCAGCGGGCGCTTGTCCCCGGTGGTCGCCAGCGGCCTGAGCTTGCCGCTGCGGAAGTGCGGCTGCAGCGCGCCCAGCGTGGTGACCGTGAAGTCCGTGACGCCGGCCAGCACGTCCTGCACGGTGGGCCCGCCGCCCTTGTAGTAGATCTGGTTGAGTTCGAAGCCGTTCGCCTTTTGCAGGTAGGCGGTCAGCAGCAGCGCACCGCTGGCCGAAAGCAGGCCGACGCTGACCTTGCCGGGCCGTGCCTTTGCATCGGCCACGACGTCGCCCATCGTGCGGTAGGGACGGTTGGGATGGCAGGCGACCGCGAGTGGCGCACGGCCGACCAGCATGACGCCGAACAGCTCGGAGTCGGTGTAGGGCAGGTTGGGCGTGAAGGCAGGGCTCAGGATGTGGCTGTCGAAAGTGATCATCCAGGTCTGGCCGTCGGGCGGCGCCTTGGCTGCGATGGCGGCGCCGATCGCGCCGGCGGCGCCGGGCTTGTTGTCGATCACCGTTGCCCAGCCGGTGTTGTCGCTCACCTTGGCGGCAAGGAGGCGGGCCACCGGGTCGGTGGTGCCGCCGGGCGGGAAGGGCACGACGACACGGATCGAACCCTTCGGCCATTCGCCCGCTTTGTCTTGGGCGCTAACGATGGTCGGGGCGGCCAGGATCGGCGCGACCGAGGCGGCCACAGACCCGGCGAAGAAGGTTCGACGGTGCATGTTCAATCGCCCTTGATGTCGTTGTCCTTGATGACCTTGAACCAGCGTTCCTGTTCGCTCTTCTGGTAGGCCGCGAAGTCCTCGGGCGACGTGGTCAGGATCTCCATGTTGAACTGTTCGATGAACTTCTGCGTCACGTCGGGTGCGTGCACGGCCTTGGCGAGTTCGGCATGCATGCGATCGATGATCGGACGCGGCGTGCCGGTCGGCGCATAGACCCCCCACCAGGAGTAGGACGGGAAGCTCTTGACGCCCTGCTCGATGAGAGTGGGCGTATCGGGCAGCGCCGGCGTGCGCTTGTCGCCGGTCACGGCGATCGCCCTCACCTTGTTCGCCCGGATGTGGGGACTGAACGACGTCAGGCTGCCGATGGCGACATCTGTGACCCCGGCCAGGATGTCCTGGTTGAGCGGCCCGCCACCCTTGTAGGGGATCAGGTTGAGGTCGACGTCGTTCTCTTTCTTGATCAGGGTCATCAGCACCAAGGCTTGGCTGGCGCCCAGAACGCCGATGCTGACCTTGCCGGGCCGCGCCTTCGCATCGGTGATCACCTCAGCGAACGTCTTGTACGGGCGGTCGGGATGCGCGCAGATCGCCTGCGGTGTGCGGCCGATCAGCATGACGTTGAAGAGTTCCGAATCCTTGTACGGCAGCCCGGTTGCGAAGGCGGGATTGAGGATGTGGCTGTCGAAGGTAAGCATCCAGGTCTGGCCATCGGGCGGCGACTTGGCGGCAACGGCCGAGCCGACGGCACCGGTACCGCCCGGCTTGTTGTCGACAATGATGTTCCAGCCCGTGTTCTCGATCATCTTGGCCTGGATGATGCGGGCCACCGGATCGGTCGAGCCGCCGGGTGGGAAGGGAACGATGATCTTGATCGGCCCCTTGGGCCATTCCGCCTGCGCCCACGCGATGGCCGGTCCACCGAGAACGGCGGCAGTACCGCCGACGAGCAGCGTGCGGCGATTGAACGTCGTCATGAAAATCCTCCCAGAACTCTATGTCTTGTTATCGGCAAGCCTAAGCACGGTCGCCTGTTGCGCAAGGTCTTAGTTCTGCGATTTGACCATTTCTTGTGCCGAAATTGTGGCGCCGCAGCCCTCCAGCGTCATCTTCTGTCGGAGATCGAGAAGGGGTTGCCGTCCGGATCCTTGCCTTCGCAGCGCACGAGGCCACCGCCCGACATCAACTTGGACATCTTGGCGCCGCGCTTCACCAACTCGTCGCGGGCGGCAGCGATGTCAGTTGCCCAAAACCCGAGCTTGGGCGGCCGCTTGCCGATCGCCGATGTGCCGTTGTGAAGGGCGATCACGCTGCCGTTGGCGTCGAATTCCTTCCAGCCCGGTTCGTCCTTGCGCAGCTTCAGCCCGAGGACGTCGCGATAGAAGGCGACCATGCCGGGCATGTTTTTGGTAAAAAGAATGATCCGTCGCAGGGAAAGGGTCATGGAATTGCCTCCGAATGGGCTTCCAGCAGGGCATGAAACGTTTTTTTTGCCAAGTCGGGCCAAATTCCCTATTTACCGGGCATGTCACTCATCAAAGGCGAAACAGGCGATTGGGAAATCGTCCTCGGGCTGGAAGTTCATGCCCAGGTCATTTCCGACGCCAAGCTCTTCTCCGGTGCCCCGACCATGTTCGGTGCCGATCCCAACACCCAGGTCTCGCTGGTCGACGCCGGCATGCCCGGCATGCTGCCCGTCATCAACGAGCGCTGCGTCGAGCAGGCGGTACGGACCGGTCTTGGCCTCAACGCCAAGATCAACCTGCGCTCGGTGTTCGACCGCAAGAACTACTTTTTCCCCGACCTGCCGCAGGGCTATCAGATCTCGCAGTTCAAGGACCCGATCGTGGGCGAGGGCGTGGTCGAGATTGATCTCGAAGGCGGTGTCACCAAGAAGATCGGCATCGAGAGGCTGCACCTCGAGCAGGATGCCGGCAAGAGCCTACACGACCAGCACCCGAGCCAGACCTATGTCGACCTCAACCGCTCGGGCGTGGCGCTGATGGAGATCGTCAGCCGGCCCGACATGCGCAGTGCCGACGAGGCGGCGGCCTATCTCACCAAGCTGCGCTCGATCGTGCGCTACCTCGGCACATGCGACGGCAACATGGACGAGGGCTCCATGCGCTGCGACGTCAACGTCTCGGTGCGCAAGCCGGGCGGCGAACTGGGCACGCGCTGCGAGATCAAGAACGTGAACTCGATCCGCTACGTGAGGCAGGCGATCGAGTACGAGGCGCGTCGCCAGGTCGAGATCATCGAAGGCGGCGGCAAGATTGTGCAGGAAACGCGACGGTTCGATCCCGGCCGCGGTGAGACGCAATCAATGCGAGCCAAGGAGGATGCGCACGACTACCGCTACTTCCCCGATCCCGATCTGCTGCCCCTGATCTTCACCCAGGAATATGTCGACAAGATCCGCGCCAGCCTCCCGGAGCTGCCCGATGCGCGAAAGGCGCGCTTCATCAAGGAATACGGCCTGACGCCCTACGATGCGGGCGTGCTGGTCCTGGAGAAGGAAACGGCGGCATTCTTCGATACCGTGGCCAAGGGACGCGATGCGAAGGAAGCCGTGAAGCTCGTCACGGGCGATTTCTTCGCGATGCTGAACCGCCGCGGCGCCACGATCGCGGAGTCGCCGATCAAGGCGGAGCATCTCGGCAAACTGCTCGACCTGCAGGCCGACAGCACGATCTCGGGCCGCATCGCCAAGGACCTGTTCGTCGCCATGGAAGAGACGGGCAAGGACCCGGCCGTCCTGGTTGAGGAACGTGGCCTCCGGCAGGTCACCGATACCGGCGCCATCGAGGCCGCGATCAAGGCGGTGATCGAGGCCAACCCGGGACAGGTCACGGCCTACAAGGCCAAGCCCACCCTGATGGGCTGGTTCGTGGGGCAGGTCATGAAGTCGACCGGCGGCAAGGCCAACCCCAAGATCGTGAACGAGCTCTTGAAGAAGGCGCTCGACGCCTGAGGACACTGCGATGGTCGTCAAGCTCTATGCCATGACCTGCGGCCGGCTGGTAGGCCGACTGAAAGACATGATCGAGGGCGAAGACGGCCCGGTGGCGCTGCCGATCCCGTCCTACCTGATCGAGCACCCCAAGGGCCACGCCCTGTTCGACACCGGCATGCATCCGCAATGCCGCACCGACGCCGCTGGCCGTCTGGGCGAACGCGTGGCGCGCATTTTCGGCTTCGAGCAGTACGGCGCCCAGGACGACGTGAAGTCGCGGCTGGAAGCGATCGACCGCGATCCCGGCAAGGTCGACTACATCGTGAACTCGCACCTGCACTTCGATCATGCCGGCGGCAACGAGCTGGTACCCAACGCCACCATGGTGGTGCAGAAGCGTGAATGGCAGGCGGCGCAGGATCCCGAGACGGCAGCCAAGGTCGGCTTCTTCAAGGCCGACTTCGACCACGGCCATCCGGTGAAGCAGGTCGAAGGCGAGCACGACCTGTTCGGCGACGGCAGCGTGGTCTGCATTCCGACCTACGGCCATACGCCGGGCCACCAGTCGTTGAAAGTCCGTACCGAGGCCGGTGAAATCGTGCTCACCGGCGATGCCTGTTATTTCTGCCGTACCTTGCGTGAACGCCGGTTACCACGCTTCGTTTACGACCGCGAGCAGATGTTGGCCTCGCTCGATCGCCTCGAAGCGCTCGAGCGCGGCGGGGCCAAGCTGTTCTTCGGCCACGACCCCGATTTCTGGAAAGACGTGCCCCAGGCGCCTGTGTCGGCGTTCTAGGGCACGCCGTCGGCATTACTCGGGTACGGCCTGCCCGGATCCGCCGAGTTCGGCCGGGAAGTCCCTCAGCTTCGGCAGCCCGTCCTTCATCCGCAGCACCGTTTCCGAATAATTGACATGGACGCCGGGCGTGAAGGTGACGCTCGGGATGGTCGCCGCATAGACGTCGGTCAGGCCGATCGGCGGGTGGTCGGTCATGATGTGGCCGCCGCACTTGGTGCAGAACTGGCGATCGCTCAGATCGGTCTTCTTGAAGTGGCCGACGAACTCCGCGCCCTTGGTGATCGCCACATTGGCGGGCTTCCACAGGGTGAAGGCATTCACTGGCCCGGCCGACCAGGAGCGGCAGGAACTGCAATGACAATATCCCATTGCTTCGGGGGCGCCCGTGACTTCGACCTGCACGGCTCCGCAGAAGCACGTGCCGCTGTGCTTGTTGCTCATGTCGTCTCTCCTTTGCCGGCGACTGCCGGACTCAAACGCTGGACTCAAAACACCGGGCTCAAACGCCGGACTCAAACAATCGTGATGCAGACGATGTAGACGGCTGGGCTGAACTCCTTTACTGCCGCGTCACTCGGAAGCGGTATGTCCTCGATGTGCAGTGGACATATCGTCTAGGAGTGGATTTTCGACAATGATCAGGACACCGTCGTCCTTTGCCGAGACACCGGAGCGCGTTCTTGCGCCGCCGGATGCGGACATCCTTTCGGAGATGCTGCGCGCGGTGCGCGTGACCGGCGGGATTTTCCTCAGCGCCCGCCTCACGGCGCCGTTCGGGTTGGTCTCGCCCAAGCGCTATGACCAACACATGCCGATGGCGCATCTGCGCCACGTCAGCGTGTTTCACCTGATCGCGGAGGGCGACTGCCTGGTCGAGACCGCGAGCGGCACACAACGGCAGCTTGTCGCGGGCGATCTTCTTCTTCTGCCCTTCGCCGACCGGCACACTCTGCGCAAGGGGACGGCGCCAGACATGGTCTTCGATCCGAAGCTGTTTCCGCGCGGACCCACCGAGGGAATCTGGACCGTCAGTCACGGTGGCGGCGGGGCCGAGACGCGGCTCGTCTGCGGTTTCATCGAGTCGGCCGAGATGATGTCCGTTCCGATGTTCCGGACCCTCCCCGAGTTGCTCGTCGAGCATGCCGGCGACGGCAAGCTGGGCGCGCAGCTCGCCTCGACCGTGCATGACATGCTTGCCCTGGTCGATGCCGCGACGCCGGGCACGCAGGCGATCCTCGGCCGGATGATGGAGCTGCTGTTCGTCGAAGTCCTGAGGCGCCACGCCAGCCGGATGCCGATGGGCAGTCGGGGCGTGCTGGCCGCACTCGACGACCCGATCGTCGGCCGCGCGTTGCAGCTCATTCATGCCGACCCCGCGCGGCGCTGGTCGGCCGAAACCCTTGCCCGTGAAGCCGGATCCTCACGGACCGTCCTGGGCGAGCGCTTCAACGCCCTGCTGGGGCGGCCGCCGATCGAGTATCTGGTCGGATGGCGAATCCAGATGGCCGCCGATCGATTGCGGCATGGTAAAGACAGCATCGCGCGGGCGGCTGCCGACATCGGCTACGAGTCGGAGGCGGCCTTCAGTCGAGCTTTCAAGCGCCTCACCGGCATGACTCCGGGGCGCTGGCGGGAAGGGGGCGGCGACAACCCCGACCTAATGCCGCTGCAGTTCAAGAAGCCGGTCGTGACGGGACCGGCGTAGCAGCAGGCCTCATCAGGTCTGCGGCATGAACTCCAGCATCAGGCCGCCCGACTGTTCCGGCGCCACCAGGACGCGGTCGCCCTCGGTAAGCTGGAAGGCGATGTTGTTGGCGCGCAGCAACGCCTGCAGCGGCCGCGAGCGTTCGACGGCGATGGCGGCGCCGACGATGGTCGGTAGTTCCTGTGGTGTCATGACTTCGAGCGCCTTGTATTCTAGCTGGTAGGCAAGCGGCGACCAGATCAGGAGTTCGACCGAACCCGCCTTGACCATCATGCAGCCGTCGAAGATTTCCTCGATCTGGCCGCCCCAGGAAGCCTTCAGCGCCTTCGCGGTCTCCCGCGGGTTCTCCGCCACGGCATGGATCGCCATCATTCCAAGGGCGCCGTTGGGATGGACGATCCATTCCGGTTCCATGAACGCGTCGGGCGTCTCGTGCTTGACGGCGAACCACGGCAGCGGTCCGCTCGTCTCGCCGACTACCACGCCGGCATCGACCTCGAAGCCGTCCTCGGTTTCCCAGGCGTGCGTGCGTTCCTCGCCCTCGAGTTCCTCGACGTTCAGTGCAAGTGCAATGCGGGTGACGTCGCCCGGTAGCAGCTCGATGTAGTTGGGGACGTCGTCGCGGTCGGGCTGGAAGCAGATGCAGCGCGGCTCCACCCCTTCCGGCGTCAGCTTGAAGCCGAGTTGCTCCAGCTTGGTGGCGGTACCTTCGAAGTCAGTGTGGCTGACCGAAAGATGATCGATGTCGCGGGCCGAAATTTTCATGCCCGGTCATACAGGCTTAACGGCCTCACGCTCAAGTGGGATGCTTGTCCGCAGGCGGCGTGCTAATGCCGCGCCATTCATCGTTCAACTGGAGGAAAACATGTCCAAAATGACGCTTTACGGAATTTGGCTGAGCGGCCCGACCTACAAGGCGGGTCTCGCCATGTCGCTGATGGGCCAGGCTTTTGCCTACAAGCACGTCGATCTGCGCGCCGGTGCCCACAAGCAGCCGGACTATCTCGCGGTCAACCGTTACGGCCAGGTGCCGGCACTGGTCGACGGCGATCTGAAGCTCTGCCAGTCGGGCTCGATCCTGCTCTATCTCGCCGACAAGTTCGGCAAGATGGGCGGCAAGACCGCCGAAGAGAAGGCCCGCGTCCGCGAGTGGCTCTTCTGGGAATTCGATCGCCTGGCGCCCAACGTCTATCGCCCACGCGCCATCAAGAAGGGCTTCATGAAGGCCGACGACAACGTCCTGCAGCTCTACACCGGCCTCGCCAACGACGCGCTGAAGGTGCTGGACGCCTCGCTTGGCAAGTCGGCTTTCCTGGTCGGTGACGAAGCGACCATCGCCGACGTCGCCGTCTATGGCGACGTGGCCTATGCAGAGGAGGGCGCCATCGATCTTGCGCCCTACGCCAACGTGAAGGCCTGGATGGGCCGGGTCGAGAAGCTGCCGGGCTTCAAGAAGTATGCCGACCTGCTGCCACAGCAGGAC
The DNA here is from genome assembly GCA_029946105.1 of Reyranella sp. Lineage (GTDB taxonomy): Bacteria > Pseudomonadota > Alphaproteobacteria > Reyranellales > Reyranellaceae > Reyranella. The sequence goes on along the minus strand of JAQSDW010000060.1, from coordinate 6,217 downwards.
GCGGCCTGAGCGACTGGTGGATCAGGCGGACAGCGTCTTCTGCATGATGCCGACCGCCTGATCCATCATCCCGCCGATCGCTGGTGCCAGTTCGTTCGGCAAGAGGTCGATCGTCAAGACGAGTCGGCTTTTGTCTTTCCCCTCGGCAAGGATCTGGACGGCGGCGTTGTAGTGGCTCGCCTGTCCTTCGACGACGGAATAGACTAGCCGATGCGTCTCGTCGTCGGCCGTCACCAACCGTTCACGCGCCACCATGCCATTGAAGAACGTGAGAATACGGTCGCCCTTGTCCATCTTGCCCGCGGTCAGGAATCCTGGCGCCACGCGGACATGGACATGATCGAAATCGCGGATCGCCGGCCAAACCTTCTCCAAGGGAGCGTTGAGGGAAATTTCTCGGCGTAATGTTGCCATCGGTTGCACTCCTCGATTGGGTGGGCCATCTAGGCCAGCCGGCCGATGGCGGTCTGGCGGTTTTCGGACGCGGTCGATACATGGATAAACCCAGATCTCCCGCCGTGGTTGCCTTCTGGGAGGATTTCCGTCGTGCACGCGGCGTGCCCGAACAGGCGTATGACGTCTGCCGGATGGGTGATGATGCGGCCTTGGCCGACGGCCAACCGCGGGCGATCTGGCGGACGAAGACCGTCGAGGTGAAGCCGCTCGACGGGGTTGACGAAGCCTTTGGCTGGGACGAAGGCGAAGGAGAACGGACGCGCGAGGACTGGCTGGCGCAGCACACGATGTATTTCGAACGACGCGCACGAGCCGAAGGGTTTACATTCGACGCTTCGATGCCGGCCGTCTTCGAGCGGTTCACCCTGGTCTGGCCGCCGGAATACGCGGATACCGAAAGTAGCTAGGCCATCTCGGCCCAGCTCGCCTCGACCTCGGCGCGGTCGAGGTCGCGGGTAATGAACACCAGCCGCGAGCGCCGGTCGGCATCTGGCCAACGGGCGAGCAGGGTGGGCGGATGGAAGGTGCGGTGAACGCCATGGATCACCAGCGGCTGCGCCTCGCCCACGACATTCAGAATGCCTTTCACGCGCAGCAGCCGGTCGCCCCATGAGGCGCGAACCGCCATCAGCCAGGGATTGAAGCGGTCCCAGTCCAGCGGCTCGTCGAAGGTGAGACAGAACGATCCGATATGCGCGTCGTGGCGCGAGCGGTCTACGTGATGGTGGTGGTGATGCGCCTCGGCGCCAAGCCAGGCGCGAACCTTGTCACTCTTGCCGGCAGGATCGAACGGCCCGGAATCGAAAAGCAACGCGGGGTCGATCTCACCCAGCACGATCTCGTAGAGCGCCGCGGCAGGGTTGAGATCCTCCAGGCGCGCGCGCAGGTGGGCGTTGGTGTCGATGTCAGCAAGATCGGTTTTGCTGATCAACAGGCGGTCGGCAACGGCTGCCTGCTTCACCGCCTCGGGATGTTCGTCGAGTTGCCGCGCTCCATTGACCGCATCGACGGTCACGACCACGCCGTCGACGCGATAGTCGTGGCTGATCATGGGATGGTTGAGCAGGAGCTGCAGGATCGGCGCGGGATCGGCGAGGCCGGTCGTTTCGAGCAGTACCCGGTCGAACGGTGGCGCCGTGCCGGCCGCTCGACGCTTGGTGATGTCACGCAGGGTGCGGTCGAGATCCCCCTGGATGGTGCAGCAGACGCATCCCGACTGCAGCAGCACCATGTCGCCGCCGACCTGTTCCATGAACAGGTGATCGAGCCCTACTTCGCCGAACTCGTTCACCAACACGAGGCTGCGCGCCATGCGCGGATCGCTCAGCACGCGGTTGAGCAGGGTGGTCTTGCCGCTGCCGAGAAAGCCGGTGATCAGGGTGACCGGCAGGCGTTCGGCCGACTTGTCGCGATCGAACAGGCTCATGCCGGCAAGCCTCTCATTTTTGCATATGTAACAAAGTAACCTTGCCGCTTTGGCTTGACGCTCAATCGCCACGGCGAGACGCTTTTCAGACTAACCAGAATGAAGGAGGAGCGTCCATGGACTCGAGATATCTGCAAGACAAGGATGAGCTCAAGTCGTCGGCGCAGGGCGTCGACGAGGATCGTCGTTCCTTCCTGACCGCCGGTCTGGTGGGCGGCGCAGTCGCGGCCGGTGCGCTTGTCGCCGGTGCAGCGCATGCCCAACAGGTGGCGCAAGCGCCGGCGCTCAGCGACAAAGTTTGGTGGCCGCATCCCAAGTGGGGCAAGGACGATATGGCGGGCGCGTCGAACCTGATGACGCCGGCCAAGGTTCTCGACACGGTGAAGTGGATCAAGGATGGCAAGGTCTATCGCATCGGCCGCATCTACGAATCCGGAATGCCCAAGTTTGGCGAGCGTGCTTTCACCATGCGCATCCCGGGATCGCCGACGGGCGGCCCGTTCGGCTCCAACAAGCTCGTCTATCATGATGAATTCCTTGCCACCGAAATCGGCCAGACCGGCACACAGTTCGACGGCCTGGGCCACATCGGCATCCAGATGGGCAAGGACGGCGACAAGAACGAGATGCGCTACTACAATGGTGTGACCGAGCAGGAGATGGCCACGGCCTACGGCCTGACAAAACTTGGCGTCGAGCATGTGAAACCATTCTTTACGCGCGGTCATCTGTTCGACGTCGAAGCCATCAAGGGCCGCATGATGGAGGCCGGCGAGGAGATCACGCTCGCCGACATCCGCGCCGCGATGCAGAAGCAGGGCATGAACGAGGCCGACGTGAAGGAAGGCGATGCCGTCTTCTTCAACACGGGCTGGGGCAAGCTCTGGATGAAGAACAACGACAAGTTCAACGGTGGCGAGCCCGGTATCGGCCTCGAGATCGCCAAATGGTGCGTCGACAAGGGCGTCTGCCTGACCGGCGCCGACCAGTGGGCCACCGAGGTCGTGCCTAATCCGGACAAGAACCTGGCCTTCGTTGTGCACGGCGAACTGATCTGCAAGAACGGCATTTTCAATCATGAAAATCTTGACTTCACGGCCTTGATTGCCGATCGCAAATACCAGTTCGCCTATGTCTTCTCGCCGGCGCCGATCCGGGGTGCCACGGGATCGAACGGCGGCCCCATCGCGGTAACCTGACCGCACGGCGGCTCGTGCGTCGAAACGCCCTCGCGCAAGCGGGGGCGTTTTGCTTTGATGGAGACAAGAAGTCAGGAGGAAAGTCTAATGTCGTTGTTCCGTATGGCTGCCGCGTCGGCGCTCGTCTTCGGCATGGTATTGCCTGCCGCTGCACAGGGCATTCCCAAGGTCCAGACACCCGAGGAAGTGGGCTTTCTGTCGACGCGCCTCAAGAACATCGGCGACCGTATCAACGAGGGCGTCAAGAACAACGAACTGCCAGGCGCGGTCGTGCTGATCGTGCGCAACGGCAAGATCGTCATGTTCGACTCCTTCGGCTTCCGCGATAAGGAAGCCAAGGTGGCGATGACCAACGACACGATCTTCCGCATCGCCTCCATGACCAAGCCGATCGTCACGGTGGCCGCGATGATCCTGATGGAGGACGGCAAGATCACCCTGGCTGATCCGGTCTCGCGCTACATTCCGGCCTTCGCCGACACCAAGGTGGTGACGCCGAAGAACAAGGACGACGGCACGGTCGAATACGTCCCTGAGCCGCAGGCGCGGCCGATGACGGTGCAGGATCTGATGCGCCACACCTCGGGCCTGACCTACGCCGCGATCGGCGCCAACCCGATCAAGCAGTCCTACGTCGACATGAAGGTGGCCGAGCGCGGCCAGACCAACGCCGAGATGGCGGACAAACTCGCCAAGCTCGGCTTGCTCTACCAGCCGGGCACGACGTGGGAATATTCCATGTCGACCGATGTGCTGGGACGCGTCGTCGAGGTCGCCTCGGGCATGCCGCTCGACAAGTTCATTGAGGAACGCATCACCAAGCCGCTCAAGATGGGCGACACCGCCTTCGAGGTCTCGGCCGACAAGAAGGCGCGCGGCGCCAAGCCGATGAAGGAAGGCCCCAAGAACGAGCTGCCGTCCATTCCAGACGTCACGGAGAAGTTCACCTGGAGGTCGGGCGGCGGCGGCATGGTGTCGACCGCGGCCGACTACGCGCGCTTCCTCCAGATGTTCGCCAACGGCGGCCAGCTCGACGGCGTGCGGCTGATCTCGCGCAAGACCATCGACCTGATGACAGCGGATGCCTTGCCGCCCGACGTCAAGATGGGCGCCGACATGTTCCGTTTCGAGGCGCTCGAACCCAGCGGACGCATGGGCCAGGGCTTCGGCCTGGGCTTTGCCATCCGCACCGACGTCGGCCGCAACCCGCTGCCGGGAACGCCCGGCGACTACTACTGGGGCGGCGCCTACGGCACCTACTTCTGGCACGACCCGAAGGAGCACCTCTACGTCGTGTTCATGATGCAGTCGCCGGCTGCCCACCTGCGCTATCGCTACCTGATGCGCGATCTCGTCTATCAGGCGATGGTCAACTGACGGTTTCGACGGCGCGCTTCAGCGCCGCCCGCGCCAGCAGCCGAGTGGAATCGAGCGTCGGCAGGGGCGAATTCGCGTCGCTCAGGATCAGTGGGATCTCGGTACAGCCCAGCACGACCGCGTCGCAGCCCTGATCCTTCATTCGCGCGATCACCCGCTGGAAGTAGGCGATCGACTCAGGCCTGAAGCTGCTGCAGACCAGTTCGTCCATGATGATGCGGTTGCACTCGTCGCGTTCGACGGCGCTTGGACGGACGTATTTCAGCCCATGGGCGCCAAGCTTCTCCGGATAAACCTCGCTGTCGACCAGCCAACGCGTTCCGGTGATGCCGACGGTGTGGAAGCCACGCTCGACGGCGTGTTGGGCCGCGACCTCGGCGATGTGGAGCCAGGGCAGCGGCGAGCGCGGCAAGACATGGGGCAGGGCCTGGTGGATGGTGTTGTCGGGACAGATCAGGAAGTCGGCGCCCGCCTTGGCGAGCTTGTCGGCCGAGGCCAGCATCAACTCGGCCACGCCCTGCCAATCGCCGTGATAGATATGAGCCATGTGATCGGCCAACGACGGCGTGTGCATCGAGACTTCGGGATGCGCGTGGGGGCCAAGTAGCCCGGCGCCCTCGACGCAAATCGTCCTGTAGCAGAGGGCCGCGCCCTCCGCGGAGCAGGCGACGATACCGATATGCCTCGGCTTGCTTGGCGAGGCCATCATGTCTTCAGGCGCATCCTGCCCAGGAAGTCGCGCTTGCCGAGAGGCACACCTTTTTGACGCAGGATGTCGTAGGCGGTGGTGGTGTGGAAGAAGAAGTTGGGCAGCGAGAACGACTGGAGGAAACCCTCGGCGGTGAAGGGCAGCTTGCGATCGCCAATCTCGAAGACGACGTCCTTGCCCTCAAGCGGGTTGACCTCCTCAGGTTTGATCTTCTGTAAGGATTCGCGCGCCTCAGTCACGGTCTTCTGGAAACCGGCATAGTCGAGCGCCGGCACCGGGGCGGGCGGCTTGAACGTGCCAGCTTGCACGCCGCGAATCGCGCCCAGCGAGTGATGCACGACAGAATGGATCTGGAACTTAAGTGGCAGCATGTCGGCATGCAGGCGTGTTTCGATGACCTCGCCAGGATCGATCTTGTTCTCCTGGAAGTGCGCGAGGCCCTTGGCGAGAAAGGCTTCCATGCCGCCCAGCGTCTGCAGGTAGTTGGGCACGATGAGATCGTAGAGTGAAATGGCCATAGTAGAAGATCCTCCTTGGCGAATATTCCCACTGGCGACCGTTGCCGAGCAACCATTTCCTCATGAGGGCATTAGCGCTTCCTCGCTTCGCGCGCTGCGCTGGATGGTCTAGTCTCGGCGCCAATTCACATCCCCTCCAGGAGACACTTCATGATCGACCTGCACTATTGGCCGACGCCGAATGGCTGGAAGATTTCCATCATGCTCGAGGAGTGCGGCCTGCCGTACAGACTGGTGCCGGTGAACATCGGCACGGGCGAGCAGTTCAAGCCCGAGTTCCTGGCGATCAGCCCCAACAACCGCATGCCCGCCATCGTCGATCACGAGCCGCCGGGTGGAGGCAAGCCGGTTGCGGTCTTCGAGTCCGGTGCGATCCTGCAGTACCTCGCGGAGAAGGCCGGAAAGTTTCTGCCCAAGGACTTGCGCGGCAAGTACGAGGTGCTGCAGTGGGTCAACTGGCAGATGGGCGGCCTGGGGCCGATGGCGGGGCAGGCGAACCACTTCAACATGTATGCGCCGCAGTTCAATCCGC
>JAQSDW010000059.1 GCA_029946105.1 Reyranella sp. | reverse complement strand
GCGCCGCGCTCCCAGCGATGAAGCTTTTCGTGGGAATCGATTCATTGGCTGGCCTCGGGCCAGGGAAACTTGCGGGTGAGCACGCCGGTCGAGTCGACGGTGCGGCGCAGCAGGAACAGCTCCTCGTCGTCGGGATTGGCGGTGCGTTCGATTTTTGCCGGCACCACCAGGTCGAAGCCGGTGTTGTCGCGCACCTCGTCGAGCGTGACGCCGTCGTGCAGCGACTTGATGCGCATGGCCTTGCTCGCCGGCTCGAAGTCGAAGACGCCGAGCGGCGTCACCACCAGGCGCGGGCCGCCCTCGGACAGGCCGAAGTCGGTGCGCGAGGTGCCGCCGTCGAGGAAGCCTGCGCCGCAGACGAAGTCGACCTTGGGCACGAAGGCGCCGCGGTCGTGGCGGGTCATCATGATGTAGAAGCGTCGCGACAGGCCGCACAGCGCGCTGATGCCCACCGTGCCGGGGCCGCGCAGCCGCGGCTTGGCATGATCGCCGACGCAGACGGTATTGATGTTGCCGAAGCGGTCGGTCTGCAGCGCGCCCAGGATGGCGAAGTCGAAGAAGTGAACCTGCCAGTCGATGAAGTCGATCATCTGCGGCAGGTCCATCACCGCTTCGGCCACGGCGATGTTCTCGGCGTCGGCGGCGGGCCGCACGATGCCCTCGGTCGGATTGGTCATGCCGCCGGGGCCCGAGACCCACCACAGATGCGGCGCCTGGCGCTGGCGCGCGAGATTGCAGGCCGCGACCTGGATGTCGGAGTTGGTGCCGACGATGGCCTTCTCGCCGTCGGCCATGTCGCGCGACAGGAGGACGGCCAGCATCTCGCCCATGGCGAAGCTATTGGTGGTTACCGGCATTTCATGAGTCCTGATGAGGGTGGCTGGGGCCTGTGCTGGGGCAGGTCATGTCGAGGCGACTTCGAAGATCGTTTTGGCAATTCCCTCTCCACTCAAGGCGTAGGTGAGCGCTTCGCGGTACTGGTCGAACGCAAAGGCGCGCCCGGCCGGCGGAACGAGTCGGCCCTCGGCGACCCAGGCCAACAATTCGTCGAGTTCGCGCTGGGCTGCGGCTGCTTCGAACACGGCGGCGAACTGGCGATAGTCGACGCCGACCAGCGCGGCGCCCTTGAGCAGTGGCAGGTTGACGGGCAGGGCGGGGATCTCGCCCGAGGCGAAACCGATCACCAGGTAGCGTCCGCCCCAGGCGAGCGAGCGAAAGGCCGGCTGCAGCAGCGGGCCGCTCACCGGATCGAAGGCGACGTCTATGCCGCCAGGCACCGCTGCCTTCAGGCGATCGCGCCAGCCCTCGGGATCGCGGTCGAGCGTGATCTCGGCGCCGCTGCGGGCGGCCAGCGCACGCTTCTCGGGTGTCGACGCCACGGCGACGACCCGGGCGCCCAGCAGTTTACCGACCTGGACGGCGGCGCTGCCGACGCCGCCCGCGGCGCCGATCACCAGCAGCGTCTCGCCCGGCTTGATGTGCGCACGATCGCGCAGACCATGCAGCGCGGTGACGTAGTTGACGCGGAATCCGGCGGCCTGGTCGAGCTGCATGGCGGGCGGGATCCGGTTGACCGCCGTCACTGGTGCCAGGGCGTATTCGGCGAAGCCGCCGCGCACCTGCGCCAGCACGCGGTCGCCGGGCGCGAGTCCCGTGACGCCGCTGCCGACCGAATCGATCCAGCCCGAGACCTCGCCGCCCGGCACGTGCGGCAGCGGCGGCTTCACCTGGTAACGGCCGAGCGAGACCAGCGCATCGACATAGCCGACGCCGCAGGCCGCAATCCTGATGCGCACTTCGTCTGGCCCCGGATCGGGCACCTCGAGCTCGACCACGCGATACTTGTCGATCGAGCTGAGATCGTCGGCCTGGATCGCCTTCATCTGATTGGCTGTCCTGTTCGATTCAATGCACGAGACCAAGCCGCACCGGCAGCGCCTTGAAGCCGCCGACCAGGTTGGCGTGGATGCGCTGGACCTCGCCCGCCGGTTCGATGCTGTCGACCCGGCGCACGAAGGCGCGGAGAAAAATCGTGAGTTCGAGGCGGGCCAGCGACAGGCCGAGGCACATGTGGCCGCCGAAACCGAAGGCGAGATGCCTGTTCGGGGTGCGCTCGATGTCGAAGCGGAACGGGTCGGCGAAGACCGCGTCGTCGCGATTGGCCGAGGGATAGAAGAGGGCGACGCCGTCTCCGGCGGCGATGGTCGCGTCGCCCAGCCTATAATCCTCGCGCGCGGTTCGCAGGAAATGTTTGACCGGCGACACCCAGCGCAACATCTCCTCGACGGCGCCTTTGATTTTCTCCGGAACGGCGCGGAGCTTTTGCCACTGGTTGGGATTTTCCAGGAGGGCGAGCAGGCCGCCGGCCGTCACCGCGGCCGTCGTGTCGTGGCCTGCCGTGGCGATCACCGCGTAGTACGAGGCGGTCTCGAGATCGCCCATCGGTCCGTCGTAGGGCCGGCCGCAGGCGATCACCGTGGCGAGATCGTCGCGTGGAGACTTGCGCCTGTCGGCGGCCATGGCGGTGAAATAGTCGAAGAATTCCCGGAGCAGGTCGAAATGCTGACCTGTGTTGGTGCCGTCCCGGCCAAGGTCGGCGTCGTCGGCACCGAAGAACTCCTGGGTCAGGCGCAGCATCAGCGGCTGATCCTCGCGCGGCACGCCCAGGATCGACATGATCACCCGCAGCGGGAACAGGTTCGCCACCTCGCGCGCGTAGTCGAACGGTTCGCCGCCGAAGGTCGCGATGTGGTCGAGCGACTCCTCGGCGAGGGTCGCAACGGCTGCTTCGAACTTCCGCACGCCGGGGCCCATGAACCACTCGGCGGTGACGCGGCGGTATTCGCGGTGGTCGGGATTGTCCATGTGGGCGACCGTCCGATACATGCGATCGTACTTGCCGCTGAATTTGCTGGTGGCGCGCTTGGCCGCCGCCTCCTGCGCCCGCGTCATCAGGTTGAGCCGGCGGCTGTTGATGAAGACGTCGTTCTTGCGCGACACCTCCATGATGTCGGCGTGGCGTGTCAGCGCCCAGAAGGGGCGGTAGTCGGCGGGCTGGGTCCAATGAACCGGCGAGGTCCGGCGCAGCTCCGAGAACAGGGCATGGATGCGGGCTTCGTCGGCGTGGACCGCCGGCGATACCAGCGCATCAGCCAGCTCGGTGGACATGAGACGTTTCCTCTCCCCGGTTCGATGCTGGGTTTCTTGGTCCACGTTTCTATTGGTCCTACCAATGAAGAGTCAATGGGAGAGATCGCCCGGCTTGACGGGAATCCTATTTTATCCTATAGACAGGAAATGGAATCTTATGCCAACCGTCGTAAGTATCGACCGTCTATCGCGCTCCCCCGAGCCGAGAAGTGTCTGGAACGGTCAATGCTTATGGCCGCTGATATTACGGCGCTATTCCCTTGCGCCTACGGCCTCGGAATGGAGGAAAGACAGTTTTGAAATACGACATTTGGCGACTCCGGGCTGGCGTGCGTGAACCCGGAATTCGCGAGCCTTCTCAGGGCTTTGCGGTCCGGACAGGATGCCCGAACCGCCGCCGATAGGATGACTCCGTGACTCTAGCGGCCCTTCCAGTTGGGATTGCGCTTCTCGGCGAAGGCCTTGGGCCCCTCGATCGTGTCTTCGCTGTGGGCCATGGCGACGAAGGCGGGGTAGCTCTGATTGCGCATCGCCATCTCGAGCGCCGGCACGTCGAGCGAGCGCATCACCACCTGCTTGGTGGCGCGCACCGACATCGGCGAGCAGGCGAGGATCTCGGACGCCCAGCGCCTGGCCGCCGTCATCAGCTCGGCGTGCGGCACCACCTCGGTGACGAAGCCAAGGTCGTAGCCTTCCTTGGCCGGCACATGGCGGCCCGTCAGCATCATGCCCATGGCCTTCTTGAGCGGGATCATGCGGCTCAGGCGCTGCATGCCGCCGGCGCCGGCGGCGAGGCCGACGCGCGGCTCGGGCAGGGCGAACTTCGCCTGGTCCGACGCCACGATGATGTCGGAGGCGAGCGCGATCTCGAAGCCGCCGCCCATGGCGATGCCGTTCACCGCGGCGATGACGGGCTTGTCGAGGTCGAAGCGGTTGGCGAGGCCACCGAAGCCCTTGGCCGGATGGACCGGGCGCTTGCCGGTCTTGGCCTGGATCTCGGCGTGATACTTGAGGTCGTTGCCGGCGCAGAAGGCCTTGTCGCCGGCGCCGGTGATGATGGCGACCCACAGTTCGGGGTTGGTCTGGAACTCGTCGAAGGCGTCGACCAGCTCCTGGTTCGCCATGGGATGGCAGGCGTTGTAGATTTCCGGCCGGTTGATGGTGACGATCATCAGGCGACCGTCGATCTCGACCTTGCTGAACTGACCCATGGCGTTTTGCCTCTCCCGGTTCCTTCAATACGTGAACGGCGGTTTACCGCGAGTCGAGGGGCGCCGGCGATTGAAAATCCTGCGAGGGAGCCATGCCGCGATGCGGGCGGGGGCCGGAAGTCGACTTGGCGCACGATCTTCACCTGAAATCTCATGCCGGGGCAGCCGTGCGGCGCCGACGTCTACCGGTTGTGGTCCCCTGCGCCCTACCCTTCGCAAGCCCTGCGGCGGCGCGAGATAGCTTACGAGGGGATAGGAGGGCTCCTTGCGGGTAAGTCGGGGCCGGAGCGCGGCCCCGTCGTGCACCGGGGAGCACACCATATATTGGGGCCGAAACGCTCCCCTGGAGGACTCGGAAATGCCCAGAAAGGCTTGAAATTCCTGACTGTTGCTTCTCAGCCACAGGTTGGCCGCGAGTCGTTCTTGGAAAGTCCACACGCCTTGCTCCGCACTAGTCGTGGTGTGTATATCCCGTCCCGGTGCTGGTGACGATCCAGCCTGGCACTCGCTCAGATTTCACTATTGAGGGGAAGTACTCATGAAGAAGGCTTTGATGGCCGCCGCGCTGATCGCGCTGCCGATGGCCGCGCAGGCGCAGTCTCCGACACCGGGTTTCTATATCGGTGCGGAAGGCGGTTTGAACTGGCTTCTGAACACGAACGTGACGG
>JAQSDW010000058.1 GCA_029946105.1 Reyranella sp. | reverse complement strand
TGTTCCTGATGACGAGCCAGCTCGACGACGTGCGCTCCGCCACCGAGATCGCCGAACGCCGCGAGGAGAAGCTGGTGATGTTGGGCCCGGTGCTGGAACGGCTGCACGACGAACTGCTCGAACCGCTGATCGGCCGCGTGTTCCAGATCATGGCGCGGGCGGGCGAAATCCCGCCGCCGCCGTCACCGGCGCTGGATGGGCTGAGGTTGCAGCCGGAGTATGTGAGCCCGATGGCGCAACGAACAGCCAACCAATTAGCGTAGGGCATACGATGTCGAAGTTGATTCTTACCGGGAGCGCATTTCTTCCAACAACTCTTCCAGATCTTTCATACGGCGATCGGTTAGCTGCTGCTTAATGGAGCTGTAAACCATAGATGCCATAGAACCGGCCCCCGGCTTCCCAAATCCAGACACGGCGGAAGCATGTGCCTCAATATACGCTTCCCATGCTTCCTGTGCTGCATCGAAGTCCGGCATGGTGCTTTTGTCGAACTTAGCGAGCACTTGAGCCAAGCGACCTTTGGTATTCAAGTATCGCTGTCCTGCCTCTATGTTCATGTCCATCTGCGTCAAAGGATACAATCCGTGGCGCAGAAACGTGAAGCGTTCATTCGTGGCTTGGATCAGCATCTGAGCTGCGGAGAAGAAACTCGCAATGTCTCCTTCCGAGAATACAGGCACGCTAGGCTTCTCGTGCACAACGACATGCCTGACCTCAAAAAGGCGCGAAAGGTGCCTGCACATGGCATCCATGTCTTCGATTATTGGCGTTTTGGGCTTGCCGTGTAATTCCACTGACCACCGGTCATGAACATCCTTTAGAGACGGCAAGAAATCATGCCCTAGGAGTTTGTTGAAGTTGCCAATGAGCTGATCGAAGCTATTAACTGAAACACTATGCGATACAAGGTCTCCAAGAGAGAACCGTTGTCCGATTAGGGCTTGTGAAACTGCGTAGTCGAATTTGATGCCAACGTCTTTTGCAAGCGTTGCTGCATGCTCCGCGTACGGCGTCCCGTGATCGATCAACTCTTTGATCCAAGCCCGCGCGAAGACTTCAAGTTCGGTAACAATTCGAATGGGAATGAAGTCGCGCATATACTCCATGGTATCGGGTCGGGACGCCCACACTCTGCGCAGCAGTATGATGTCCGAGTTTACAAAATGAACGGGCGTGGGATTTCCGCGCTCATTGTATTGGACGATTTGGTCGATCCGATCGTTTCTCGCCAAACCTGACCCCCTAGCTTAAGTGCCGATTGTAAACTTGCGTAGCGTTGCAACTACGTCAACTACTACCGCCATCAATCGAAGCCCGCAGGGGAGAGGTATTACCTAGATTTCATAATATTCGGGAGAGAAAAATGTGCGAGCTCGCAACCATGATCACGGGCGGTACGGCGCTGCTGTCGGCCGCCATGGGCGCGGCCCAGCAAGCCGTCAGCGTCGCCCAGCAGCTTCGCCAGGCCGACAGCCAACGCAACGACTACAACTTTCTCGCGGCCCAGCAGCGCAACGCGGCGGCGGTCGATGAGATACAGGCGCAGCGAGCCGAGCAGGCGGGCGAGGCTAACGCGGATGCGGCCCGGCAGAAGGCGGGCCAGCGGCTCGGCCAGTTGCAGGCGCGGCTGGCGGCGCAGGGCACCGATTCCGTCCTTCGAGGCCGGACTAATGACACCGCTTCCAGCGTGCACGCTCGCTGTCTATCGTGGCGCCCGAAAACGGGAGAGGAAAAATCATGGGCGAGGAGATCAGGCTTGCGGCATCCGACGGCGGGCAGTTCGCGGCATATCTGGCCTTGCCCGCGCGGCTGCCGGCGCCGGCCCTGATCGTGCTGCCGGAGATTTTCAATACCAACCCGCATATCCGCTCGGTGGCCGACGGCTACGCCGCCGACGGGTTCATCGCTTTGGCGCCGGATGTCTTCTGGCGGCAGGAGGCGGCCTGCTATCTTCCTTACACGGACGAGGGCCGTGCCAAGGCACGGGCGCTGTCGGCGGAACTCGACACCGACCAGTTCGCCCGCGACCTCGGCGGCATCGTGGCGTCCCTCCGCGCCCGCCCGGATTGCACTGGCAAAGTCGGCGTGATGGGCTTCTGTCTCGGCGGCAAGCTCGCCTACCTGGCCAGCACCCGCCTGCCGGTCGAGGCCGCGGTGAGCTACTACGGCGTCCAGATCGATCAGCACCTCGGCGAGGCCGACAAGCGCGGCTGCCCGATCCTGATGCATTTCGCCAGCGACGATCCCCATGTCCCCGCGGCCACGGTGGCGGCGATCCGCGCGCGCCTGGGCGGCGAGGCGGGGGTCGAGATCCACGTCTACCCGGGCACCGAACACGGCTTCAACCGCCGCGGCTATCCGCCCTTCAACGAAGCGGCGGCAGGCGAGGCGCGCCGCCGCACGCTGGCGCTCCTGCGTGATCGCCTTGGCTGAGGGCGGGGCCTGAGGGCGGGCGCTTTCATATTCCTCTCCCCCGCTAGGGGGAGAGGCTAGGTGAGGGGGCGTCGAAGAACGTGCGTAACCCCCTCACCCAACCTCTCCCCCTAGCGGGGGAGAGGAGCATGAGTGACCCAGTGAACATGTCTTCGCCAGAAAGACTCTAGGCGGGACGGACCGGCGGCCTGCGCACCAGCGTCCACCAGCCGACCAGACCAACGATGCCCGTCACGGCGACGCCGATGCCGATGTTCATCTGCGTGTCGTGCGGCACATAGCCGACCAGCAGGGTCAGCACCGCGGCGGTCATCATCTGCACGAAACCCATCAGCGCGGAGGCCGCGCCGACCCGATTGGCGGGCACCGCGGACAGCGCGTTCGCCATCGCATTGGGCATGTTGAGGCCGTTGCCCCAGCCCATCAGGATCAGCGGCACGATCAGCGCCAGCGGCGTGACGTAACCCAGGGCGGCCGTCGCCATCATCGCCACGGCGCCCAGGGTGAGGATGCCCTGGCCCACCGGGATCAGGAGCAGGCTTCTGACCCGGCCCTGCAGGCGGCTGGAGACCAGGCTGCCGAGGACGAAGTTGCCCGCCCAGGCGAGCGTGAACCAGCCGAACAGTTCGGCGGCCACGCCCATCACCTGGATCAGCAGGATGGGTCCGCCGGAGAAGAAGACATTGAATCCGGCCGAGGCGCAGGTGGTCGCGATCATGAGACCGAGGAACCGGCGCTCGCGCAGGATGGCGTGGAAGCCTTCGACGTAGTCGCGCACCACGCCTGATGTGCGCGGCGGCGCTTTCGGCGCGGTTTCGCCGAGGATGCGCCAGACCACGACCAGCACCGCGAAACCGCAGGCGGCCGTGAACCAGAAATTGCTGCGCCAGCCGAAGAAGCCGAGCAGCTGGCCGCCCAGCAGCGGGGAGAGCGCCGGCGCCAGCGCCATCGAAGACGCCATGTAGCCCATCGCCCGCGGGGCGTCGGGGCCGCTCCGGCTGTCGCGCACGATGGCGCGCCCCAGCACCACGCCGCCGCAGGCGCCGCAGGCCTGGACCAGGCGCGAGGCGATCAGGGTCTCGATCGTCGGGCTCAGCGCGCAGCAGATGCTGCCGATCGTGAACACGACGAGGCTGGCCAGCAGGAGCGGTCGACGGCCCAGATTGTCCGAGAGCGGGCCGACCGCCAGCTGCGCAAAGGCGAAGGCAAAAAGATAGATCGATAGCGTCAGCTGGGCCGTGCCGTAGGAGACATGAAGATCGCTCGCGATGGTCGGCAGCGACGGCAGGAAGATGGTGAGCGCCATCTGCGAGGACACCGTCGCGCTCATCAGCAGCCAGATCGGCGGTTTGGTCATGCGCATGCGCGGCAGCTTCGGGTTTCCAGGGAAGAGGGAAGGGCGCGTTCATAGCAGCGTTCGGTCGCACGGGGCAGCCGCGTTCAGGCGGAAACGCCATCTGGCCGGCTGTCCGGATTCCCCGGGCAACTAGGGCAATCGCATATGGCCCATCATTCGTCGTCCCGAGCGGAGCCGCCCGCAGGGCGGCGCAGTCGAGGGACCTTCTTTCCTCAGCTGAGACCATTGATTTTGAAGCGAGGTCTCTCCGCTTCGCGCCTTTGGCGCTTCGGTCGAGACGACGGAAATCGCTATATGCGATTGCCCTACCCCGGCAACGATGCGTTACCAAAGGAGACAGAAGATGTGTGAACTCACGACCATGATCGCGGGCGGGACGGCGCTGCTGTCGACCGCGCTCAGCGTCACCCAGCAGCTCCGCCAGGCCGACAGCCAACGCAACGACTTCAACTTTCTCGCCGCCCAGCAGCGCAACGCAGCGGCGGTCGATGAGATACAGGCGCAGCAGGCCGAGCAGGCGGGCGAGGCCGATGCCGACGCGGCCCGTCAGAAGGCGGGCAAGCGGCTCGGCCAGTTGCAGGCGCGGCTGGCGGCGCAGGGCACCGATCTGTCGGGCTCGCCGCGCGATCTGCTGGGCGATGTCTTGGCGGGGGCGGGCGACGTGCTCTCGCTCCGCTACGACGGGCTGCGCAACGCCTGGGAGAACCGCGTGAGAGGTGCTAGCCGGCAGGCCCAGGCGCGCACTTACGAGACGGTGGCAGGCAACGTCGATCCCACCTTGGGGATCGCCAAGACGCTCCTGTCATGACGCCGATCCGACACCCCAGGCCTGAACCTCAGGCCTAAAACCTTAGACCATGCCCCGGCCGGCGCATTCGCCGCCTACACTCCAATCGAGGAGAAGGGGTCGTCCCGCGGTCATGTGCCGTGCGTAGCAACGAATGGCTGTCCTCGCTGGAGACCGTCCAGTGGCAGGGTGGACCGAAGCCGCGAGAAAACGCGTCCGAATATGGGTTTAGACGGTCTGCTGCAGCTCCCACGATGTCAGGGCGGACTGCAGGTCGATGTTCCGATGTCACACGTCCCTGTCACAGAAAATGTCACAACTTGGTGTGACACGGGTTGAGACAGAGAGCGCCCGATGAGCTAGAGCGGGATGACACCAAGTCGAATCGGCTGACGAGCACTGATCAGAGGAGCGCGCCACTCCAGTGGCGCTCACGATCATGAGCGCCACTGGAGAGACTGTGAACTTTTCGGTGATT
>JAQSDW010000057.1 GCA_029946105.1 Reyranella sp. | reverse complement strand
TGCCCACTTCCAGGTCGGCCTGAAGCTCGGCTTTCGCTACGAGCGCTAAAGCCGCGAGCGCCAAAGCCGGCAATCGATTGCGATCGTTTCAGGGTCGTCGGGTTTGAGGAAAGTCCACTGCCGCCCCGGCAAAATCACTACAAGACTGCCACAGTTTGATCTTGGTGTGGAACCCCACCGACTGGCATCTATCGAATGGCATCTAAAGGGAATTTATGACCTGCCTGTCTCGACCGCCCGAACTGCGAACACGCATCGCGGCGTCGGCGATCGGCGCCGGCTTGGCGGCCTTCGTGATGGCGTACACGATCGTCCAGGGCGCGGGCGCAGAGACTTCTGGCCAGCAGGCAATGATACCGCCTCACGTCGTGCTTGAACCGATACGGACCGACACGAATATCATTGGCATCGTGATCGCCTGCGAGCATTCGGGGCAGGTCCCCGTCCTCCAGCTTCAGGTCTATTCCCGCGACGGTGAACGCCTGCTGCCCGATCGTCGCGCCGGCGCCGCGCCGAAGGCCGAACCCGGCGCTTCCATCGTCCTGGATGACCGCCCCTTCCGTTCAAATCTGTTGTTCGCCGACCGCTATGCCGTCGTCGACGATCGCACGGGCCCGGTCGCGGGTCTCTCGGACGAACTGGTCGCTGCGTTGCTGCAGGCCAGGACCATGGTCCTGCAATTCGATCTCCTGGAGGAGGAGGCGGGGAGGCCGCCGCGCTTCGACAGCGAGACCACGATCCACCTCGACGTTACCGAACGTGCCGCGATCCGCAGGGTCGCGCACTGCGTCGATCCCCGGGTCTCGGCATGAGGGTGGCTTCGGCGTGACAGGTCGGCGCAAGGACCTCCGAGCGTGAGCGCGCCGCTCGAGAGTTGTGGCCTAGATCGGCGACTGCCAGACTGCGGCCCTTGTCGACCTAGACGGATCGGTGGACTGGCTGGCTGGCCGCGCTTCGAATTAAAATCGCGTCCAACTGGATGCGATTTTACACCTGTGCAGGAAATCCCATGGACCGTGCATTAAACCGGCGTCAGATGCTCCTTGGCGCAAGCGTTGCGAGTGGCGGATTGGCTCTATCGGCATACTTTCCGGCATGGGCCCAACCGGTTTCAGCAGGAATTGCGGGTCCTCTTGCCGCACTTAGCGGTCCGGAAATCGCACTCCGCATAGCGCGACAGACGATGTTGATCGATGGACGAACGAGCCAGGCAATCGGAATTAACGGGACGATCCCCGCTCCGCTACTCCGACTGCGTGAAGGGCAGAATGTTCGCCTTCAGGTGACCAACGATCTAGGCGAAGATAGCTCGATCCATTGGCATGGATTGCTGGTTCCTGCCGCAATGGACGGCGTGCCCGGCATCTCTTTTCCCGGCATCAAGGCTCGATCAACCTTCGTCTACGAATTTCAGGTCAAGCAGGCAGGAACATACTGGTACCATAGCCACTCGGGCCTTCAGGAGCAGCTCGGGCACTACGGCCCGATCGTGATCGACCCAGCAGGTACGGATCCAGTGCACGCCGATCGCGAGCATGTCGTCGTGTTGTCAGATCATAGCCAGATGGCTCCCGATGCCATCTTCCGCAAGCTCAAGCAGCAGCCAGGATACTTCAACTACCAAAAGCAAACTTTAGGAGGCCTGATCGCAGGCAAGGACCAATCGCTCGGGCAGCGTGTCGAGTGGGCGAACATGCGCATGGATCCCACCGACATCGCGGACGTGACAGGCGCCACCTATACCTATCTTGTCAACGGGCACGGTCCTCACGACAACTGGACTGCCCTCTATGCGCCAGGCCAGCGCGTCCGCCTCCGAATTATAAACGCGTCGGCGATGACAACCTTCGACGTCCGAATTCCCGGCTTGCCTCTTACGATCGTACAGGCCGACGGCCAAAACGTTCGGCCAACGACCGTTGACGAGTTCCAGATCGGCGTTGCTGAAACCTACGACGTTATCGTGGTTCCACTCGACAATCGGGCATACACGATTGTTGGCGAGAGCATTGATCGTTCTGGGATGGCTCGCGCCACGTTGGCGCCGCGCGCCGGCATGGCAGCCGATGTGCCCCCCCTGCGCTCACGACCGCTGGCAACCATGACCGACATGGGAATGGATATGTCTGGAATGCAAGCGATGAAGGGCATGGATCATGCCGGTATGAACCACGCCGAGATGAGCATGAATATGCGGGACCCCAAGAACGCACCCAGCGTTGTGATGACACCCGGTGTGCAGACCATTTCGCCGATGCCCAAGGATCGCACAGGTGACCCTGGCCAAGGTCTGAACGACGTAGGTCATCGGGTGCTGAGCTATCGAGATCTCATTGCTTTCGATCGCAATCCTGACGTTCGCGCACCATCGCGATCGATCGACGTCCATCTGACCGGCAACATGGAGCGGTTCATGTGGTCATTCGATGGGGTGAAGATGTCCGACATGATGCAGCCGATCCCATTTCGCCAGGGCGAGCGCGTCCGAGTCAATCTCATCAACGATACGATGATGGGGCATCCCATCCATCTGCATGGGCATTTTTTCGAGTTGGTGACAGGTCGAGGCGATCATGCGCCGAGAAAACACACCGTAATCGTTCAGCCTGGGGGCAAGGTGACATTCGATTTGACAGCGGACGCCGTCGGCGATTGGGCCTTCCACTGTCACCTGCTCTATCACATGCATGCCGGTATGATGCGCGTCGTGAGTGTCCGCCCTGTGGGAGCTGGACAATGAGACGCGGCGTATCCGGCTTCTGCGCGCTCCTGGCATTACTATCGTCGGAGGCGGCGTATTCCCAATCCACGCCACCGATGGACCACAGCACCATGCCCGGTATGGATCACAGCTCGATGCCGGGCATGAAGCACGATTCGATGCCGGGGATGCAGAAGACTACCCTCCCCGCTCAGCCAACGCCCAGCGCTCGGAGCACATCGCCCGCGCCGGAGGCGGGAGCGAGCGGTACAGCACTTCCTGCTGGCACTGCACCCGCTCCGATACCGCCGTTGGATCACTACGCCGACCGGCAGTTCGATAAGGTCGATATGGACCATGCCCGTGCCGCCATGATGCGCGAGCAAGGCGGTCAGCCCTTCTATCTAGTCATGCTCAATTTGGCCGAGCTGCAGTTTTACCAAGGTCAAGTTGGCTATCGTTGGGATGGCGAGGCGTGGTTTGGTGGCGATATCAATCGCTTCACCCTCAAAAGCGAGGGGGGCGGCAGTTTCCGGCAGGGCTTCGACGATGCCGAGGTGCAGGCGCTCTATAGTCGTGCCATCGGGCCATACTTCAATCTCCAGGCTGGCGCCAGACAAGACCTCAGCTCGCCACTGCATCAGACCTATGCCGCACTGGGATTCGAAGGTTTGGCGCCCTATTGGTTTGAGGTCTCCGGCGCGCTCTTTCTATCTACGCGAGGCAATCTGCTTGCGCGCCTTGAGGGTTACTATGATCAAAACATCACCCAGCGCCTCGTTCTCCAGCCAAGGGTCGAACTCAACTTTGCCGCTCAGAACACGCCCGAAGATGGAGTGGGTGCAGGACTCGTCAATGCAGAGCTTGGCTTACGCTTGCGCTATGAAATCACGCGAGAACTGGCGCCATACATCGGCATCTCTTACGACACGAAGGTAGGTCAAACGGCAACATACGCGTCGGAAGTAGGGCGCGCGTCATCTGCGCTGAGTTTTGTTGCAGGCCTACGAGTATGGTTCTAGCGCCGAATGGGAGTAGTCAGTATCGCGTGCGACGCGAAGCCGGTGGCCGATGCCAGGTGTTAGGCTGTGGCCGCGCTGAGCGCCGGATGTTCGTCGACCACATCGTCGAGCTAAAGGATGGGGCGCGCTGGGGTGCGCCGCTGGAGCGTTCGCATTTGTGGTTGATCTGTCTATCACACCACAACCTCCAAACTGGCGCCGAGCGCGCGACGCGCACTGTGACCTCGTTCAGAGCTTCTCCGTCGAAGCTAGACTTGCGGACAAACCAAGGTGCGACGCGCACACTCTTCACTTGGACTTTTCGCAACGCTTTGTCAGTCGCGCGCCCGACAAGCAAGTCATACGCCGCAGTATTGCGATCAGCGAGTTGGGCGTCGTAGCCCCGTCGAAGTAGCTCGCCCATGACGAAGTATTCGCCAGCGTTCCCGGTTGGTATGCCGCTTTTTCGCTTCTTCTTGGGTGCGGACGCAGTGCTTTTCATTTCTTCCCTCCCCTCCCCTTGATGCTATGACGCGAACTGCCGTGCTCGGTAGACACCATCGCCTGTCACACGCCTAATGCCGTGCCTCTACGATCCTGATACCTGTTGAGGGTAATGTCCTCCGATCGAGCAGAGCGTCTGACCTCGTTGCTCTTCGGGTCAGCGCACCAGATCGACGAACGGCTTGCAACCGAGCCACGCCTGCGCCAACAGTTCGACGGCCGATGCCTTTCGCAACCCGGCGCACTTCGCATAGTCAAAGCCACGCCGATCTGGAATTCGTAGTTCGACCCGCGCTTGTTGACGAAAGCGCCGTAAGCGGCCGACAGCCAGAGAGGCTGCTTCTTTGGCCGGCCGTGACGCCCGGGATGGTGCGCAAGTCGAAGCGAAGCACGGCATCCGTATCGGCCTTGACCCGGCGATGCCGCCAGCGCCTCTGCTGGGCGTGCAGGATCCTCTCCTCGGCCGAGTGATGCCGCCGCGTTGCTCGGCGGATGTTCTTCACCAGCCGCTCGGACGGCGAACTCGGGATAACAGATTTCTGTCTCATCTGCGTTCCTCGTAGGACTACGATGAGCCAGAAATCCTGTCTTCCTCAACCCGCTTAATCTGTTGACTCACTGGTGCGGATCCCGGCAACAGGGCCTGCCGTGCCCGACGCCGGACACCCCGCCGCGGTCTTGCCTCTGAGACACTGCGACTCTTGTGGGGCATCAAACCGGACCAAATAGCCGTCCTCGATCCCAACAGCGCAGATCGCTCCAGGGGCCTTCGGGTTGTCAGCCCAAGCTGAATCGAAGCCGATGTACGTATCCATGCACACTTACTTCCGCTGTGTCCCCAGTTCGCATAGCCGCACTAG
>JAQSDW010000056.1 GCA_029946105.1 Reyranella sp. | reverse complement strand
GCGTACGAGATCGGCCGCCATGGCTTTGCCCGCACCTCGACGTTTGCGCTGGTCTCCTCCGATAGAGCGCACGGCACCTGGCGCCTGGAAGCGAGCGAGGCGACGCGGCGGCAGTACCCGTTCGAGTTTCGCCTCGACGTCACCTACCGGATCGAGGACCACACGCTGCACATGACGGCCGAGGTGACGAACCGGGGCGGCGGTCCCATGCCGGCTGCGTTCGGTTTCCACCCGGCGCTGCGCTGGCCCTTGCCCTACGGCAAGCCGCGAGCGGCGCATGAGATCGTCTTCGAACGAGACGAGACCGCGCCGATCCGCCGGCCCGTCGACGGCCTGCTGAGCCTGGCCCGGTATCCAACGCCTGTGGAGGTTCGTCGCCTGGCGTTGCACGACAATCTGTTCGAGGACGGCGCCATCGTCTTCGACAGGCTGGCCAGCCGCAGCCTCGTCTATGGCGAGGCGCTCGACATATCCTTTCCGCGCATGCCCCACCTCGGCATCTGGACGAAGCCCGGGGCGGGCTACGTCTGCATCGAACCCTGGCAAGGTCATGCCAGCCCGGAAGACTTCGACGGCGAGCTGGCCGACAAGCCCGGCATGGTGTCGATCATGCCGGGCGTCACCGAGCGCTTCGCGATGTCGATCGGCCTCGTCCGCTGACGCTGAGTCAGCGCAACGCCGCCTGCAGCACCGATACGCTCCGCCACACCTGCTTCTGGCAGATGAACAGCACGCATCCTTCGATGCTGAGTGCATCGGTCCCGGCGCGGCTGAGCGTGGCGCGGTAGGTCTGGCCATCCTCGGGATTATAAATCCGCCCCTCCCAGCCGCCGTTCGTGGTTCGTGTCAGGCCCGAGAGGATCGAGAGGCCCACGAGTGGCCGCGTGCGCAGCGCCGTGTCGGCGTTCTGGCTGTCGAGGCGCGGCCGGCCCTTGTCGTCCGTGGCCTGCCAGAGCCAGCGGATCGTGCCGCAGAGGCTCGCCGCGCCACTGCAGGGCGCCAGCTCGACGATGGCCGCGACGCCGGGTGCTGCCCAGCGGCCGACCGGACCGTCGTCGGCCCGTACCGGGTCGGCGGCGAGGAAAAGCCCACCGACCAGAACGCTTCCGGCGATCGCGCGCGCGATGGCACTGCCGACGCCGATCGATGCAGGGGCGGCCGCGGCAGGAGAGACGATCGCTTCGAACTTGCGCCGATAGTCGGGATGTTCGGTGCCCATGAGCTTGTCCCAGAAGCGGAAGTAGAGACCGTAGTTGTAGCGCCCGGCTTCGTGATGAAGATCGTGGTGGGTCGTGGTGTTGTTCCAGCCCAGCCAGCGGCCCGGCCCGAAGGCCGCGGAATGCACTTCGGCACCGGCATGACCCATGACGTTGCGCAGGATCTGCACGATGCCGAAGGCGAGCAGGCCGAGGCCATGCATCGGCACGAACAGGAGGAACAGCGGCACGAAGGCGCCGTGAACCATGGCCTCCGGGACGGCGAAGGAATAGGCCGCCCACGGCGTCGGCGTGCGCGACAGGTGGTGTGTGCGATGAAACAGCGTGAACAGGCGGCGGTGATGCATCGCGCGGTGGATCCAGTAGAAATAGGTATCGTGTGCCACCAGCATCAGGGCGAGCGATAGCACGAGATAGAGTGGCCCTGCCTGGCTGAAGCCCTTGTAGATCGTGATCCAGCCCTGGTGGTCGCCCACCGCGACGATCGCGCCCAGCAGCGAGAAGATGAAAGCCGTCCGCAGCGAGCCCAGGATCTCGCGCCGCTTCTGGCCGGGGTTGGGATCGCGCGCCTGCAGCTTGCGTCGGGCCAGTCCGGTCCGCCAGAATACGGCAAGGATGGTGGCCATCAGCGTGGCCCCCACGAGATAGCGGGCGGTGTCCATGGCCCAGACCGTGGGCCAGGCGGACAGGTAGACTTGCAAAAGTTCGTTCATCGGGCGCCCCTCCATCAGGCGTGCCCAATGACTAGGGGGACGCGGCGGATGGATCGCGCCGAAGCCGAAAAACGGCTCGCCGATTCCGGAATCGGCGGGGAATCAGGCGCTGTTGCGGCTTTCAGCGGCTTTGCGGAACTCCGTCGGGGTCATCCCGGTGCCCGTCTTGAAGGCCCGGTTGAAGGGCCCCAGCGACTGGAAACCCGAATCGAGAGCGATGGTCAGGATCGGCACCTCGGCCTGGGCGGGGTCGGCCAGCGCCTGCTTGGCATCGGCCAGCCGGTGGCGGTTCAGGTACTCGTTGAAGTTCCGGTACCCCAGCCCCCGGTTGATGGCGCGGCGCAGCCGGTATTCGGGCAGGCCGAGCTTGCCCGCCAGCACGCCGATGGTGAGGCCTTCCTGGCGGTAGAGCCGGTCGACCGACATCAGGCGCTCGAGCGCCGCGAGCAGCGCCGGATCGGCGGGCTCCTCGTCCGGCGGCATGACGGCGGCGGGCGGCGCCGGCGCGACGGCGGGCGCGGGCAACACCGAGTCCAGATCTGCTTGCAGCAGCAGGATCGCAATGATGGCCGCAATCGCCGTCAGCGCCGCCGCGTTCAGCACGTGAAAGACCATCGGCACGTGGTCGGCGCCAAAGGCGAGTTCGACCGTGACGGAGACAGCGATGTGCAGGGCCACGGCAATCAGGATGAAGAGCCGCAGGCGCCGCCGACCTTCGACCAGGTCGCTGCCCCAGCCACGAACCGTCTGCCCCAGTGCCAGCAGGGCGAGGCAGATCACCGCGACGCGCACCACCACGCCCACCAGCCAGTGCGCCGTGAAGCTGGCGCCGAGCAGATGGGCCAGCGGCCAGACGATCAGGCCGAGCCACACCAGCGCATGCCAGGGCCTCAGCCGAAAGGAATCGTCGAACAGCGCGCGCGCGAACAGCCAGAAGATGGCGGCGTTGCCGGTGCACAGCACCAGCACCGGCGCGAACCAGAGCGGGGTGTCGTCATGGGGGCCGGGCGACGAGCAGACGGTATAGGCGGCGGCCCCCGCCGCGAGCAGGGCGCCGAGCCAGGCCGCCGGCCGGCCTTTGGCGCGCCGCAGGGTCGCGATGGCAACGATCAGCAGCAGCGCGATCGCCGCACCGCGCAGCGCGATGTCGAGGGGGACGAGGAAGCCGGGGCCGCTCATGGTTGGCAGCGTGCTTAGCATTTCGCCGCCGCCGCGCCACCCCGGCCGTGCGGCGTCTCCTCACCCCTTGGCGGCCAGGCTCTTGAACAGCGCGTCGCTGCGGTCGTCGGCCGGGAAGAAGCATTCGATGCGGACTTCCTGCAGGGTGATGTCCTGCGGCGTGCCCAGCGTGGCGATGGTGGTGAAGACCGACAGCGCCTTGCCGCCCACGAGATAGTCGACCGTCAGCATCGGTGCGGGCCGGTCCTCGAAGCGCAGCTTGCGGAACGACGCCGGCACGTCGGGATAGGCCATGATCTCCTCGATGAAGCCGAGTGCTTTGGGTTCGCCGCCGGCCGCTAGGATTTCGGCGTAGGTCGTCGAGACGAGGTAGCGCGCGACCTCCTCCCAATTGGAGATCTTGGAACGCAGCGCCTTGGGGTCGAGGATCCAGCGCAGGATGTTGGGGGCCTTGCCCGCCGGCGGCGGGGATGGCGGCCCCTCGAACAGGAACACGGTGAAGGCCTGCGCCGCCTCGTTGGCGTCCAGCAGGTTCCACAGCCGGTCGACCACGACGGCGGGATAGGGCTCCTGCTGCTTCAGCATGTGGGCGATCGCGCGCCGCACCGGCGCAAGTTCGGGGGCGGCGAGATTGCTCTCGCGGTAGACCGGCGCGAAGCCCGCCGCCAGCAGCAGGACATTGCGCTGGCGCAGCGGCACGTCGAGCGCGGTGGAGAGCTGGACCACCATCTCGCGGCTGGGCTTGGCGCGGCCCGATTCGAGGAAGCTGACGTGGCGCTGCGACACGCCGGACTGCAGGGCCAGGGCCAGTTGGCTGGCGCCGCGGCGGCGGCGCCAGGTGCGGAGCATGGGGCCGAACATGTCGGGCGCCGCGGTCAGGGACGGTGAAGGGGAGGGCGAAGGATTGCTCATCATGGGCCGGAACCTAGCACCGGCCCGCAGGCCTGCCGATTACCTCCGGCGTAATTGAGGGGCGGGCAGGTGCGTGCGACTTCCTGGGCTCCACAACGCACAAGGAGGACATCATGACCGTTTCATCCGATCGCCTGCTCCGCCGCACGCTCTGGGGCAACGCGGCTTTCTCCGTAGTTTCCGGCGCCACACTGGCGATCTTCGCCGGGCCGTTCGCCAGGGCCGCCGCATCCGCCCCCGTCTCGGTGCTGGGCCTCGACCTCGCCATCGTGTTCGAACTGCTGGGCCTTGGCGTCGTGGCCTTCGGCGCCCTCTGCGCCTGGGCCGTCTCGCGCGAGACGCTGCCGCTGGGCTTCGTCCGCCTGATCTTCGCGGCCGACATGGCCTGGGTGGCGGCCAGTGCGCTGGTCCTGGCGCTGCCGGCGTCGTGGACCACGGCCGGCATCGCGGGCATCGTCGTCGTCGCGCTGATCGTGGCCGACCTCGCGATCCTGGAGTATTTCGGCCTGCGCCGCCTCGGCTCTGTAAACTGAGGGCACCGCCAACTAGGGGAAACCAAATGGACAAGCTTCAGCTCCTGAACAACGTCAAGCTGCCCTTCGCCGAAGTTCTGGGGCTGAAGTTCACCGCCGCGAGCGAGACGCTCGTGAAGGCCGAGATGGTCGTCCGGCCCGAGCTCTGCACGCGGCCCGACATACTGCACGGTGGCGCGGTCATGGCCTTCGCCGACACGCTGGGCGCCGCCGCCACCGTGCTCAACCTGCCCGAAGGCAAGGGCACGACCACGATCGAGAGCAAGACCAACTTCGTCGGGCCCGCGCCAGTCGGCACCACCGTGATCGGCGAGACCACGCCGATCCACCGCGGCCGCCGCACCATGGTGTGGACGACGCGCATCACGACGGCCGAAGGCAAGCTGGTCGCGGTCGTCACCCAGACGCAGATGGTGCTGTAGGACTGCCAACTCATAGCGGCGGCGCATCGATCCCATAGAGACTCGATATTTCAGGCGGCGGCTTCCCCCCGGCACTGTGCGGTCACCCGAAAGGGAACCCACACCCAGCGAGGAAGACCACCATGAATACCAAGCTCACCATCGCCGCCGCCCTCAGCACCGCGCTGCTGCTCGGCGCCACAGCCCAGGCCCAGGGCAACATCGAGAAGTGCTACGGCGTGTCGAAGG
>JAQSDW010000055.1 GCA_029946105.1 Reyranella sp. | reverse complement strand
CGCCTTCGACGGCGAGTCGACGGCGCCGGCATAGCCGCCGAGATCGAAGGCGTAGTGAGCCTCGACCACGCCCTTCACCGGCTCGACCCGCCAGCCGCCCGGCGCGATCGGCTGCGCGGTGCCTGCCCCGTCGCGAAACGACAGCACTTTCGAGACCATGAGGTCGCCGTCGGCCTGGAAGGTGAGCGCCTCGGTAGACCGGCAGCGATAGACGATGTCGAGTTTTAGGCCACCGCTCTCCGTCAGCGTGCCGTCGACGGTGCAGTCGGGCGCCGGAACAGGTTGCGCCAACGCCGATGCGGACACGAGAACAAGCAATGCCACAACAAGGGTTCGCAGGAACATGGCCGACGCTAGCATGTGATAGGCTGCCGCCAATGGAGATGGTCGTTCACGTTTTGCGGCGCATGGGCGGCCGCGCCACGACGCTGCTGCCCTTCTCGCTGGGGATCGGCCTGCTGTTCCAGGACATCGCCGCGGCAGCCCGCCCCTTGCTCTGGCCGCTTGCCGTCGCACTCCTGATGCTGGCGCTGGCCCGCACCGACTGGCCGCGGCTCACGGCGCTGCTCAAGCGCCCCGGCCTCGCGATCGTGCTGGCACTGATGAACCTGATCGCCGTACCGCTGATCGTCTGGCCGATCTGGCAGGCGCTCGGCCTGTGGCCCGGCCTGATCGCCGCCCTCTGCCTCAGCGCCATGGCGCCCGGCATCATTTCGGCCGCCACCACCGCCACCTTCCTGCGCCTCGATTCGTCGCTGGCGCTGCTGCTGACGCTGTTCACCAACTTCGTCGTTCCCTTCACCTTGCCGCCGCTGGCGCTGTGGCTGCTCGACCTCGACCTAAAAATCGGCATCGTCGACTTGAGCCTACGGCTCGCCCTGATCGTGGCGGTGGCGCTGGTGGGCGCGATCGCCCTCCGCCGCTTCCTGGGACCGGCGCGGCTCGCCCAGTCCGGCTCCGCGCTCGACGGGGTCGCCGTCCTGGTGCTGATGATCTTCGCCATCCCGCTGATGGACGGCGTCGTGGCCCGTGCCGCGGCCGAACCGCTGAAGCTGGCGGGCTTCGTCGCTGGCGCCTTCGCCGGCATGTTGCTCTGCAATCTCGCGATGGCCCTCCTCACCCTGCCCTTCCTCGATCGGCGCACCGCGCTCACTGCCGGCTACTGCTCGGGCGGCCGGCACAATGCGTTGCTGATGGCCGTGCTCCCCGCCACGGCCGACCCCGACATCTTCCTGTTCATCGCCGCCGTGCAGTTTCCGATCTACCTGATCCCGACCCTGCTGCAGCCGCTCTATCGCCGCCTGTTGCCAAGCTCGGCATAGAACGCCCCGAGAAGATCGAGCACGTCGAGCACCGGCAGGCCGAGCGCCAGCTTCAGCGCCGGCTTGTACGGCGGCAGGTTGGTGCATTCGAGCACGACGGTGTCGATGCCGGGATGGCTGGCCACGAGGTCGCGCCCCGCCGCCACGACTTCGCCTTCGACCAGGTCGCGATCGAGCGTCAGGCCGTTGCGCAGGAACGTCGATGCAAACGAACTCTCCTCGGGCAGGCCCACGAACGGGGTATCGACAGGCGCACCGACCGCCGCGAAGTGCGCGGGCGTCAGGTTCTTCGCCGAGGCGGTGATGACGCCGACCTTCTTCCCCGTCAGCGCCTTGATGTGCAGCAGCGCCGAGGTCGCGACCGGCACCGGCGACACGGCCGCAAGTTCGTCCTGATAAAGCGCCAGGAAGCCGCAGCTCGTCGACAACCCGATCGCGCCTTCGGCCGCCAGCGCCTCGGCATTGGCCTTGAGGGCGGCCAGCACGCGCGGCCGGTCGGGATGCGTCGTCACCGCGTCGGCCGAGCCGATGCCTTCCATCTTCCGGAAGATCACCGGGTAGTCGTAGGAGGCGGCATTGCCGATGTCGCCGACGATGCGCGGAAAGCGCGTGTCGAGCATGAGGATGCCCAAGGGACCGGAGGGTGGGGCACGATCAGACATTGCGCCGCGCGATCGCCTTGCCGGCGACGTAGCCGAAAGTGAGAAAGGGTCCGATCGTGGTGCCGGCGCCGACCGCCTTGGTGCCGATCGGGCTCGCTGCGGCAAGGCCGGCGCAGTAGAGCCCGCCGATCACGCTGCGGTCGGCGCGCAGCACCTGGCCGTGCGGGTTGGTGCGCGGCCCACCCTTGGTGCCGAGGCTGATGTAGAGAAAAGGCGCGGCATAAAACGGCCCCACCTCGACCGTGCCCAGCGCGCGGTCCTTGGTATAAAAGCGCTCCCACACCGTCTCGCCGCGATGGAAGTCGCGATCGACGCCCTCCTTCAACCAGCCGTTGAAGCGATCGACCGTGGCCCGCAGCGCGGCCGCATCGAGCCCGATCTCCGCCGCCAGCGCCTCGATCGTCGGGGCCTTGCGGATGAAACCCTTGTCCTTCGAACCGAAATGCATGGAAAGCGTCATCGCCTTGGCGTAGCGCGCATCGAAGATGCGCCAGGCCGGCAGATGCATCGGCTTGCCGTCGGCGCCGCGCTCGTCGACCGCGACGCCCAGCGCCGCGCTGCCTTCGCTCACGAACCGCTGGGCATGGCGGTTCACCAGGATGACGTGCGGTGCATAGGTTTCCAGCAGCGGCTGGGCATGGCGGCGGCCCTCGTAGGTCGTGAAGGTCGCGGGCGAGATCAGCGCCTGGTCCATGTGCGCGAGTTCCGCGCCCGCCTCGGCCGCCATTACCTGGCCGTCGCCGGTGTTGGTGTCGGGCGCGCCGGTGAGATCGAGGCCCGGGAAGTGCTTCGCCATCAGCTCGCTATTCCAGTCGAAGCCGCCGGTCGCCAGCACCACGCCACGCGCGGCGCGGAGAAGGTGCGTATCGGCCCCGATCTTCGCCACGACGCCGACTACGGAGTCGTCCTCCGTCATCAGCCGGAGCACTGGTGCCTCAAGCTGGATGACGCAGCCCTTGTCGAGGCAGCCGCGTGCGAGACCGGTGATCAGCGCATTGCCCGCACCGACGCGCGCCGTCAGCAGCCGCCACAGCAGGGTGGGCGCCATGCCGAGCGCGCCGCGCACCGGGTTCTTCAGCACGCCGTCGACCAGTTCGCGATAGGTGAAGAGCTGCGTCTTCACCGAGGGACGCACGCGGTTCCACAGGCGCCCGAGCAGAAAGCGGCTGATCGGCCGCGCCGACACCATGCGGCCGAACGGCTTGCCGCCCGGCGCCTCGGCATAGAGGTCGGGATGATTGACCAGTTCGAAGCGGAGCGGCGTCTCCTCTTCCAGGAACTTCAGCATCGGCGCCGACTGCTCGGCCAGCACCTGCCACAGCTCGTCCTCGTCCTTCTGCCAGCCCGGCGGTGCCGCGCCTCTGATGTATTCGAGGGTCTCCTCCGGTGAATCGGCGATGCCCGCGGCCTTCATGTGATGGTTGCCCGGCACCCAGGTGCCGCCGCCCGACATCGCCGTGGTGCCGCCCAGCCAACGCGACTTCTCCAGCACCACTACCCTGGCGCCGCCATGCGCGGCGGCGAGCGCCGTCGAGAGGCCGGCAGCCCCGGAGCCCACCACGATGACGTCACACTCCATCTCGTCGAAGAACTTCAAGGCCATCGACGCTCTACTCCTTCGGCGGCTCCGGCCACTTCTTCTGCGCGCCGCGCGCTGCTTCGAACCAGCGCGACAGGCGCATCACGCCAAGATCATCGAACCGTTGGCCGGCGATCTGCAGGCCGATCGGCTTGCCCTCTTGGGTGTAGGCGCAGTTGATCGAGGCGGACGGCTGTTCGCTCATGTTGAAGGGCATGGTGAAGGAGATGTGCTCCAGCGGCCGGTTGACGTCGTTGGTCGGCGTCTCCCACTCCGCGTTGTAGGTCGGCACCGGCGACACCGGCGAGAGCACGAAGTCGAACGGCTGGGTAGCGCGCGTCGCCGCCGCCCGGATCGCCATGTAGTTGTTCACGCCCTTGATCACGGTCGCGCCCGAGACGTCGGCGCCGCCGCGGCACCAGTCGGCGATGAAGGGCAGCACCTTGGCCTGCCGCGCGTGGGAGAGCGCCGAGAAATCGACCCAGCTCCGCACCCGCCAGAAGAGATCCTGTAGATGCAGCATCTCGGGCGAGAGGAAGGGTGCGACCGGCTCGATATGCGCGCCCGCGTCGGCAAACAGCTTGGCCGCCGCCTCGATCGCGGCCCTTGTCTCGGCCTCGACCGGCAGGCCCGACCCCGCATCGAGATAGAGGCCGATCTTCAGGCCCTTGGGGTCGAGCGGACCGGCGCTCCAGTCGATCCGCGTCGGGGGCAGGCTCATGTGATCGCGCGAATCGGCCTTGTAGAGTTCAGCCATCAGCAACGCTGAATCCGCGACGGTGCGCGTCATCGGCCCGACAGCGCGGCCGAAGAACGGCGGATCGACCGGCACGCGGCCCAGGCTGGGCTTCAGGGTAAAGATTCCATTCCAGCAGGCCGGCAGCCGCACCGAACCGCCGATGTCGGTGCCGAGATGCAGCGGTCCGTAGCCCGCGGCGGCGGCAGCCCCTGCTCCGGCACTCGAACCACCGGGATTCCACGCGAGGTTCCAGGGATTGCGCGTCAGCGGATGGAAGGAGCTGCGGCCCGACGACAGCATGCCGTAGTCGGGCATGGTGGTCTTGGCGAGGATGACCGCGCCCGCCTCGCGCACCCGCGCCGATGCCGGCGCATCGGCCGCGGCCGGCACCAGCTCTGTCGCGGCCGTGCCCAGCGGCACCGGCACGCCTTGGGTGGAGATGTTCTCCTTGATGGTGATCGGCACGCCGTCGAGCGCGCCCTGCGGTGCGCCCTTCTGCCAGCGCGCCTCCGACGCCCTGGCGGCCTTGCGGGCGCTGCCGAAGTCGGGCGCATAGAGCGCCTTCAGCTTCGGTTCCCAGGCGTCGATGCGGGCGATCACGCCGTCGACGGCTTCGACCGGCGAGAGCTTTTTCGATTTGTAGGCGGCCAGCAATTCGACCGCGGTCATGTCATGGATTTGGGTCATGAGGTCAATTTACACGGTTTCGTGCTCGCGTCTCCGACCCCCTCCGCCCCCAGCGGGGGCACCTCTCCCGCGCTGCGCGCGAGGGAGGAATCTAGACTCTTCTCCTCCCCCGTCATCGGGGAAGGTGGCCCGCAGGGCCGGAGGGGGTCATGGCAGACCTCCACGACTTCGGGAGGTGCGATGTCCGCCGAAACGGCGGGCAAGTCGTTGATCGGGGCGGGTGATT
>JAQSDW010000054.1 GCA_029946105.1 Reyranella sp. | reverse complement strand
ACTTCGGCATCATCTACGGCATCTCGGCCTTCGGCCTCGCCAACCAGCTCGGCATCGGCCAGCAGGAGGCCAAGGAGTACATCGTCAAATACTTCCAGCGCTATCCCGGCATCCGCGACTACATGGAGCGGACCAAGGACTATGCGCGCAAGCACGGCTATGTGCTGACGCCGTTCGGCCGCAAGATCCATCTCAAGTACATCAACGAGAAGGCCCAGGGCATGCGCGCCTTCGCCGAGCGCGCCGCGATCAACGCCCCGCTGCAGGGCGGCGCTGCCGACATCATCAAGAAGGCGATGATCCGCGTGCCGGCAGCGCTGGCGGCGGCCAAGCTCAAGTCGCGCATGCTGCTGCAGGTCCACGACGAACTGCTGTTCGAGGTGCCCGATGCGGAGCTGAACAAGACCAAGGACGTGGCGCGCACCGTGATGGAAGGCGCCGCCAAGCTCACCGTGCCGCTGGTCGTCGACACCGGCGTCGGCGACAACTGGGCGGCGGCGCACTGAGGGGAAGAAACTCATCCTGAGGAGGCTGCGCAGCAGCCGTCTCGAAGGATGGGCAACGGACGTGGTGCTCGTTCCCACCCTTCGAGACGCGGCCCTACGGACCGCTCCTCAGGGTGAGGTGATTTGTTCGTAGACGAAGTGTCAGCTGAGGAACAACGCAATGAAGATCTGGGGTCGGGCCAATTCGATCAACGTGCAGAAGGTGCTGTGGGCGGCCGACGAGTGCGGGCTCAAGTACGAACGCACTGACGTAGGCGGCGCTTTCGGCGGCAACGACCAGCCGTGGTACCTGAAGATGAATCCCAACGGCATCGTGCCGACCATCGACGATGGTGGCCGCGTGATCTGGGAGAGCAATTCCTGCGTGCGCTATCTCGCGGCGAAGTACGCCGCCGGCACGCTGTGGCCGAACGACCCCGGCCAGCGCAGCGAGGCCGATCGCTGGATGGACTGGCAGCTCAGCGTCATCTCGAAGGGCATGACCACCATCTTCTGGGGCCTGATCCGCACGCCGCCTGAGAAGCGCGACATGCCGGCGATCAACGAAGCGATTGCCGATACGGGCAAGCTGTGGGCGCGGCTCGATGCGCATCTTGCCGAGCGCCCCTATGTCGCCGGCGCGCATCTCACCATGGGCGACATCCCGGCCGGCTGCATGGCCTATCGCTGGTTCGCGCTGCCCATCGAGCGGCCCCCGCTCAAGAACCTGCAGGCCTGGCACGAGCGGCTGGCGACGCGCCCGGCCTATGCCAGGCACGTCATGATCAAGATGACCTGAGCGGCCGTGCCCGTCGTTTCCCTGCGGGCAGCTACTTGCGCTTCGGCAGCTTGCTCATCTCGGCCAGGATTGCGCGGTCGATCACCGTGAACAGGTAGGCGTCGGGCGACAGGGTGCAGCCACCGCGGACAAGGTGCGCGAGCTGTGCGCCCTGCTCGCCATCCGGGATCACCACGCCGCGATAGGCCGCGGCATGATTGGCGAGATAGGTCGCCAGCATCTTGCGCGGCTCGGGCTGCATCGCATGCGCTTCCTTGCAGGTGATGTAGGCCGCCTGGTCGAAGTTCGTGGGGGCGATCTGGGCCTGGGCGGCGGTCGAGGCGAGGAGCAGCGCGCCGGCAGCGAGGAGGAACCTCGAGGTCATGATGGCTCTCCCGCTCACTTGCTGTTTCCGATGGCGGTGCCGCCGAGATAGCCGACAGCGCCGCCGATCAGGCCAGCGCCGACCACCGCGCCGAAGCTGCCACCGGTCACCAGGCCGATGCCCGTGCCGGCCGCGGCGCCGACCAAGGCGCCCTTCTGGCCATCCGACAGGCTTTCGTTGCAGCCGCCGAGGATGCTGGCCGCAGCGAGCATCACGATGACCTTGGTCTTCAACATTGTACTCTCCCCGTGGGCCTCCTCATGGAGGCGTCATATCCGCCTTGGTCCAATCCTTGTCCGGATTGAACGTCACGATAGCCGCTGCGCGCTGCGCTGTCTCGGGCCCGAGGTCGCGCTGATAGACGTCGCCGCTCTGGCTGACGATGAAGGTCATCACGCCGGTCTCGCCATAGCGCACCGGCCAGGCGATGGCCGCGAAGCCCGCGATCATGCGGCCGTTCACGATGTAGTCGCGGACGCCACCCGGCGCCGCCGGTCCCTGCGCATAGAGCAGGCGGAAGTTGTAGCCGAAGTGGCCGTCGGGCGTGCTGCTGCCGGCCTGGGCCTTGGCCACCGCCGGCCCCAGCGGGCTTTGCGGCTGGCCGGCCGGTGCTTCCCAGTACAGGCCGTCCTTCTTGCCGGGCGAACTCAGCAGGCGGCGGGCATAGGCCGGCGCACCTGACTTCATCGGATCGAGGGCGGCGTAGTCGCGTTGGGCATCGACGATCGCCAGCATGGTCTGGATGACGGCGAGCTCGTCGCGGCCGATCAGGCGGGCGCGCATTTCCTGGCGGCCGGCCGCGATGTCGAAGCGCCATTCCGCGCCATCCTTCACGAGCGGGATGGGCAGCGTCCAGCCGGTCTTGCCGACCCCGATGACCGCCTTGGTGCCGTCGGTGACCGTGACCTTGTGGCTCTCGTCCCACGCGGCCAGGTAGTTGGTGCGCCGGCGATCCCGCTCGTCGGCCTCAGCCGGCACGAAGTCGCGCGCGGCGTCGCCGAACATCGCCGTTATCGCCTTCATGTTCCTGGTGCGAACCGCATCGGTCAGCGCATCCGCCGCCGCTTCGGCGGTCGGGAAACCCTGGAGCTTTGCCGCCGGCTGGGCCGCCGCTGCGCCGGCGAAACCGGCGACCAGGACGAGCGCCAGAAGACCGCGGCGAAGAAGTGAACCGCTCATCGCCGGCCTCCACCGAAACTACGCCCGCCACCGCCGCCGTACGAACGGCCACGGTCGCCTTCGCGATTGACCGCCTGGCCGCGGTCGACACCGTTGAAGGCACCTCCGCCGCGTCCTTCCGCCGACGGTCGAGCCCCGGCATTCGGCCGTTCAGCCGCTCCGGCGCCAGCCCGCTCGGCGGTTCCCGCCCCGGCCCGCTCGCCGCTGCCGGCGCGCTGGCCGGCTTGGCCGCCGCGCAGCTCGTTCTGGAACTGCTGCCCCCGGTACTGATCGCGCTCCGCCGAGCCCGGCCGGTTCTGGCCGTACTTCTGCTGCAGCGAACGGTCGGCATAGGGCACGCCGTCACGATGCGCCGGGTCGTGCGCCCAGTTGCCGTCGGGGTAGCGGTTGGCGTGAAAGTTGTTGGCGCTGATGTTGGTCGCCCGATTGACGTTCACGTAGGTGCTGCCGTGGTTCCAGTTCCAGCCGCCGAACATGGCGGCACCTGCGGCGACGCCCAGGCCGAACATCATGCCGGTCATCAGCGCCGCGCCGTAGTTGGGCGGCGGCGGATAGTACGGTGGCGGATAGGCCGGGTAAGGCCACGCCCCATAAGCCCAGGCCGGATTGTAGTAGGGAACATAGATCGTCTCGGGGCTGGCCGGCTCGATCACGATCGTGCTGCCGCCGCCGGCCGCGGCCGGCTGCGTCGTCACCTTCTGCTGGGGCGTGGTCTTGAGGTTGCCGGCCGCCGCTGCCTTGGCACGCAGGCGCTGGACCGATTCGGCCACGTCCTTCTGCTGGGCAATCATCGCGTCGCCGACCTTCTGGGTCCAATCGAGCTGGTCGTTCATCAGCTTGAGAACCTGGGGGAAGGCGGCCAACGACTTGACGCTGACGTCCCAGTCCTTGTCCTTGACCGCGGCCACCGCCGCATCGCCCTTGAGGTTGGGATTGGCCTGCGACCAGCGCGCCGCCTCGACGACCTCCAGCGGATAGCTCGCGGCCATCAGGGTCTGCGCCAGGAGAGCGTCGGGATAGAGTGCGATCGGCGCCAGCATCTGGTCGAGCTGCTCGGACGTGTAAGGCTTCTTCGTATCCTGCGCCCGCAACGCGTAAACGGGTCCGAGAGCCAGGACCGCCGTCGAGATAGCCAGCAGATTTCGACGATTCATGCCCGTCCGTCCTTCCAAAAGTCGCCCGACGACCGCCGCACACTAGCGGCGACGACGCCGCGCCGTCCAGCGCATGAAACCGGCGTCACCGTGGCAGATCGCCGATTCACCGAGGATTCAGGCCAACCGATAGACTTCGACCGGCTCGTCATGGCCCTTCACGTGTCGCAGGACCGGTGCTGGCAACTCGATGCCGAGAGCCGCGCGATCGGTCACGGCAGCCAGCGTACCGCCGCTCACCAGCAACACGATTTCATCCTTCGGCGTCATGAACTCCTTGCCGAGCTGTTCGAAGCGTTGGGCGATGTTCACGGTGTCGCCGACGACGGTGAAGTTGACCCGGCCGGGCGCGCCGATGTTGCCGACCACGACCGGACCGGAATGAAGGCCGATCCGCGTGCGGATCGGAGCCTGGCCGGCGGCGCGGCGGATCGCATTGTCCTCGCCAATCACGCGGGCGATGTCGAGGGCGGCCCGCACCGCGCGATCGGCGTGGTCCTCGATCTTGGACAGGCCGCCCCACACCGCCATGACCGAATCGCCGATGTACTTGTCGATGACGCCATGCTCGCGCTCGATGCAGGCGCCGAGCAGCGCGAAGTGATGGTTGAGCAGGTCGGCGGTCTCCTGCTCGGGCAGATCCTCGGCTTGCGGCGTGAACTCGACGATGTCGGTGAACATCACCGTGACATTGCGGCGACGCGACGCGACCGCATCCTCGCCGAGCTCCATCAGCCGGAAGACGAGCCGGTGCGGCACATAAGCGCCGAACCATTTCAGCGCGCCGCGCGCCTTGTCGAGGCTCTGGCCGGCATCATCGATCTCGCGCAACCGCGAGCGTCGGTGGAACGGCTGATCGAATTCGAGGCGCTCGATCGATTCGGCAGCCGAGGTGATGGTGCGGATGGACCGCGCCATGCTGAATCCCATGACCAGCGCAACGATCAAGGCGACGGCAAGCGTGGCGGCGCCGACGATCGCGCCGTTGGTCAGCCGGTCGAGGTCGCCGGTCGCCTCCTCGATCGGGAAATACTGACCGACGAGCCAGGGCTGCGGGCCATAGAGGCGCAGTTCGCGATAGACGAAGACCCAGCGCTTGCCCTCGGCATCGACGACGCGGCCAAGGTCGCCCAGGGCGCGGTCGATCTGCGGGTTGCGCACCGGCGCGCTCCAGATCCTGGCGAGCACCGGATCGTCGACTTCGGCGATGGTGGGCAACGACCTCTCTTCCGACAGGCCAAGTCCACGCGGATCCACCAGCCGGCGATGGGCGAGGACCTTGTCGTGTCCGACCAGGATGAAATATCGGCCATCGCTGGCCTTGGACGCCTCGCCGATCAGGTAGGAAAGATCGCCGACGGCGACGGTGGCGAACAGACCGCCGATGAAGGCATCGTCGATGCGGCGCACCGGAGTCCGCACGTTGAGCACCGGCTGCTTCAATCCCTCGCTCCAGAACAGGGCCCCCCAGAAGGTCCTCTGCGCGGTCTGCAGCTGGCGAAACCGCGCCAGTCCCTGGGGCAGGTCGATGAGAGAAACCGTGTCGCGCGTGACCAATCCGTCGGGATGGCGGACGGCGCGGTGCAGTTTGAGGTCGAGCGTGGCAAAGCCGGCGGAGGAAACGGCCGGCACGCGAGTCATCATCACGGCCAGGGCTTCGCGTACGCCAACTGACGATTCGATGTCGATGCGTCCCGCCGCGGCGAGGGCCGCGACCAGCTCAAGATGATCGGTGACCGGATCGAGCCGGCTGCGGATGACCGCGACCTGGGCTTCGACGACACGCGCCGCCCGGTCGACCAGCAGTCGCTCGGCGGTGCCCGAGGCGCCGGCCAGCACCGCGATGTAGGCGACTCCGGAGATCAGCGCGAGCGAAACGAACGCCAGCGCCAAGGCTGCAATCAGGGGCAGCCGCCAAGGTCGGCGAGGCGCGGCCGCAGCCGAACGGGATACGTCAGGAAGGTTGCTCAAGCCCGAACATCATACGCTGCCCTGCCGCTCAAGGCGAAAGGCGGCTTGGCCGCACCCGGCCAACCGGGCCCCAATCGCGGCAATCAGGCCGCGGCGCGGATGGCCGCCTGCTTCACTTTGCCGTCGACGTGGCTCTCGAACTGCTGGAAATTGGCCTCGAAGCGCTTGGCGACGTCGCGCGCGGCACTGTCGTAGGCCTTTTTGTCCTTCCAGGTGTTCTTCGGGTTGAGGACCTCACCCGGCACGTCGGGGCACGCGCTCGGCACCTGCATGCCGAAGTGCGGATCGGTCGACGAAGCGCTGGCCGCCAATGTGCCGTCGAGGGCGGCGCGGACCATGGCGCGGGTATGGCGGATCGACATCCGCTCGCCCACACCGAAGCCGCCGCCCGACCAACCGGTGTTGACCAGCCAGCACTTCACGTGCTGACGCGCCATCTTCTCGCCCAGCATCTTGGCGTAGACGGTCGGGTGGCGCGGCATGAAAGGTGCGCCGAAGCAGGTTGAGAAGGTCGCCTGCGGTTCGGTCACGCCCTTCTCGGTGCCGGCGACGCGCGCGGTGTAGCCCGAGAGGAAGTGATACATCGCCTGCTCCGGCGACAGCTGCGAGATCGGTGGCAGGACGCCGAAGGCGTCGGCCGTCAGCATAACGATGTTCTCGGGCGTGCCGGCGATGCCCGATGTCGAGGCGTTGGGAATGAAGTCGAGCGGATAGCAGGCCCGGGTGTTCTCGGTATGCTTGCCATCGTCGAGATCGAGAAGACCGGTCGACGGATCGTGCACGACATTCTCCAGCACCGTGCCGAAGCGCTCGGTCGTGGCATAGATCTCGGGCTCGGCCTCGCGCGAGAGCTTGATCACCTTGGCGTAGCAGCCGCCTTCGAAATTGAAGAGGCTGGTCTCGCCCCAGCCGTGCTCGTCGTCGCCGATCAGGGTGCGCGACGGATCAGCCGACAGCGTCGTCTTTCCGGTGCCGCTCAAGCCGAAGAAGATCGCCACGTCGCCCTTCGGCCCGATATTGGCCGAGGCGTGCATGGGCAGCACGTTCTTGTCGGGCAGCAGGTAGTTCAGGATGGTGAACACCGACTTCTTGATCTCACCGGCATACCAGGTGCCGCAGATCGCTACGACCCGATCGGTGAAGTTCACCAGGACGGCGCAGTCCGACGCGGTGCCGTCGAGCGCCGGTTCGGCCTGGAAGCCCGGCAGGTTGAGAATGGTGAAGTCGGGCTTGAAGCCCAGCAGCTCGTCGGGCTTGGGCCGCAGGAACATGTTGCGGGCGAAGAGGTTGTGCCAGGCGGTCTCGTTGACCACGCGCACGCCGATGCGATGCGCCGGATCGGCACCGGCCCAGCAGTCGCGCACGAACAGGTCCCGGCGCTGGGCGTAGGAGATCATGCGATTGTAGAGCGCACGGTAGCGCTCGGGCGAGATTGGCTTGTTGGTCTTGCCCCAGTCGATGCGTCCCTTCGACTGGCTGTCCTCGACGAAGAACTTGTCGTTGGGCGAGCGGCCGGTGTGCACGCCGGTGCGGACCACGAGAGCACCACCCTCGGCCACCGTTCCCTCGCGGCGACGGATCGCCTCTTCGTAGAGCGCGGGAACCTGCAGGTTCCAATAGACGTTGCCCAGGTTCTTCAATCCGAGCGTCTCTAGTCCAACTTTGGGAACGATGAAGCCCGCCTGATGCACGGCGTTTCTCCCGATTGATGCGGCTGATCCGATGGCGCCCTATGCGCTACTGGGGCGGCTGAAGAGTGGCAAGGCCCTGCGACAGTTAGTTTCGCGGATCATGTGGATCAGGCTTCGCACTTGCGAAGGCCATCCCGCGACGCGGAATCTGCGGCCGCCCGTCAAGCCGCTCTGGCCCTGCCAACCAGGGCGACCAGCACCTTGCGCGCCTCGCCGGCGCTCGCGAGCGGGGCATCGAATGGCAAGCGGGCGACCTGCCCGGCGCGCCGCAGATCGAGGCCTTCGGCGTCGATCCCGGTCATCCGCCAGTCGCTTCCCGGCAGTCCGAGCAGCTTTTGGGCATACAGTTGAAGGGCGTCGGCATGATCCTCGTTCATGTGATTGACGATACCGGCTTCGCTCTCGGCCAAGCCGGCCGGCGCCGGTCCGGGCAGCAGCTCGGCCGCCTCGATCCAGCGGATCTTGCCGAAGCCTGCAACCAGATGGGCGCGCTCCAGGGCGACCCGGTAGAAGTGGAAATCCTTGAAGCCCACGTACATCGCAGCGTCCGGATGGCGGGCGAGAAAACGCTGGCGGAGCCGTTCGTCGGTGGTCCGCACGGCGTGCCCCAACAGCGTGACCCGGGCGCCGGTCAGCGGCTGGTCGAGGCCGCCGGTGCCGTCGAACAACAGCGACATCCGGCCGTCAGAGGCTATGGCCTTCGTGTGTTCGGCCAGATCGCTGAGCAGCAGGACCGGCGACAGGTCGTGATCGACTGCCGCCAGCACCAGCGAGGCATAGGGCCAAGCCGCGTCCCCTACGCCTCCCGGAGGACCCGGCAGGGCAGTGGCGAGGGCGGCGCGATCGAGGCCGCGCAGCAAGGCGCGGACCGTGCGTGACATATCTTCAATCATTTTGGGG
Organism: Reyranella sp.; assembly: GCA_029946105.1. Classification (GTDB taxonomy): domain Bacteria; phylum Pseudomonadota; class Alphaproteobacteria; order Reyranellales; family Reyranellaceae; genus Reyranella. Next base: position 50,404 of record JAQSDW010000054.1, on the reverse strand, counting down.
CAAAACAGCCTTAATTCACGGATATCGATGTCGGATCGTGGCAGCGGCGGCGACGCCCCGGTCGTGTTACCATTCAACCACTATCCGCCTTGCCTGTCAGGAGAATCCACGCCGTGCGCAAGAACATCGCCCTCGTCGACGACGACCGCAACATCCTCACATCGGTGTCGATGCTGCTCGAAGCAGAGGGGTTCCAGATCAAGACCTACAATGACGGCGCCTCGGCGCTGGAGGGTCTCAACCAGGCACCGCCCGACCTCGCGATCTTCGACATCAAGATGCCGCGCATGGACGGCATGGAGCTGCTGAACCGTATCCGCAAGACGCAGCACTTCCCGGTGATCTTCCTCACCTCCAAGGACGAGGAGATCGACGAGGTGCTGGGGCTGCGGATGGGTGCCGATGATTTCATCCGCAAACCGTTCTCCCAGCGTTTGCTGCTCGAGCGCATTCGCGCCGTGCTGCGCCGCGCCGATACCGGTACAGCCAAGGGCGAAACCGCCGCCGAACGCGTCGTGCGCGGCGAGCTGGTGCTCGATCCCAGCCGCCATCAATGCACGTGGAAGAGCAAGGAGGTGCACCTGACGGTCACCGAATTCCTGCTTCTGAAGTCGCTCGCCGAACGGCCCGGCCACGTCAAGAATCGCGACCAGTTGATGGACGCCGCCTACGGCGAGACGATCTACGTCGACGACCGCACCATCGACAGCCACATCAAGCGGGTGCGCCGCAAGTTCCGCGAGGTCGACGGCGAGTTCGAGCAGATCGAAACGCTCTATGGCATTGGATACCGATACCGCGACGCCTGAACCGGGCCGGCGCCGCGTGGCGCCACAGGCGTTCGGTTCGCGGCTCACAGCGGCGTTCGGCCGGCTTCTGCCGGCCGGCTGGCGCATGCGTGCGCCTTCGCCGGTCGCCGATTCGCCATCGCTCCTGCGGCGTCGGCGCAGCAGCGAGCGGCGCCATTCGCCACTCACGCGCCGCATCCTGCTGCTCAACATCGTGCCGGTGGCACTGCTGACCCTGGGCGCCGTCTATCTCAGCGACTATGAGGACGAGCTGATCGACGCCGAACTCGCCTCGCTGCTGGTTCAAGGCGAAATGGTCGCCGCCGGCATCGGCGAGGTCGCGGTGGTGGGCGGGGAGGCGACAGTCAACCGGCTGGACGCCGACGCGGCCCGTCAGTTGCTGACCCGTCTCGTGCGCCCGACCGGCGTGCGGGCACGCCTGTTCAGCGAGGCCGGCGACATTCTGGGCGACTCGGAATTCCTGAGCGAAGCCGGCCGCATCCACAGCGTCCCGCTGCCGCCGCCCGAGGCGCCGGTCGTCGTCGAGGTTCCGTTGACCGACCGGATAAGCGACTGGATCGCCCGGCAATTGTCGCGGGCCGACCGCTTTCCGGAATATGTCGAGCGCCCCGTCACTTCCGTTCGCGACTATCCCGAGGCTGCAAGCGCGCTGCGCGGCTTCAACGCCTCCGCCGTCCGAATCGCCGCCGACGGCCGCCTGATCCTGAGCGCCGCCGTGCCGGTTCAGCGCTACAAGCAGGTGCTCGGAGCGCTGATCCTCACCCGCGACAATCGCGCAATCGCTGCCTCCCTGCGGCAGGTCCGCTACGACATGTTGACCATTGCCGCAGCGGCGCTCGGCATCACAGTGCTGCTCTCGCTCTACCTTGCCGGCACGATCACCCAGCCGATCGTGCGCCTGGCACGCGCCGCCGACGAAGTGAGGCTGGCGCGCGAGAGCCGGCCGGAGATTCCCGACCTCGGCAAGCGCGGTGACGAGATCGGCGACCTGAACGATGCACTCCGCTCGATGACCGACGCGCTTTGGCAGCGCATCAACACCATCGAGAGTTTTGCCGCCGACGTCGCACACGAACTCAAGAACCCGCTCACCTCCTTGCGTTCCGCCATCGAAATGGCGGCCCGGCCCGACCTCGACACCGAGCGCCGCGACAGGCTGATGGCCATCGTCATGGACGACATCAATCGGCTGAACCGGCTGATCTCCGACATATCGGACGCCTCGCGGCTCGACGCCGAACTGATGCGCGGCGAGGTCAAACCCGTCGACCTCCACGGGCTCCTGGCCGACATGGCCGGCCACTATGCGATCAGCGCCGGGCAGAAGGCCGGGGTAGAGGTCGACTTCCGCGTCGCCGCCAACCCGCCCTTCGCCGCGCACGGCCACGATGGCCGCTACGGTCAGGTGTTTCGCAACGTCATCGACAATGCATTGTCGTTCAGCCCGTCCGGATCGCGCATCGTCGTCGAACTGGGACGCGAGCCGCGCAGCGGACCGTTCGTCGTCACGATCGACGACGAAGGGCCGGGCATTCCCGAGGACAATCTCGAATCGATCTTCGAGCGCTTCTATTCGGAGCGTCCGATGGAGCATTTCGGCCAGCACTCAGGACTGGGCCTCTCGATCTGCCGGCAGATCATGGAAACCTACGGCGGCTCGATCTCCGCCACCAACCGCCGCGCACCGGACGGAAGAATCCTGGGCGCGCGCTTCACGATCCGCGTGCCGGCCGCCAACGTCCGCAAATGACCATGCCGCAATGACCGTGCCGCAAATGACCGTGGTCGTGCATGCCACCTGCGTGGCGCTCCGGCCACCCGGAACGACGGCCGTCCGGGCCTGGCGGGCGATACTGCTGCGCGGTCCCTCGGGTTCCGGCAAGTCCGATCTGGCGCTGCGCCTGATCGAGGCTGGCGGACGCCTGGTGGCCGACGACCAGACCCGGATCACGCGGCGCGGACGGGCGTTGTTGGCGGCCGCGCCCGCCGCCCTCGCCGGTCTGATGGAAGTGCGCGGTGTCGGAATCCTCAGGCTGTCGCGCGGCCAGTTGTTGTCGCGGGCACCGCTGTCGCTGGTGATCGATCTGGTGCCGCCCGACCGCATCGAGCGGTTGCCCGAACCCGCCACGGAGACCGTGCTGGGCGTCGACCTGCCGGTACTCGCCCTGGCGCCATTCGAGGCTTCAGCCCCGGCCAAGTTGCGCCTTGCCTTGGGCCGAACCGCCGCCGCATGATCGCGGCCGGTTCCCCGATGCCAGACAGTCCCTCACCTTCATTGCCGCCCGACGCGACCCTTCGCCGACCGTTCGTCCTGGTGACAGGTCTGTCCGGCGCCGGCCGCATGACGGCGCTGAACGCGCTCGAAGACATGGGCTACGTGGCGGTCGACAACATGCCCCTGCCCTTACTCGGCGATCTGATGCGCTCGACCTCCAGCGGTTTGGGATCGGCCGCTCCGCCCCTCGCCTTCGGCGTCGCCACCCGTACGTTCGGCTTCGACCCGCGGGAACTCGTCGACCGCGTCCAGAAGCTCCGTCAACGCGCCGACCTCGATGTGAATCTCCTGTTTCTCGAGTGCGACACCGAAGTGCTTCAGCGACGCTACACCGAATCGCGACGGCCCCATCCGATGGCGCCGGACCGGCCGGTGATGGACGGCATTGTCGAGGAGCGCCGTCAAATTCGATGGATGCGTGATATCTCCGACCTCGTGGTCGACACCTCGTCCCTGACGCCGCATGCGCTGAAGCAGTTGCTGGCCGGCCATTTCGCCCTGGGACTGCGGGTCGGCACACGCCTGTCGGTGATGTCGTTCTCGTTCCGCCGCGGCCTGCCGCGCGAAGCCGACCTGGTGTTCGATGCTCGCTTCCTGAAGAACCCGCACTATGAGCCGACGCTGAAGCCGCTGACCGGCCGCGACCCGGCGGTCGCGGCCTACGTGGCCACCGATCCCGACTACAAGCCCTTCGTTGAGCACCTGCAGGGCCTGATCGGGCCCCTGCTGCCGCGTTTTGACGCAGAAGGCAAAAGCTACCTGACCATTGCCGTCGGCTGCACCGGCGGCCGCCATCGCTCGGTTGCCCTGGCCGAAGTGCTGGCAGACTGGTTGCGCGGCGCCGGCCGCTCGGTCAATCTCACCCACCGAGACGCCGAGGGGGCCGGGGGGCCTGACGGCACGGGGTAAACCGGACGGGGACGAATGATTGGTATCGTACTGGTGACCCACGGCAATCTGGCGCGCGAATTTCTGGCTGCGCTCGAGCATGTCGTTGGTCCGCAGCAATGCGTCTCGACAGTCTGCATCGGCGCCGACGACGACATGGAAAAGAGGCGCGCTGAAATTCTCGAGCGCGCCCGCGCCTGCGACACCGGCGATGGTGTCATCGTCCTGACCGACATGTTCGGAGGCACGCCCTCCAATCTCGCGATCTCGATCATGGAGCAGGCCCACATCGAGGTCCTGGCCGGCGTCAATCTGCCGATGCTGGTCAAGCTCGCCAGCGTCCGCACCCGGCCGATTGCCGAAGCCGTACGCATGGCGCAGGAAGCAGGCCGCAAATACATCACCGTCGCCTCCCGTATCCTGGCGAAGGAAGCTTCGTGAGCGATACCGCGTCGCAAGGCGCGGCAGACGCCGGCATCGGAGCACTCCGCAGGACCCTGGGGATCGCCAACAAGCGCGGCCTGCACGCGCGGGCCGCCGCCAAGTTCGTGCGCACCGCCGGCCAGTTCGATTCGACGGTCCGCGTCGGCTTCAAGGGCCAGGAAGTCTCCGGCCTGTCGATCATGGGGCTGATGATGCTGAGCGCCGGAATCGGCAGCGAAATCGAGATTGCCTGCTCCGGCCGGCAAGCCGTCGAGGCCATGGCGGCCCTTTCCGCCCTGGTTGAGGGCAAATTCGGCGAAGATTGAGCCGGTTGGGCCTCCGGCATAAAGCGCCGGTTATCTGCCCATAAATTCTTGCTTATATGAGCATACGACGCGTTGAGGCCGTGCCGGGCCGCTGATATGACACGCCCGCTTCCCCTCAGCCGCACTTCAGGAGCGCCACATGGCCCAGGATTACATCGTCAAGGATATCGGGCTCGCCGACTGGGGCCGCAAGGAACTCGACATGGCCGAGACCGAGATGCCCGGCCTCATGTCGATCCGCAAGGAATACGGCCCCAAGAAGCCGCTGAAGGGCGCGCGCATCGCGGGCTCGCTGCACATGACCATCCAGACCGGCGTGCTGATCGAGACGCTGAAGGCGCTGGGCGCCGACGTGCGCTGGGCCTCGTGCAATATCTACTCGACGCAGGATCATGCCGCCGCGGCCATTGCCAAGGCCGGCACGCCGGTCTTCGCGATCAAGGGCGAGAGCCTCGAGGAATACTGGGATTACACCCACAAGATCTTCGAATGGGGCGACGGCGGCGAGCCGAACATGATCCTCGACGACGGCGGCGACGCCACCCTGCTGGTCCATCTCGGTGCCCGCGCGGAGAAGGATCCGTCGCTGCTCGCCAACCCGACCAACGAGGAAGAGGAAGTCCTCTACAAGGTGATCGCCAAGACCAACAAGGCGAAGCCCGGCTGGTACGCCAAGCTCGGCGCCTCCATCAAGGGCGTCACCGAAGAGACGACCACGGGCGTACACCGCCTCTACAACATGGCGAAGGAAGGCAAGCTCCTGTGGCCGGCCATCAACGTCAACGACTCGGTCACCAAGTCGAAGTTCGACAATCTCTACGGCTGCCGTGAATCGCTGGTCGACGGCATCCGCCGCGGCACCGACGTGATGATGTCGGGCAAGGTGGCGATGGTCGCGGGCTTCGGCGACGTCGGCAAGGGCTCGGCTGCTTCGCTGCGCCAGGCCGGCTGCCGCGTCATGGTCTCCGAGGTCGATCCGATCTGCGCCCTGCAGGCGGCGATGGAAGGCTACGAGGTCGTGACCATGGAAGATGCCGCCCCGCGCGCCGACATCTTCGTCACCGCCACCGGCAACGTCGACGTGCTGACGCTCGACCACATGAAGGCGATGAAGCACCGCGCCATCATCTGCAACATCGGCCACTTCGACTCGGAGATCCAGATCTCCAGCCTGCGTAACTTCAAGTGGCACAACGTGAAGCCGCAGGTCGACGAGGTCGAGTTCCCCGACGGCAAGCGCATCATCGTGCTGTCGGAAGGCCGCCTGGTGAATCTCGGCAACGCCACGGGGCATCCCAGCTTCGTGATGTCGGCCTCGTTCTCGAACCAGACGCTGGCCCAGATCGAGATCTGGACCAACCCCGGCAAGTACGAGAAGCAGGTCTACACGCTGCCCAAGTTCCTCGACGAGAAGGTCGCCGCGCTCCACCTCGAGAAGGTCGGCGCCAAGCTGACCAAGCTCCGGCCCGACCAGGCCAAATACATCGGCGTGCCGGAAACGGGCCCGTTCAAGGGCGACCTGTACCGCTACTAACCGCCCACAGGCCCTCTTCGGACCATGGCATGCTAAAAGTCGGCATCGAAAGATGCCGACTTTTTCTTTGCCTCTTCCAGACGAAGCCGCCACCGAGCGGCTGGGCGCGGCCTTGGCCGAGCGCCTGAGACCGCGCGATGTCGTGGCGCTCGTAGGCGGTCTCGGCGCCGGCAAGACCACGCTCGCCCGCGCCATCCTGCGGGCGGCCGCGGGCGAGCCGGCGCTGGTGGTGCCCAGCCCGACCTTCACCCTGGCCGAGGTCTACGAGACGCCGCGCGGGGTCTTCTGGCACTTCGATCTCTACCGGCTGGAGGCGCCCGAGCAGGTCTTCGAGCTGGGCTGGGAGGAAGCGCGGGCCGAGGGCATCGCGTTGGTGGAATGGGCGGAACGGTTGGGGGCCCTGCTGCCGTCCGAACGGCTCACGGTAACGCTGTCGATTGAAGGCGAGGGGCGGCGCGCGACCCTCGAGGGAGAGTCTCGTCTTGGCGAAATCTGAACGCGATCTGCGACGCGCCGAATTTGTGCGCGGCGCCGGCTGGGCCGATGCCGGCGAGCGCCTGCTGGCCGGCGATGCCTCGTTCCGGAAATACTTCAGGCTGAGCCGGCCGCGCGAGTCGGCAGTCGTCATGGATGCGCCCCCACCGCAGGAGGATGTGCGGCCCTTCGTCCGCATCGGCCGCCACCTGATCGCGCTCGGCTTGAGCGCGCCGCAGATCCTGGCCGAGGATGCCGAACACGGCTTCCTGCTGCTGGAAGACCTGGGCGACGATACCTATGCCCGCGTGCTGGCCTCGGGTGGCGACGAGGGTGAGCTCTATACCCGCGCCACCGACGTGCTGGTTCAGCTATATCGCGCCGGCGACCGCGCGCTGCTGCCGGGGCTCGGCGCCTACGCCGGTGACGCGCTGATCGAGGCGGCGATGCTGCTGCCGGAATGGTATCTGCCGGCCGCAACCGGTAAGCCCACGCCACCGGAAGAGACCGCCGGCTACATTGCTGCGTGGAAGGAGTGCCTCGCCGCGCTGCCCTCGACGCCCGATGCCCTGCTGCTGCGCGACTACCACAAGGACAACCTGCTGTGGCTGCCGGCGCGCCCCGGCGTGAAAGCCTGCGGCCTGCTCGACTTCCAGGATGCCCAGCGTGGCCATCCTTCCTACGACCTGGTGTCGCTGATCGAGGACGCCCGACGCGACGTGCCGCCGGCCGTGCATGCGGCCTGCCTGGCGCGCTACATCGGCGAGACCGGGCTGGCCGACGCCGCGGGCTTCCGGACCGGGTTTGCGCTGATGGCGGCGCAGCGCCATGCGCGCATCATCGGACTGTTCGTGCGGTTGCTGAAACGCGACGGCAAGCCCGACTACCTGCCTCATTTACCGCGCGTCTGGCGGATGTTCGAAAGCGCCCTGCAACACGAAGCCCTGGCGCCCTTGCGCCTGTGGGTCGACCGGTTGTTACCGCCGCCGCGACGGCGCATTGGTGAGTCATGATTAGAACAGCGATGATCCTGGCCGCTGGCCGTGGCGAGCGCATGCGGCCGCTGACCGACCGCACGCCCAAGCCGCTGATCCCCGTCGCCGGCCGTTCGATGATCGAGCGGGCGATGGACCGGCTGCAGCGGCACGGCGTGCAGAACATCGTGGTGAACGTGCATCACCTCGGCAGCCAGATCGCCGACCGCCTGCGCGGCCGCGCCCGCATCGTTGCCGAGGACCATCTGCTGGAGACCGGCGGCAGCGTCCGCAACGCCCTGCCCCTGCTGGGCAACGGTCCGTTCTTCGTCCTGAACGGCGATGGCCTGTGGCGCGACGGGCCCGAGTCGATGCTGGGACGCCTGCAGGCGACCTGGGATCCCCGGCGCATGGACGCGCTGCTGCTGCTGCATCCACTGGCAACGGCGATCGGCCGCGAAGAGAAGGACCGCGGTGACTATTATCTCGAGCCCGATGGGCATGTGCGCCATCGCGGCACGGCCGAGACCGCACCTTATCTCTTTGCCAGCATCTCGGTCTGCGAGCCCAGCCTGTTCAACGGCACCGCCGAGGGGCCGTTCTCGCTGCTGAAACTCTGGAATCGCGCCGAGGCCGCCGGCCGGCTCTACGGCCTGGTGCACGACGGCGACTGGTTTCACGTCGGCACGCCGGCAGCACTGGCCGAAGCAGAACGCGTGATGGGATGAAGGGCGTCTTCACCATCGGCATCGACCAGCGGTTCGCCGACGAGCTGGCGCTGGGGGTGCTGGCGAAGTACGGCCACGATCCCCTCGGCCTGGCCGATGTCCTGATCCTGGTGCCGACCCGCCGCTCGGTCCGGGCGCTGCGCGAGGCCTTTCTCCGGGCGTCGGACGGCAAGCCCACAATTCTGCCGCGCATGGCGCCACTCGGCGATGTCGACGACAGCGAATGGGATCTGTCGCCGGGCGACGACACCGCCCTCGCCCTGCCGCCGGCCATTGACCCCACGGAACGCGAGGCGTTGCTGGCACGGCTCGTGGCCGCCTTCAGGGACGATAAGGGCCATCCCATCGCACAATCGGCCGCACAGGCGCTGAAGCTCGCGCGCGAGCTGGGCCGCCTGCTCGACGAGCTGGCGGTCGAGGGCGTGGGTTTCGAACGCCTGGCTGATCTCGTCACCGGTAATTTCGCCGAGCACTGGCGGCGGACCATCACCTTCCTCGACATCGTCGGCACGGCGTGGCCGGCGATGCTGGCCGAGCGCGGGCAAATCGACGCCATCGAACGACGCAGCCGCGCCATCCGTGCCCAGGCCGCGCGTTGGCAGGCGACGCCGCCCACGACACCGGTGATCGCCGCCGGTTCGACCGGATCGCAACCGGCGACACGGGCGCTGCTTGGCGTCATCGCCCAACTGCCGCAGGGCGCCGTCGTCCTGCCCGGCCTCGATCGCGAGATGGACGAGGAGAGCTGGCAGAAGCTCGATGCCTCGCATCCGCAGTTCGGCCTGCATGAACTCCTGGGCGCCTTGGGCGTCGAGCGGTCGGCCGTGCCCGACTGGCTCGGCAAAGGCATCGGCCGCGCGCGTCGGATGCTGGTGGCAGAGTTGATGCGGCCGGCGGAGACCAGCGAGGCCTGGTCGCGGCCCGATCCCGCGGCACTCGACCATGTCGCCCGCGCCGACTGCGCCACCTCGCATCAGGAGGCGGTCGTGATCGCCCTCGCGCTCCGCGAAGCGCTGAATGTCGTGGAAGGGCAGCCGCGCCGCACGGCCGCGCTGATCACGCCCGACCGGGATCTGGCGCGACGGGTCACAGCCGAGCTGAAGCGGTGGGACATCGAGATCGACGATTCCGCCGGCACGCCGCTTGCCGACACGCCACCCGCCACCTTGCTGCGCGCGCTGGTCGCGGCCGTCGACGGCGGCTTTGGCCCCGTCGATCTGCTGGCGCTGCTGAAGCATCCGTTCTGCACGCTCGGCCAGCCACGCGCCGATCTGCTCGACGTTGCACGCCGTCTCGACCGCAAGTACTTGCGCGGCCTGAAGCCCGCTGCCGGTCTCGACAGCGTGCGGCGGATCATCGCCAACCGGCACAAGGACGATGATGCCGACGCCGATGCCGCCCTCGCCCTGATCGATCGGCTCGACGCCGCGACTTCAGGACTTGCCGTGCTGATGGCCGAGGGCGCCGCGCCGGATGCCCTGCTCGATGCCACCATCGCGGCGGCCGAGATGCTGTCGTCGGCCGACACGGTGTGGCGCGGCGAAGCGGGCGAAGCGCTGGCCGAGACGCTTGCGCGACTGCGCGGTGCCTGGCGCAATCAGCCATCCATCGACGGCGGCGAGTGGACGGGGCTGCTGGCGGCCATGCTGGCGCCCGCCATGATCCGACCGCGCTACGGCCGCCATCCTCGCCTCTCGATCTGGGGTCCCCTCGAAGCCCGCTTACAGTGCGCCGATCTGCTGGTGCTCGGCGGCCTCAACGAGGGGAGCTGGCCACCGTCCGTCGAAACCGGGCCATGGCTCAATCGACCGATGCGCGGCGCGCTCGGCCTGCCGCAACCGGAGCGCCGCATCGGCCTGTCCGCGCACGATTTTGTCGCGGCACTCTCCGCCGACCATGTGCTGCTGACCCGCGCCGAGCGCGAAGGCGGTGCGCCCACCGTTTCGTCACGCTGGCTGGCGCGGCTCGATGCGCTGCTGGGTCACGACCCCAACGCCGCCGAACCGCCGCCCAACTATATCCAGCGCGGCCGGCGCTATATCGACTGGGCCGAGGCGATCGATCGGCCGGCGGCCTACAAGCCCTGGCCCCGCCCCGCCCCGCGGCCGCCGCTGGCGGCGCGCCCGACGCAGCTTTCGGTCTCCAGCATCGAGCAGTGGCGGCGCGATCCCTACGGCCTCTACGCGCGGCAGATCCTGAAGCTGCGTCTGCTTGATCCGCTGGAAGCCGAGCTGGGCGCGGCCGAACGCGGCTCGGCGCTGCATGCCGCGCTCGACGACTTCCTGAAGCAGCATCCCTCGGGTCTGTTGCCGGGCGACGCCGTCCGCCGCCTCGAGGCGATCGGCGAGGAGCATCTCGGCGAACTCCTGACCGCGCCGGCCGAGCGCGCCTTCTGGTGGCCGCGCTTCCAGCGGCTGGCGCGTTGGTTCGTGGGTGAGGAGAACAACCGCCGGGCCGCCGGTGTGCGCCTGCTCGACGGCGAAACCCAGGGCACGCTTAAAGTCGGTCCGCGTAATCACTCCCTCACCATCACCGCCATCGCCGACCGTATCGACGAGCTCGGCCCCGGCGTATGGGAGGTGATCGACTACAAGACCGGCCGCGTGCCCACGACCCGTGAACTGGACGCCCTCTTCGCGCCTCAGCTCCTGCTCGAAGCGGCAATCGCCGAAGCGGGTGGATTCAAGAAGCTCAAGGGCAAGGCCGACGAAGTCATCCTCACCTACTGGCGCGCCAATGGCCTGGGCGATGGCGGCGAGATCAAGGATATCAAGGGTGCTACAAAGCTGATCCCCGCGATGCTGGCCCTGGTCGAGAAGATGGCCGAACGCTACGCCAATGCCGGCATGCCGTACGTCGCGCTGCCACAGCCGGAATTCGTCCCGCACTTCAACGACTACGAACACCTCGAACGCGTGGCCGAATGGTCGACCACGGGCGGGAGCGACGAATGAGCGTCGTCGCATGAGCACGCTTGGCCTCGATCCCGTGACGATGGCCACGGCCGACCAGCGCAAGGCGACCTCGCCCGCGCAATCGGCCTGGGTCGAGGCCAACGCCGGCACCGGCAAGACCAAGGTGCTGACCGATCGCGTGACCCGCCTGTTGCTGGCCGGCGTGAAGCCCGAACGCATCCTCTGCCTCACCTTCACCAAGGCCGCCGCGGCCGAGATGCGCAATCGCCTGGCTGCCCAGCTCGGGCGCTGGGCACTGGCCGAGGAAGCCGATCTCGACAAGGAGATCGCCAAGCTGATCGACCGGGCGCCGGAGGCAGAGGAGCGCGTGATCGCCCGCCGTCTGTTCGCCCGCGTGCTCGACGCGCCGGGTGGCATCAACATCCTGACGATCCACGCCTTCTGTCAGGCGCTGTTGAAGCGCTTCCCATTGGAAGCGGGCGTGGCGCCCGGCTTCGAGGTGCTGGACGAGGGCGAAGCCGGCACCATCCTGAAGCAGGCGCAGGACGAGCAGATGGCCGCCCTCGCCCGTCGCGATGCGCCGCCGGGGCTGCGCGACGCGTTGGCCGCCGTCGCCGGCCGCATCTCCATCGTCGAGTACGACGAGTTGATGAAGAAGCTGCTGGGTGAGCGCGCCTGGCTGCTGTCGCGGATCGGTGGCGATACCGGCCTGGCGCGCGAACGGCTACGGCTCGCCAGTTCGCTGGGTGTCTCACCCGAGGCCACCACGGGCGCGCTGGTCGCGGCTCTCTGTGCCGACGGCGCTTTCGACGGCAGCGGACTACGCCAGGCCGCGCGCGCGCTGGCCCGGGGCGAAAAGGAAAACAAGGCCTATAGCGAGCTGATCCTGCAGTGGCTCGACCAACCCGACGCCCGGCCGGCGTTGCTCGACGGCTATCGCGCCGTGTTCTTCACCCAGCAGGGCAAGCCGCGCAAGAAGATCGCCGGCAAGGCCGCCGTCACGGCGATGTCTGACATCGATGCCGTGCTGCGCACCGAAAGCGACCGGCTGCAGGTGGCGCACGAGGCGATCCGGGCCGCGGCACTGATCGAACTCACCCTGGCGCTGCTGCAACTCGGCCTCGACATCGTCGAGCGCTACGCCCGCGGCAAGCGCCGGCGCGCGACACTCGACTACGACGACCTGATCGTGGCCACGCGGCGTCTGCTGGAGCGCGCCGATAGTGCCGCGTGGGTGCTCTACAAGCTCGACGGCGGTATCGACCATGTCCTGGTCGACGAGGCGCAGGACACCAATCCCGACCAGTGGGAAGTGATCCGCCGCCTGACCGAGGAATTCTTCGTCGGTGCCGGCGCGGTCGATCGCCGGCGCACGATATTCGCCGTCGGCGACACCAAGCAGTCGATCTTCGGCTTCCAGCGCGCCGACCCGCGCAAGCTCGCCGACATGCGCGTCTGGTTCGCCGAGCGCAGCGCCGCGGCGCAGATGACGTTCCAGTCGGTCGACCTTGTCGTGTCGTTCCGCTCGACGTCGGCCGTACTCGACGCCGTCGACTGGGTGTTCGGCGAAGAGGCGGCCGCGCGAGGCCTGGGCGACGCGGGCAGCGTCATCCACTTGCCCAGCCGAACCGGTCAGCCTGGCAAGGTCGAGCTATGGCCGTTGGTGCGCGGCGCCAGGAGCGAGGCCGATCCCACCGATCTCGATGCCGATCCCGGCTTGCTGGCGCCGTCGCACGAGCGCCTGGCGCGGTTGATCGCGCTCCACGCCAAGAGCCTGATCGGCCACGAGCGCCGCTCGAGCACCGGCAAGCTGCTCAATGCCGGCGATTTCATGGTGCTGGTCCGCCGACGGAACGCCTTCGTCACGTCGCTGGTGAAAGCGCTGAAGCGCGAGGAGATCGAGGTGGCCGGCGTCGATCGGCTCGACCTCGGCAGCGAACTGTCGATCCAGGATCTGCTCGCCCTCGCCCGCTTCGTGCTGCTGCCGCAGGACGACCTCAATCTGGCGAGTCTGCTGAAATCGCCGCTGGTCGGCCTCGACGAGGAGGCGCTGTTCCGCCTCGCCTGGAACCGGCCGGGCCGGTTGTGGCGCGAGCTGCGCCGGCGGGCCGCCGAGGATCTGCAGTTTGCCGCCGCGCACCAGCGTCTCGCGACCTGGCTGGCGCGGGCCGACTACACGACACCCTTCGATTTCTTCGCCACCGTGCTCGGCCCAGAGGGTGGCCGCGAGCGCCTACTGGAACGTCTGGGACGCGAAGCTGTCGATCCGATCGACGAGCTGCTGGCCCGCGCGCTGCAATACCAGCGTGCCGAGGCGGGGTCCTTGCAGGGCTTCCTGCGCTGGTTCGAAGCGGGCGGCGCCGACATCAAGCGCGACCTCGACGCCAATCGACGCCGCGAGGTTCGTATCCTCACCGTGCATGCGGCCAAGGGGCTGCAGGCGCCGATCGTCTATCTGCCCGACACCACGCGGGTGCCCCAGAGCAACGAGCGTTTGCTGACCGCGGCCGACGGTGACGCACGCCTATGGGTGGCGCGCAGCGAGGATGCCAACGAAGCCGCGCGCGCCTGGCGTGCCGAGATGCGGGCGCACTCGATGGAGGAGCAAAATCGCATTCTCTACGTTGCCATGACCCGGGCCGAGGACCGGCTCTATGTCGGTGGCTGGATCGGCACGCGACCACAGGATGCCGGCTGCTGGTACGACCGTATCGCCGCCGGCCTGGAGGCCAGCGTCGCCGCCGACATCTCTTCCGATGTCGAGCAACCGCGCGGTCGCGCCATCAAGCGCTCGTTCGATTTTTCCAGCGGACCGCTCGGTGTCGAGGGTTGGGAAGGCGACGGCTACGAACTGATCGGCGAAGGCCGCATACCCGCCGGCGTCCAGGAGGAGCTGCCGCTCGCCGCCCCGCATTCGCTGCCGAGCTGGTCGCGCCAGGTCGCCCCCACTGAGCCGGATCCACCGACCCCGCTCGCACCCTCGCAACCTCTGCCCGACGAGGCAGCGAGCGAAAACCCACCCTTCAGTCCCCTTGCCAGCGAGGCGTCCGACCGCTGGAGGCGCGGCGTGCTCATCCATGAACTGCTGCGGCATCTGCCGGCGATCGTGCCGGTGGAGCGCGCCGGGGCAGCGCGACGCTTCCTGGCGCAGCCGGCCCATGGATTGGCGGCCGAGACGATCGATCTTTGGGCGCGAGAGGCCCTCGCCGTGACCGAGGCGCCCGCGCATGCCGCGCTGTTCGCCGCGGACTCGCGCGCCGAGGTGCCCCTGATCGGCACCGTGCAGACGCCGCGCGGCACCTTCACCGTCAGCGGCCAGGTCGACCGGCTCGCCGTTTCCGACAGAGAAGTCCTGATCGTCGACTACAAGACCAACCGGCCGCCACCCGCGGACGCCTCAGGCGTGGCGCTCGCCTACCGCCGCCAGCTCGCGCTCTATCGAAGCCTTCTCCAGGCGATCTATCCCGGTCGGCCGGTACGGGCTTTCCTGCTGTGGACAGCCGCCCCCCGGCTGATGGAGATCGACGGAGAAATCTTAGATAAATCAATGCCTTATGCTGCCGCACCTTGACTCGCGCGGCTTCGCTTCCTAGCTTCCGAGCAAGGGCGGCGCCGGTCCATTCGACCGGTCTGTTTTGTTTTCGGGAGAACCCACCATGACCATTAAAGCTACCGATGCTTCCTTCGAGCAGGAAGTCCTGAAGTCCGATACGCCCGTCCTCGTCGACTTTTGGGCCGAGTGGTGCGGCCCCTGCCGCATGATCGGCCCCTCACTCGAGGACATCGCCAAGGACATGGACGGCAAGCTCAAGGTCGTGAAGGTCAACATCGACGAAAATCCGATGGTGCCGACGCGCTATGGGGTGCGCTCGATCCCCACGCTGCTGCTGTTCAAGAACGGTCAGGTCGCCGCGACCAAGATCGGCGCCGAGCCCAAGCAGAAGCTGGTGAGCTGGATCAACACCGTCGTCTCAGCGGCATAGCTCTGCCCTGAGGGGCGCGACGCAGTCGCGCGCGCCGAAGGGTCAGCCGTTGCGGGCCAATACGGTGCCCGCGAGGTAGAGCGAACCACAAATGAGAATGCGCATCGGCGCGGGCTGGGTGGCCAACAGGTCCTCCAGCGCCGCGCCGATGTCGTTTACGGGCACGCAATCGAGGCCGACCTCGGCTGCCTTGGTGCAGGCCTCGACTGGCGTGTAGGCGGCGTGGCCTTCCGGGAATGGCACGGCCCGCGCGGCCAGGGCGTGGCGGCTGAGCGGTCGCAGGAAACCCGAAGCGTCCTTGGTCGTCTGCATTGCAAACACGAGGAAGAGCGGCAGCGGTGCCGGCTCCTTGGCCCAGTCGCTGGCCATGCGTCCCAGCGCCAGGCCGCAATCCTCGTTGTGGCCACCGTCGAGCCACAGCTCGCAGCCCGGCGGCAACGCCTCGACCAGTGGGCCGCGGGTAAGCCGCTGCAGTCGCGCGGGCCACTCGACCGATTTCAGTCCGCTGCGGATGGCCTTGTCGCCGATGTCGAAGCGGGCCGCGCGCAGGCGTTCGATGCAGGCCACGGCCGTTGCCGCATTGTCGAGCTGGTGTGCGCCCGCCAGTGCTGGCGCCGGCAAGTCGAGGCCGAGCAGGTCGCTCTCGTAGCGAAAGCCGCTGGTCGACGGCGTCATCTGCCATTCGCGCCCCATGCGGAAGAGCGGCACCGCGAGCTTGGCCGCCTCGGCGGCAATGACCTCGGCACTCACCTCGCGCTGACGCCCGATCACGGCCGGCACAGCATGCTTCAGGATACCGGCTTTTTCGCCGGCGATGCTTTCCAGCCGGTCGCCGAGGAAGCCCGTATGGTCGTAGCCGATCGGCGTAATGGCCGAAAGCGTGGGATCGACGACATTGGTCGTGTCCCGCCGGCCACCCATCCCCACCTCGAGGATGGCAAGATCGGCCGGGATGCGGGCAAACGCCAATAAGGCGGCCACCGTGGTGATCTCGAAAAAGGTGATGGGCTTGCCGGCGTTGACCTCCTCGCATTCCGTCATGATGGCATCGAGCTCATGGTTCTCGATCAAGCGCCCGGCCACGCGAATGCGCTCATTGAAGTGCACGAGATGCGGCGAGGTGTAGACGTGCACGCGATAACCCGCCGCTTCCGACATGGCGCGCAGATAGGCGACCAGGGAGCCCTTGCCGTTGGTGCCGGCGACGTGGACGACCGGCGGCAGCTTCTTGTGGGGCGAGCCGATCTCGGCCAGCAGCCGCTCGATCCGATCGAGGCCGAGGTCGATGGAGCGCGGATAGAGCCGCGTGAGGCGCTCCAGGATCGGATCGGTCATGGCGGGCTCGGCGGATCGAGGCTTAGCGGACCGCGACGGCGGGGCCGCGATCTTCCGAGACGAGGGGATCCATGAACAAGGAAGTAAGGCGGATCAACGTCTCGCGCAGCTTGTGGCGATGCACGACGGCATCGACCATGCCGTGCTCGAGCAGATATTCGGAGCGCTGGAAGCCGGCCGGCAATTCCTGGCGGATGGTGTCCTGGATAACGCGCGGCCCTGCGAAGCCGATGATGGCATCGGGCTCGGCGATATGGACGTCGCCCAGCATGGCAAACGATGCCGACACGCCGCCGGTCGTGGGATCGGTCAGCACGACGATGTAGGGCAGGCCCGCCTGCTTCACCTTGCGCACCGCGATCGTGGTGCGGGTGAGCTGGATCAGCGACAGGATACCCTCCTGCATGCGGGCGCCGCCCGAGGCCGAAAACACGATCAGCGGCGCCTTGCGTGCCACCGCAAGGTCGGCCGCCATCACCAGCCCCTCGCCCACCGCGGTGCCCATCGATCCGCCCATGAAGCCGAAATCGAGCAGCGCCACGATGGCGATGCGGCCGCCCATCGGGCCGCTCGACACCACCAGCGCATCCGTCGTGCCTTCGGCCTTGGCCTGGGCTTCCTTCAGGCGGGCGTCATAGCGCTTGGTATCGCGGAACTTCAGCGGGTCGGCGGTGACGCGCGGCAGGGGATGCAGCTCGTAGCGGCCCTCGTCGAAAAGATGCGGCAGGCGCTTCAGCGGCCGCAGCCGCATATGGTGGCCGCAGTGGTTGCAAACCTCCTGGTTGGCCTCCCAATCGCGCATGAACAGCATCTGTTCGCACTTCGGGCACTTCAGCCAGAGATTCTCGGGCGCTTCCTTGCGGGCGACCAGCGCGCGCAGCTTGGGCCGGACGAAATTGGTCAGCCAGTTCATGGCGGCGGTATCGCACGAATGGCCCTCTCGGCCAAGATCGGGCCGGCCAAGATCGGGGCGACCAGCATCAGCGCCAGAATCCGCCGAATGGCGGCACTATTTCCCCGGATTTCTTCACCTGGCAGAACAATTTCTTCGCTTGGTAGTCGGCACAGAGTTTCTCCGCCGCCGCGGGCTCGAGATCGGCGATGATGGCGGCCTGCTTGGTGACCTTGTTCGCAGCCACGGGCAGGATCCACTCCTTGCCGAGCCGCGAGAAGCCCAGGGCCGCGAGCTCCGCCCGGCCCTTGTCGAAGGCCGTACGCGCCGTCCGCCAGTCGCCGTAGGTGCCGAGCCAGGCCGCATCACCCGGGAATTCATAGCGAATGGCACCGCATTCGCCGTAGGGCAGGACCGTCGTCGGACCGCCGCCGCCGTTGTGAAGCTGCCAGATCTTCTGTCGGTTGCCGCCGGTCTTGAGGGCAAACGCTTCGTCGAACAGCCGCACCAGGAATTCATCGCGCAGAACCGACGCGCGAAAGCCGAAAGCCACCGCGACCAGCCGCCGCCCGTCGCGCACGGCGCTGCCCACGATGTTGAAGCCAGAGGCGCAAATAAAGCCCGTCTTCAGGCCGTCGGCATAAGGTGAATAGAGGTCGAGGAATTTGACGCCGAGCCCGACCTTCTGCTTGCCGATGATGACATTCCTGGTGCCGAAGTAGCCGTAGTACTGCGGAAAATCCTTCACCAGCGCGACGCCGAGGATTGCCGTGTCGCGCGCTGTCGTCATCTGCGCCGGGTCGGGCAGGCCGTTGGCATTGCGATAGGTCGTCGCCGTCATGCCGAGCCGGCGTGCCGTATCGGTCATGCGCTGTGCGAAGACGGCCTCCGAGCCCGAGATTTGCTCGCCGAACGCCGTAGCCACATCGTTGGCCGAGTGGGCCACGAGCGCCTGCAGTCCCTGCTCCACCGTGATCGATTGTCCGGGAGCAAGCCCCAGCTTGGAGGCTTCCTTGGCCCGGGCATTCTCGGAGAAGCCGAGCGGCGTGGCGAGCGTGAGGCGCCCGGCCTTCAATTCCTCGAAGACGATATAGATCGTCATCATCTTGGTGAGCGAGGCCGGATACCAATAGGCGCCGGCATTGCGGTCCATCAGCACCTCGCTCGTCCCGACATCGACGACGGCATAAGGACCGGCGGGCACCGGCCCCGAGGGCGAGGCCACGGCCGCGATCTGGGCCTGCGCGGGCAACGACAGAAGACCGATCAGCCCGAGAAGGCACAGCAAGAGGCGCGAATTCATTGCCACCGACGCATAAGAGACCAACACCATACGCCCTTCCGTCCATCGGCGGGAGGTATTAGATCAGACCCATGCTCAAGGTCTTGATCGCCCCCGTTACACCGTTTCAGCAGAACTGCTCCATCGCCTGGTGCGACGAGACCATGGAGGGCACCGCCGTGGACCCGGGCGGCGATTTCGACATGCTGAAGCAGGCGATCGCCGAGCAGGGAATCAAGATCACCAAGGTCCTGCTGACCCATGGCCATGTCGATCACGCATCGGCAGCCGGCACCATGGCCGAGCACTATGGCGTCGAGATCGAGGGTCCGCATGAGGACGACCTGTTCCTGATCCAGGGGCTACCTGAATCAGGCGCCAAGTACAATTTCCCGATCTACAAACCGTTCGTTCCCGACCGCTGGCTGCACGACGGCGAGCAGGTGAGGCTTGGCAAGCTGACGCTCGACGTCGTGCACTGTCCCGGTCATACGCCAGGTCACGTCGTGTTCGTGAACCGCCCATCGAAGGTCGCCTTCGTGGGCGACGTGCTGTTTCGGGGCTCGATCGGCCGCACCGACTTTCCCCGCGGCAATCACGAGCAGCTGCTGCATTCAATCCGCAAGAAACTGTGGCCGCTGGGCGACGACGTCACCTTCGTGCCCGGCCACGGCCAGACCTCGACTTTCGGCTGGGAGCGCAAGACCAACTCCTTTGTCGCCGACCTTCTGTTCGACGACGACGAAGAAGAGGCGAAAGCCTAGTCCTTGCGCACGCCGCGGACACCAGCGGCCAGCGCCTTGATATAGGCGAAGACGCCCGGCACGAGATCGGGCTTGGCCTTGCCCTTGTCGTCCAGCCCCGCTTTAACACGGTCGATGATCGCAGTGCCGACGACAGCGGCATCGGCGTGGCGCGCGACGGCAGCAGCCTGGTCCGGCGTGCGGATGCCGAAGCCGACACCGATCGGCAGCTTGGTGTGACGACGCAGCCGCGCGACATGGTTCTGCACGGCTTCTTCGGTCGCCGAGCTGGTGCCGGTGATGCCCAGAACTGAGACGAAATAAACGAAACCCGAGGAGTATTTCAGCACCGCCGGCAGGCGCTTGTCGTCGGTCGTGGGCGCGGTCAGCAGTACCGTGTCGAGGCCAGCGGCGGCGGCAAATGGTTTCAGCTCGTCGGCTTCTTCCGGCGGCAGGTCGACCAGGATGAAGCCGTCGACGCCTGCGGCGGCGGCATCCTTGCAGAATTTCTCCGGACCGCGCTGGTAGACGAGATTGTAGTAGCCCATCAGCAGGATCGGCGTGTCGTTGTCGCCGGTGTCCTTACGGAAGCGCTTCACCATGTCGAAGGTCTTGTCGACCGTCATCCCGGCCTTCAGCGCGCGCTGTCCGGCGAGCTGGATCGAAGGACCATCGGCCATCGGGTCGGTGAAGGGCATGCCCAACTCGATCAGATCCGCGCCCGCACCCGGCAGTCCCTTCAGGATCTGGTAGCTGACATCGGCGTCGGGGTCGCCCGCCGTGACGTAGGTCACGAGCCCGGCGCGCTTGTCGGCCTTGAGCTGGGCGAAACGCTTGGCAATGCGGCTCATGATTCGATCTTCATTCCCATGCGCGCGGCCACTTGCGGCACATCCTTGTCGCCACGGCCGGAGAGATTCATCACCAGCAGATTGTCCATGGGCAGTGTCGGAGCGAGCTTGATGACGTGCGCCAGCGCATGTGAGGACTCCAGCGCGGGGATGATACCCTCGAGCTTGCACAGCACCCCGAACGCATCGAGCGCCTCCGTGTCGGTCGCCGACACATATTCGACGCGGCCGTTCTCCTTCAGCCACGAATGCTCGGGACCGATGCCGGGGTAGTCGAGACCGGCCGAGATCGAATGCGCCTCGGTGATCTGGCCTTCCTTGTCTTGCAGCAGATAGGTGCGGTTGCCGTGCAGCACGCCGGGACGGCCACCGGTGAGCGACGCGGCGTGTTCGCCGCTCTCGATGCCGTGACCCGCCGCCTCGACGCCGACGATGCGAACACCCGGATCGTCGAGAAAAGGATGAAACAGGCCCATGGCATTCGAGCCACCGCCGATGCAGGCGACCAGCGTGTCGGGCAGCCGGCCCTCGGCCTTCATCATCTGCTGGCGTGTTTCGTTGCCGATGACGCACTGGAAGTCGCGCACCATCGCCGGATAGGGATGCGGGCCCGCCACGGTGCCAATGCAGTAGAAGGTGTTCTCGCAGGTCGCCACCCAGTCGCGCAGCGCTTCGTTCATTGCGTCCTTCAGCGTCGAGGAACCTGCCGTCACCGGCCGCACCTCGGCGCCCAGCATCTTCATGCGAAAGACGTTGGGCGACTGGCGCTCGACGTCGACCGAGCCCATGAAGACGACGCAAGGAATGTCGAACAGGGCGCAGGCCGTGGCCGTGGCCACGCCATGCTGGCCGGCGCCGGTTTCGGCAATGACGCGTGTCTTGCCCATGCGCTTGGCCATCAGCACCTGGCCCAGCACGTTGTTGATCTTGTGGCTGCCGGTGTGGTTCAGCTCGTCGCGCTTCAGGTAGATTTTGGCGCCCCCCAGCTTCTCGGTCAGGCGCTTGGCGAAATAGAGCGGGCTGGGCCGGCCGGCATAATGCTCCAGCAGATAGTCGAGCTCGCTCTGGAACGCCGGATCGGCCTTGGCGGCGTTATAAGCCTTTTCCAGCTCGAGGATCAGCGGCATCAGCGTCTCGGCGACGTAGCGGCCGCCGAAGATGCCGAAATGCCCGCGCTCGTCGGGGCCGGTACGGAAACTGTTGGGTGAGGTGGTCATTGCTGTTCCTGTCGGGACGGCGGGCTTAGCAGTCCCGACAGGGGTCGGTCAAAAGCCCTAGCGCTTCTTGGTCTTGGCCGACTTGGTCTTGGCCTTCGCTTTCGGTGCCGCCTTGCGCTTGGCCGCCGGCTTGGCCGCGGCAGCGCGCGGGGCGGGTGCGTCCTCGATTTCGACGATCACTTCGATCTCGACCGGAATGCCACGCGGCAGCGAGCCCATGCCGACCGCAGAGCGGGCGTGGCGGCCGCGCTCGCCGAACACCTCGACGAAGAGATCGGAACAGCCGTTGATGACTTCCGGCTGGCTGCCGTATTCGGACGTGGCATTGACCATGCCCAGCACCTTGACGATGCGCTTCACGCGGTCGAGGTCGCCCAGCTCTTCCTTGAGCGCGGCGAGAATGCTGAGGCCGGTGTCGCGCGCGAAGCCGTAGCCCTGATCGATCGAGAAGTCGCGGCCGAGCTTACCCACGGGCAGCGGCTTGCCCGGCAGGCCCGGGCCCTTGCCTGCGAGATAGAGCAGGTTGCCGGTGCGGACGGCGTTCACGTAGCTGCCCATCGGAGTCGTGGGCTTGGTGAGCTCGATGCCGAGCTCCTTCAATCGCATCTCGACCTTCATGTACTTTACCCTTCAGAGCGCCTTCACCCGGTCGAGGAAGGCTCGAATCAGTTCGATCGATTTCACACCCCGGCTCGATTCAACGCCAGAGGAAACATCGACCGCGCGTGCACCTGTAACCCGCACGGCCTCGGCGACATTGTCCGGCGTCAGTCCGCCCGCAAGAATCCACGGCACCGGGACCTTGCGTCCGGACAGGATCGTCCAGTCGAAGGGCTTGCCATTGCCGCCGGGCAAGATCCCATCGGCGGGCTCGAACATCAGGCGATCGGCAACGCCGGCATAGGCGGCGACGCCCTGCTCGACGTCTCCGGCCTCGGCGACCTTGATCACCTTCATCACGGGCTTGCCGGTGCGGGCCTTCAGCTCGGCCACGCGCGCCGGCGTCTCCGATCCGTGGAGCTGCAACATGTCGATCGCGCCGGTCGCCAACCTCTCGTCGAGCAGCGCGTCGTCGGGATCGACGAACAGGCCGACGCGGCCGACACTCTTTGGCACGCGCGCGCCCAACGTGCGCAGCAAATCGGTCGAAATGTGGCGCGGCGAGCGTGGATAGGTGACGAAGCCGACCCAGCGCGCGCCGCCTTGCACTGCCGCATCGACGGTTTCCGCCGTCGACAGGCCGCAAATCTTGGCCTCCACGGGGGCTTCGACACTCATAGGTCGTTGACGCCAGCCTCACGCGCAATGGCCTCGGCCGCCGCGCGCGGGTCGGTTGCCTGATAGATCGGCCGGCCGACGACCAGGTTGGTGGCGCCGAGGTCAACCGCCTGGCGTGGCGTCATGGCCCGTTTCTGGTCGTTGGCGGCGCTGCCGATGGGCCGGATGCCGGGTACCATCAGGACGAAGTCCGGGCCGCACTGCTTGCGGAGTGCTGCGATCTCGAGCGGCGAGCAGATGACACCGTCGAGCCCGCTCTCATGCGCCAGGGCGGCCAGCCGCAGCACCTGGTCCGACGGATCGGCGTTCACGCCCGTGGCCTCGAGGTCGGACCGATCGAGCGAAGTGAGGACCGTGACGCCCAGCAGCTTGGGCCGCAGGACATTGAATTTGGCGGCCTGGGCAGCGGCTTCGTCCACCGCCGCCTTCATCATCTCGCGTCCGCCGCTCGCATGGATTGTGATGAAGGTGGGGGCGAGTTCGACCACCGCACGGATGCCGCCGGCCACGGTGTTGGGAATGTCGTGCAGCTTGAGATCGAGGAAGAAGCCCACGCCGGTGGCGCGCACCGGCGTCGGAAAGGCATAACGCACGCCCGGCGCGCCGTGCGCCAGAAAGAACTCCAGCCCCAGCTTGATGCCGCCGACAGCCGGCTTCGGCCCCCCGGCGATGCTCTGGATGAGCTTGGTGGCTTGGGCGAGATCGATCGTGTCGATGCCGCAATAGACGGGATTCGGGCGGGTTCGCATGGCGGGCGCAACCTAATGGCCGCGCCTGTTGGCAGCAATCAGGAAGTGCGCACCCGCCGCACGGCATCCTGCCAGCCGGCATAGCGTCGGTCGCGCGAAGCAGCGCCCTCGGCCGGCCGAAAAGCCCGGTCGAGCGCCCAGGTCTTGGAGAGCGCCTCGAGCGACGGCCACAGCCCGGCCTTCAGGCCGGCCAGGAAGGCAGCCCCCAGCGCGGTGGTTTCCGTCACCTTGGGGCGTTCGACGGGCGTGCCGACGGTATCGGCCAGCCGCTGCATCAGCAGATCGTTGCCGACCATGCCGCCATCGACCCTGAGGTCGTCGATCTGGGCGCCGTCGCCCCGCATCGCGTCGACAAGGTCGCGGGTCTGGTAGCAGACCGAATCGAGCGTGGCGGCGGCAATCTCGGCCGGGCCGGAATCACGCGTGAGGCCCAGGAGTGCGCCGCGGGCATCGGGATCCCAGTGCGGCGCGCCGAGGCCGACGAACGCCGGCACCAGATAGACGCCGTGATCTTCGCGGGCACGTGCCGCCAGGGCCTCGATGTCGCCCGACTTTTCGATCAGGCCGAGGCCGTCGCGCAGCCATTGCACGGCCGCACCAGCGACGAAGATGCTGCCCTCCAGCGCATAGGTCCGCCGCCCCTCGAGCTGATAGGCAATGGTGGTGAGCAGGCGGTGACGCGAATGCATGGCAATGCTGCCGGTGTTGAGCAAGGCGAAGCAGCCGGTGCCGTAGGTCGTCTTGATCATGCCGGGTTTTATGCACGCCTGACCCACGGTGGCCGCCTGCTGGTCGCCTGCCATGCCCAGGATCGGCACGGGCGCGCCGAGAAAATCAGCCGTCGTGACGCCGAGCTCGCCCGAGCAATCGACGACGCGCGGCAGCAGCGACGCCGGCACGCCCAGCAGCTTCATCAGGTCGGGATCCCAGGTCCCGGTCCGGATATCGAGTAGAAGCGTGCGGCTCGCATTGGTGGCGTCGCTCGCGTGGACCTTGCCGCCGGTCAGCCGCCACAGCAGGAAGCATTCCATGGTCCCTGCCGCGAGCGCACCCTTCTCAGCTGCGGCCCGTGCACCGGCAACATGCTTCAGGATCCATTCGATCTTGGTGCCCGAGAAATAGGGATCGAGCAGCAGGCCGGTCTTGTCCGTGACCGCCTTCTCGTGCCCTGCCTTCTTCAGCTCGGCGCAGCGCTCGGTGGTGCGGCGGTCCTGCCAGACGATGGCGTTGTGGATCGGCTTGCCGGTGGCGCGATCCCAGACGACGGTCGTCTCGCGCTGGTTGGTGATGCCGATGCCAGCCAGATCAGCGGGCATCAGTTTCGCCTTGGCCATTGCGCCGCGGCAGACCTCGACCGTGGCCGACCAGATTTCCTCCGGATCGTGCTCGACCCAGCCCGGCTTCGGAAAGATCTGCGGCAGTTCCTTCTGCGCCGACGCGACGGGCCGCCCCGAGGCATCGAAGACGATGGCGCGGGTGCTGGTGGTGCCTTGGTCGATGGCGAGAACGTGCTTGCCGGCCATCGTGTGCGGAGAGGTCAGTGGGCCCGGTCGATGGCGAAGTCGACGGCCTCGAGCATCGCCGCCTTGAGCGGCGCGTCGGCGAACAGGCCGAGCGCATCGCGCGCCATGGCGCCGTAGTGGCGGGCGCGTTCCAGCGTGTCGGCCACCGAATGGTGACGCTCCATGAGCGCCTGTGCGTGTTCGAGATCACCCTCGCGCTGGTCGAGCTTCTCGATGGTCCGCTTCCAGAATTCACGGTCGACGGCGCCGCCGCGCAGGAAAGCCAGAATGACCGGCAGCGTGATCTTGCCCTCGCGGAAATCGTCGCCCACGGTCTTGCCCAGGTCGGCCTGGCGACCGACGTAATCCAGCGCATCGTCGACGAGCTGGAAGGCGATGCCGAGGTTCATGCCGAAGCTTTCGAGCGCCACGCGCTCCGGCCCGTTGCGGCCGGCGATCATGGCGCCGACTTCGGACGCCGCGGCGAACAGCTTGGCGGTCTTGGCCTTGATCACTTCGAGGTAGGTCGCCTCGGGCGTGCTGGTGTCGCGCTGGCTGACGAGCTGAAGCACTTCGCCCTCGGCGATCTTCGAGGAGGCACGCGACAGCACCCCCAGGATGTCGAGCGAGCCGACATCGACCATCAGCTCGAAGGCGCGCGTGAACAGGAAATCGCCCACCAACACCGAAGCCTTGTCGCCCCACAGCGAATTGGCCGACGGCTTGCCGCGCCGGAGCGCGCTGACATCGACCACATCGTCGTGCAACAGCGTCGCCGAATGGATGAACTCCACGCAGGTCGCAAGCTTGATATGGCGATCGTCGTCGTTCGCGTAGCCGCAAAGCCTTGCCGACGCGACCGTCAACAGGGGACGCATCCTCTTGCCGCCCGCTCCCACGAGATGGTTGGCGAGCTCGGGGATCAGCGCCACCGGCGAGCGCATCCGGGCCAGAATTTCGCGATCGATGCGCACCATGTCGTCGGCGCACAGCGACAGCAGCGGCTCGAGACTGGGAGCCTTGCGCTTTCCTTCGAGGGAGACAACCGTTGCCATGATGAGAGATATAGTCGCCCGATGGAGCTTGATGTTGCGACACGATGTCGTGAGATGATCCCTAGCATGGAAATGGTTCCGACCGAAAATGGCCTGCTGGGCGGCCGCGTCCGGTTGTTGCAGCCTGCACGAGGTTATCGTGTTGCCGTGGATGCGGTGCTGCTGGCCGCCGCCGTGGACGCGGCTTCAGGCCAGCACGTCCTCGACCTCGGTGCCGGCGTCGGCGCGGTCGGCCTCTGTCTTGCCGCACGCGTGCCGGGTTGCAACATCGTGGGCATCGAACTGCAGGCCGGGCTGGCGGCCCTGGCCACCCGCAACGCCGCCCTCAACGGCGCCGGGGACCATTTGCGAACGATCGTCCATGACATTGCCGGGCCGTTGCCGCCCGATCTTGTATCGCCCGATCTTGTTGGCTTCGACCACGTCGTCACCAATCCGCCCTATCTGGCAGCCGCTGTCGCCGACCCGTCGCCGGATCCAAGCAAGGCCCTGGCGACAGTCGAGTCCAGCGCCGACCTCGCCCGCTGGCTTTCCGTGGCGACAGGCGCGCTGAAGCCCACCGGCACCTTGACGGTCATTCATCGCAGCGACCGCCTTGAAGAGATTGTCGATCACCTCACGCGCCTCGGCTGGGGCGACGTGATGTTGAAACGCCTGCCGCCGGCGGCGCGCGTGCTCGTCCGGGCGCGCTTCGGCGCACCGGCACGGCGCGAGTCACCGCCCTTGCGGCTGCATCGTCCGGAAGGCGGATACACCGACGAGGCGGAGGCCATTCTGCGTCACGCCCAGCCGCTTGCCTTCTGAGCCCACCACCGCGACAGTGCCGGCCATGTTTGGATGGATCAAGAATCGCCTGCGCCGCGGTCCCGTTGTGCCGGTCGTCAGATTGTCGGGCGTCATCGCCTCTGGCGGCGGCCTGCTCGGGGGCCGCTCCCTGTCCGTCGACTCGGTGGCGCCACTGCTCAAACGTGCTTTCGACATGCGCGGCGCCAAGGCGGTCGCCCTGGCCATCAATTCTCCCGGCGGCTCGCCGGTTCAATCGGCCCTGATCGCCCAGCGCATCCGCCTGCACGCCCAGGAAAAGGGCTTGCCGGTCATCGCCTTCGTCGAGGACGTGGCGGCCTCGGGCGGCTACTGGCTCGCGTGCGCCGCCGACGAGATCGTCGTCGATCCCAGTTCGATCGTGGGTTCGATCGGCGTCATCAGCGCGGGCTTCGGCTTCCAGGACCTCATCGCCCGCTTCGGCGTCGAGCGGCGCGTGCATACCTCGGGCGAGCGCAAAGCGATGCTCGATCCGTTTCGCCCCGAGAATCCCGATGACGTGGAGCGCCTGAAGCGCCTGCAGGCCGAGATCCACGACGGGTTCAAGGATTGGGTCCGCCAGCGCCGCGGCCGGCTCCTGAAGGCCGAGGAGGCGACCCTGTTCAATGGCGAGTTCTGGACCGGCAAGCGCGGTCTTGAACTCGGCCTGGCCGACGGGCTGGGGGAACTGCGCACGACTTTGCAAGCCCGCTACGGCACCAAGGTGCGCCTGCCCGTGATCGGGCCGCGCCGCGGCCTGCTGGCCAGGTTTGGTTTTTCCAATCGACTGGGCGAGATCGGACCGTCGACGCTCGCCGCTCTTGAGGAGCGCCTGCATTGGCAGCGCTTCGGACTCTAGGAGCCTCGTAATGAACCTGCGTATCCCCGTACACCCCGAAGACCTCGCCGCCGTGCGCGCCTGGTTCGACACACTTTCCAAGTATTGCCGAGCCGTCGACTACGAGGCCGCGCGGCCGATCTTCGCCGACGACATGATCGCCTTCGGTACCTTCACCGACTTCATGCACGGCCGCGAGCTTGCCGAGCAGAAGCAGTGGCGCAACGTCTGGGGCGCGATCCGCAACTTCCGCTACGACCTCGACAAGATCGAGGCGATCGTGTCGGCCGACCGGTTGACCGCGGTCGGAATGGGCGTGTGGCAGTCGGACGGATTCCAGCCCAACGGCGAGCGCTTCGACCGACCGGGGCGCACCACGGTCGTGCTCGGCCGCAAGGCAGTGGGCGATCGGTTCGTCGCCACCCACACCCACATGTCGCTGTTCCGCGGCACGCCGGATCAGAGCTTCGGGAAGTTCACCGGCCCCTGAATCAGGAAGGGTCGATGGCACCCTTGCGCTCGACAATCAGGCGATACTGGTCGGGCTGGCGGTGGACGGCGAAATTGAACGTGGTCGTCTTGTAGCTCTTGCCCGCGTCGAGATCGCAGCGATACACGATCAACTCATCGCCATCTCCGGCAGCGCGCGCGACAACCTTGCCTGAGGGCGCCACGATCATGCTGTCGGCCAGCGACGGCACACCCTCTTCCGCACCGCCCTTGGCGACGCCGACCACCCAGGTGCCATTCTGGTAGGCGCCGGCCTGCATGGAGAGCTGGTTGTGGAACCAGCTATGCTCGTCGTGATCGGGCGACGGGGCGTTGTGCAGCGGCGTGTTGTAGCCCAGCAGCACCATCTCGACGTTCTGCAGGCCCATCACGCGGTAGGTCTCGGGCCAGCGCCGGTCGTTGCAGATGCACATGCCCATGTTGCCGCCCAGCGCCTTCACCACCGGGAAGCCGAGATTGCCGACCTCGAAGTAGCGCTTCTCGAGATGCTGGAACGGGCGCTCGGGCTCGTGCTCGGCATGGCCCGGCAAATGGATCTTGCGGTACTTGCTCGCAATGCGGCCATCGCGCTCGACGATGATCGAGGTGTTGAAGCGGCGCACTTTACCGCCCCCTGGGCCACCTTCTTTGGCGAGCTCGGCATAGCCGAATGAGAAGCCGAGACCGAGCGCCTTGGCTTCGTTGAACAGCGGCGCCGTCTCGTTCGACGGCATTTCCTTCTCGAAGAAGGAGTCGATCTCCGCCTGGTCCGTCATCCACCAGCGCGGGAAGAACGTCGTGAGCGTGAGCTCGGGGAATACGACCAGCTCGCAGCCCATGCGCCTGGCCTCGCGCAGATGGGCGATCATGCGCTCCACCACGTCGCGCCGTGTATGGCTTCTCTGGATGGGGCCCATTTGTGCGGCCCCGACGGTCAGGAATCGGCTCATCGCTCTCTCCAAAACTGGAGGAGAGCCTAGGGGCCGGCGCGCTTCACGTCATTGGTGAACTCTGCCGCGCAAAAAGATCCACCCTGGAAGAGATCGCCCACCGGATCCGGTCCGATCTTTGCTTGCTCGGCCTCGGCATGGGCCCGGTGATCCTCGGCCTTGTCGGCCGGCCGGTAGCCGAGCTGCTGCGCGCGCGAATTGTCCCACCAGCCCGCCGCATTGTCCGACGCGCCGTAGAAGACCTCGTAGCGAATATCGGGATGCTCGAGGCCGATGCGAAAGAGCTGCACGAGATCGCGCGGCGAAATCCAGATCGAGAGACGCCGCACATCTAACGGCGCGGGCCCGACGTTGCCGATGCGCAGGCTGGTCACGGCCATGCCGTGCTTGTCGGAATAGAGCGATCCCAGCCCCTCGCCGAACACCTTGCTGACGCCGTAGCGGCTGTCGGGGCGTACGGTGAGATTGGTGCCGATACGCCGCTTGCGCGGATAGAAGCCGATGGCATGGTTGGACGAGGCGAAGATCACTCGCTTCACCCCGGCCTGCCGCGCTGCCTCGAAGAGGTTGTAGCAGCCGATGATATTGGCCTGCAGGATCTGGTCCCAAGTGCCTTCGACCGAATAGCCGCCAAGATGGATGATGCTGTGCGCGCCCTTCACCACCGCCGCCACTTCCTCCGGCTTGGTGAGGTCGGCAGCAACGAAAGTCTCGCCCGGCTGGAGGTCCTTGGGTTTCACCCGATCGCTCAACACCAGGCCGCGATAGAGCTTGGCCAGCAGCGGACGCGTCATGGTGCCGATTCCGCCGGAGGCACCGGTGAATACGATCTTGCGGTTCTTGTCGTCACCGTCAGCCATCAACGCTTCTCCTTGCCAGATTTCTATAGCGTTCCAGTGAACGCGTCAGGTGTTCATGCATCGCCCGGCGCGCCTCGGCCGGATCCTCGGCAGAGATGCCGGCGACGATGCGGCCGTGTTCGTGCTGGATGCGTTCGAGATAGGCGCGCCGTTCGGCCGGCGTATCCACCGCAAGCCGCACGCTCTGGCGCGGAATGACGTGGTTGCCGAGAAAGGCGAGGAAGCGCGGAAACTGCCGATTGCCCGTCGCCTCGGCGATGGCGCAGTGGAAGGCGAAGTCTTCCGCCACCGCGCCGTCCCCGCCGCGCAGCGCCCGATCGATGCTGCGCAGCGCCATGCGAATGGCGGCGATCTGCTTGCGGGTTGCCCGCTCGGCCGCCAACGCGGCGGCCTCGACCTCGACCGCAAGGCGCAGTTCCATCACGTCGAGAATCTCGCCGAGGTCTGCCGCGTGCGGAGCGGCAATACGGAATGGGCTGGCGGCGGGATCGGCGACATAGGCCCCCGAACCGCGACGCGTCACGACCAGGCCGTCGGCGCGCAACGCCGCCACCGCCTCGCGCACGACAGTGCGGCTCACGCCCATGCTGGCCGTCAGCTCCTGCTCCGTCGGCAGGCGCGCGCCGGGCCCGAGGCGGCCGCCCCGGATGTCGGCGCCGAGGCGCGCCATCACGCGTTCGACGAGATTGTTGGTCCGCGGCTTGCCGGTCATGAAACCCGATGGTAGCGTCGATGAAGTTGTCAGACAACTTTATTGATCCTGCCGCGGCAATCACTCTGCCAGGTTAGGCTTCGGCCAGTTCCACTATCAGGTTTGCGAGCACCTGGGCGCCGGCCGCGAGGTCGGCCGCTTCGGTATGTTCCTTCACATTGTGGCTGAGCCCGTCGACTGACGGCACGAAGATCATCGCCGTCGGACATAGACGCTGCATCATCTGGGCATCGTGACCCGCGCCCGAGGGCATGCGGCGCGTGCTGAGCGCCAGTGCTTTCGCATGATGCTCGACCCGATCGACGAGACCTCGATCGAAGATCACCGGCTCGAAGCGCGCCAGCACCTCGGCGGCGACCTCGACGCGTTCGGCATTGGCGACCTCGGCGATATGGGCGGCAACGCGGGCCTCGGCCTCCTTCAGCTTCGCCTCGTCGGTATTGCGCAGGTCGACCGCGAACACCGCGCGGTTGGGCACCACGTTGATCAAGTTGGGACGCAGCACCAGCGCGCCCACGGTGGCGACCTGATTGCCGCCCATCTCCCAGGCGAGCTTGCGGGCAAAGACGTTGACCGATGCAGCGAGATAGCCCGCGTCGCGGCGCAGCCGCATCGGCGTCGTGCCGGCGTGGTTGGAAACACCCGTCACCGTGTATTCGATCCAGGAGATGCCCTGCACGCTCTCGACGACGCCGATCTGTACCTTCTCCCCGTCGAGGATCGGGCCCTGCTCGATGTGCAGCTCGACGAAGGCATGCGGCTTCAGCGCACCCGGCGCCACCGGCCCGAGATAGCCAATGCGGCGCAGCTCGTCGCCGACCGAGCGGTCCTCCTTGTCAGCCGCGGCATAGGCCTCGTTGAGGCCGAGGCCGCCGGCGTAAACCAGGCTCCCCAGCATATCGGGCTGGAAGCGCGCGCCTTCCTCGTTGGTGAAGAAGGCCACCGCAATCGGCCGGCGCGTGACGATATTCGCCTCGTTCAGCGCACGGACGACTTCGAGGCCCGCTAGGACACCGTAGTTGCCGTCGTAGCGGCCGCCGGTGCGCACGGTGTCGATATGGCTGCCGGTCATCACCGGGGTCAGGGTCTCGCGCCCGGCGCGGAGCCCGATCACGTTGCCGATGGCATCGACCCGGACATCGAGGCCCAGCCCCTTCATCCAGCCCACGACCAGGTCGCGGCCGGCCTTGTCCTCGTCCGTGAGGGCGAGGCGGGCGCAGCCGCCACCGTCGATGGCGCCGACCGCGGCCAGCTCGTCCAAGGCACCCAGCAGGTGCCGATCATCCAAACGCAACATGATTTCCCCTGTAACTCCAAGACCTTACCATAAGGACAAAATATCACGCCGCCTTGATCGGGATTGCCTTGCAAGAGCCTTGGGTGAAGGTCACTTAATCTCCTGCATGCTGCGTTTCCTCGCCCTCCTGCTGGTGGTCCTCGCCAGCCCGGCGTTAGCACAGTCGGTCGTACAGACCGACAACGTGCGCGCCGAGCTGCTGTCCGATGTCGCGGCGGCCAAACCAGGTGAGCCGTTCTGGGTCGGGCTGCGCCAGACCATGCGGCCGAAGTGGCACACCTACTGGAAGAATCCGGGTGAATCGGGCCTGCCGACCGAGATCGCCTGGACTTTACCGCCCGGCGTGACGGCCGGCCCGATCGTCTGGCCGGTGCCGCATGTGTTCGATATAGGCGGCGTCATCAACTACGGCTTCAAGGACGACATCCTGTTGCTGGTCCGGATCACGCCGCCAGCCGATCTCACGGGGCCGCTCAAGCTCGCGGCCGACGCCCACTGGCTGGTCTGCGAAGACGTGTGCATTCCCGAGGAGGGCAAGTTCGAGCTCACCTTGCCGCTCGCGGCCACCGCGACACCCAGCGATCCCAAGACACGCGCGCTGTTCGAGACGGCGCGCCGCAACGTGGCGATGGAGAGCCCGTGGCCAGCGCGCTACGGCGTTTCCAAGTCAGGCGATCCGACCCTGGTCGTCGAGGCCAAGGGCCTGAAGCCCGACACGATCAGCAACGTCTATTTCTTCCCCGCCGAGTGGGGCGACGTGGCCGCAATGGCCAAGCAGACCGCCAGCGTTACGGCCGAGGGCATCCGCATCCCGCTCAAGAAGGGAGAGGCCAAGACGCCGCTGCCCGCAGCCCTCGCAGGCACGCTCGTGCTCACCGAGAAGACTGCCGACGGCAGCGTGCAACAGGCCTTCGATCTCTCGGCCAAACTCGATCCCGCTTTCGTGCCGCAGGCGACGAGCCTCGCGGCGGCCGGCAGCGAGCAACTGACGTTCGTCCAGGCGCTGCTGTTTGCCCTGCTGGGCGGGCTGATCCTGAACCTGATGCCTTGCGTGTTTCCGGTACTGGCCATGAAGGCCGCAGCCCTCGCGCGGCTGGCCGGCCGTGAGCGCAGCGAAATGCGCCGCGACGGGCTCGCCTATACCGCGGGTGTGCTGGTCTCCTTTGCCGCCATGGCCGCTGTCGTGGTGGCAATCCGCGCCAGCGTCGGCGAGGTAACCTGGGGTTTCCAGTTCCAGTCGCCGGTGTTCTCGCTCCTGATCGCCTATCTCTTCTTCGTCGTCGGCCTCAACCTCTCCGGCGCCTTCGAATTCGGCAACCGACTGGCCGGCGTCGGCAAGGGACTCGCGGCGCGTGGTGGCGTCACAGGGTCGTTTTTCACCGGCGTGCTGGCCGTGGTCGTGGCCACTCCCTGCACGGCACCGTTCATGGCGGCAGCCCTGGGCTTTGCCCTCAGCCAGCCCGCGCCCGCGACCGTGGCCGTGCTGCTTGCGATGGGCCTGGGACTCGCCCTGCCCTATCTCGCGCTCTCGATGACGCCGGCGCTGCAGCGCCTGATGCCGCGGCCCGGCCCGTGGATGGACCGGCTGCGCCAGTTCCTCGCTTTTCCGATGTATGCCTCGGCCGTGTGGATGATCTGGGTGCTCACGCAGCAAACCGGTTCGGACGGTGTGCTCTATGCACTGGGCGGCATGATCCTGATTGCCTTCGCCATCTGGCTGCTGCGGCTGGGCGCCGGCTCCTCGCCCGCGACCTGGATGCGCCGTGGACTGGCGGCCATCGCCGTGGTGCTGGCCTTTGCCGCCACGTTCAAGCTCGAGGATGGCCCGGCCACCGCCGCCTCGGCGGCGGGCTCGCCCACGTCAGGCGTCAATTTCGAGGGCTGGGAGCGGTTTACGCGCGAGCGCATGACGGCAGCCCACGCCGCCGGCAAGCCGGTGTTCGTCGATTTCACCGCCGCCTGGTGCATTACTTGCCTGGTGAACGAGCGGGTCGCCCTGGAGACCCCGGCCACCCGCCGTGCCTTCGAGCAGGCCGGCGTGGTCAAGCTCAAGGGCGACTGGACCAACCGTGACGCCGAGATCACGTCGGTGCTCAAGGAACTGAATCGGGCCGGCGTGCCGCTCTATCTATTCTGGGCGCCGGGCGCCGATCAGCCGAAAATCCTGCCCCAGGTCCTCACGGAGACCATGATACTGTCGGAGTTGTCTTCCATTCAGCCCACCAAGCGCTAGGAGGCGAACATGTCGAATTTCAACGTTCCGCGCCGATCCCTGATGTTGGGCGGTGCAGCCCTCGCACTGGCCCCCGCCGCTGCCTTTGCCTCCACCAGCCCCGACGTCGGCAAGCCCGCGCCGCTGTTCACCGCCGTCGACAGCAGCGGCAAGAGCTGGTCGCTGGCCGACCTCAAGGGCAAGGTCGTGGTGCTCGAGACGACGAATCACGACTGCCCCTACGTGCGTAAGCACTACAACTCCACGAACATGCAGACCCATCAGCGTGAAGCCGCGGCCAAAGGCGTAGTCTGGCTGACCACGGCGTCGAACGCCGCCGGCGAGCAGGGTGCTGTGACGCCGGCCCAGGCCAACGACCTCACCCAGAACCGCAATGCCGCGCCCGCCGCCGTGCTGATCGACCCGCAAAGCAAGATCGCGCGCGCCTATGGCGCCACGGTGACGCCGCACATGTACATCATCGATGCCAAGGGCACGCTGGTCTACAAGGGCGGCATCGATTCGATCCCGTCGTCGAATGTCGCCGACATCCCCAAGGCCAAGCAGTATGTCCGCGTCGCCCTGGATGAGGTGCTGGCCGGCAAGCCGGTGACCGAGCCCTCGACCCAGGCCTACGGCTGCACGATGAAGTACCCGCGCACCTCGACCTGAGGAGGAGGCCATGCCGCACGACGGCTGGCATCCACACGACGAGGACCACCATCACCACGGCCCGCCGACACGGCGGGCCGTTCTTGCAGCAGCGACCCTGTTGCCGTTCGGCACGGCCAGCGCCCAGACCGTCGATGCGGCGCAACGCATCGCCGATGCCGCCAACCGGTTCCTGGCCTCGCTCGACGATGCCCAGCGCAAGCGCGCGCTGCTGGCCTTCGAGGCCGACAATCGGATCGACTGGCACTACATCCCGCGCAGCCGGACCGGGCTCACCCTGGGCGAGATGCTGCCGGCGCAAGCCGCCGCGGCCCGCACACTCTTCGCCTCGGTCCTGAACGACGAGGGGCTGAAACTGCTCGATGGCGTGCGGCTGCTCGAAGGCGTGCTGCGCGAAACCCAAGGCAGCTTCCGCGATCCTGGCCGCTACTATGTCACCGTGTTCGGCACGCCGGGTCGCTTCCCCTGGGGCTGGCGCTTCGAGGGCCATCACCTGTCGCTGAACGTGACGCTGCCCGCCACCGGTCATGTCGCGGTGACGCCGTTCTTCATCGGCGCCCATCCCGCCACCGTGCGCGACGACCCCAACCGCGGCTTCCGCCTGCTCGGCAGGTCGGAGGATCTCGCGCGCCAGATCATGGCGGGGCTCACCGATACGCAGCGGCAGAGCGCGATCATCTCGGACCGCTCGTTCGGCGAGATCGTGGCCAGTCCGCAGCGCGAGCGCGACCTCGGCCAGCCGCGCGGCCTGGAACTCGGCGTCCTGAATGCGGCGTCGAGCGCCCTCGTCGAGGCGCTGATGGACCGCTTCCTGGGCACGCTGGCACCCGACCTCGTGGCCGCCCAGAAGCGGCGCGTGATGGAGCAGGGCCTTGCGGCCTTCCGCTTCACCTGGGCGGGTTCACTGACGCCCGGCGAGGCGCATTATTTCCGCGTCCACGGGCCGGTGACGGTGATCGAGTACGACAACACCCAGAACGGCGCCAACCACGTCCATTCGGTGTGGCGCGACCTGGGCGCCGACTTCGGCAACGACGCGCTGGCCGACCACTACCGCCGCCAGCCGCACCGCTGAGAGGTGATTTTCCGAACACGAGTTGTTCGGAATCTGTTCGGCCAGCTGTTCGGAAAGGCGACGGCTCATCGCCCGATTTCCAAATGGCCCCAGACCCTTGCGCCGGATTTCCCGAACAACGCCGCATGCTTTTTCGACTCCGGCCCGAATCGCGGTGGAGTGCCCCCCCCAGGAACTGGACAGGTTGTTCGGATCGGATCGGAACCAAGATCGACGGGCTTTGCGGAGAGGCCCGTGGCCGCGCCAAGGATTATGGGTGCGCGGGTATTTTCTCTGATCGCGTCGTTTGCGGCGCCTCCCTGACGGCCATGAGGGGAGGCACCGACCAGGTTCTTGGTCTGCAGGGATTACCCCTCTGCGCCAGTGGCTCGGTCGGGTCCTGGGACCTGAAACCCCTTGCATCGCCCGCGTGGAGAGTGGGACGCCACCGGCCCGCGAAAAAGGCCGCTCCGGGCAAGTGAACCGGGCGGCCCGCACATTACGCACGTCGTGGCGACGATAGCAGAATTATACCACATAATCTGCTGAATCTGCAACTTTGTGTTTGCTGGCACTGCAAGCACACGGCCGAGCCGGGCGCTAGGGGGGATCTTTGGTTGCCCGCAGCAGCGGCCCATCGGGCGTCCGGAGCCGCTCGAACCGGACCTTGAAGACGGAGTCGAGCCGAAGATCGTCGATCAGGGCGGCGGCCGGTGCGTCGGCGACGATGCGGCCACGGTCCATCACGATCACCCGTTCGAAGAACCGGAAGGCGAGGTCGAGATCGTGGACCACGACGACCGACAGCCGATCGACACCCCGTCGGGTGAGCGTCCCGATCACGTCGAGGCGATGGCGAATATCGAGACTGGCGGCCGGCTCGTCGGCCAGCAGCACCGGTGGATCGACCACCAGCACTGCGGCCAGCAACACGCGCGCCCGCTCGCCGCCCGACAGCGTCGACCAGCGCCGCCGGCCCAACCCGCCGAGCTCGAACGTGTCGATGACTTTGTCGACCGCATCGACGGTCAGACGATCACTGCGCTCGGCACCGAGCCGGACGAGTTCCTGGACCGTGAGATCCCAGTGCGGATCGAAATACTGCGGCAGGAAGCCGACGGTGCGTGCGCGCGCAGTGCTCGACAGCGATGCCAGGTCGCGGTCGCCGAGGCGCACCCTCCCCGACAGCGGCCTGTCGATTCCCGCCAGCACTTTCAGAAGAGTCGACTTGCCGGCACCGTTCGGACCGATGATCGCCACTGAACCCGTCGCGCCCAATGACAGCGAGAGATTATCGAGCAAGGTGGCGCCACCGCGCTTCAGCACCAGGGAGTCGGCCACGAGGCTGGTCATGTCCGCAGCCTGCGCGCGAGCAGCATGATGAAGAACGGACCACCGGCGACGGCCGTCACCAGGCCGAGCGGAATCTCTGCCGGCGGCAGTGCCGCGCGGGCGATGGCGTCGGCCAGCGTGACGATTATGGCGCCCACCAGCGCCGAGGCCGGCAGCAGGGGCCGATGCAGCGGTCCGACCAGCCAGCGCGCGATGTGCGGCGCGGCAAGGCCGACGAAGGCGACGAGACCGCCGAACGCAACGGCCGCCGCCGCCACCACCGAACCCGCCAGCACGGCGACGGCAATGAAGCGCGTGACGTTCAAGCCGAAGGCGACGGCCATGGTCTCGCCAAGGCCAAGGATGTCGAGCCGGCCTGCGAGCAGCAGGGTGAGACTGAGGCAACCGGCGGAAATCAGGGCAAGCAGGCCGAGGACCGGCCAGGTGGGCGTCTGCACGCCCCCCAGCACCCAGCTCAGCACGATCTGCAGGCTGACGGTTTCGTCCGACAGCGCCAGCATCAGGAACGAGCGCAAGGCCCCCAGGATCGCGGCCACGGCGACGCCCGCCAGCAACATGCCGGCGGCATCGAAGGCGCCGGAGACGCGGCTGATGCCGATGACGAGGACCGTGGCTCCCCATGCACCGGCGAAAGCGAGCAACGGCAGGAGGATCGACTGCGGCATCGCCAGGGGCACCAGCAAGGCCACCGTGGCGCCCAGGGCCGCGCCGCCGGCCGACCCCAGCAGATAGGGCTCGGCCAGAGGGTTTCGAAATACACCCTGGAAGACCACTCCGCCCAGACCGAGCAGCGCGCCGACGAGCGAGGCGGCCAGCACGCGCGGAATGCGCCAGTCGACCAGCAGCCGACTGCGCAGTGCCTGGTCGCCGGCCGCGGCCCGAAACAAATCGGCAGGCGTCGCCCAATCATGGCCGGCGCACGCACCGACCACGATGGCGAGGACGAGCGCCAGGGTCAGCATCAGCCAGGTGTGCGCGGGGGCCCTCATCGCTTGGCCACCCGTGGGTGAAAAATCTCTGCCAGGCGTTCGATACCGTCGATGGTGCGCGGCCCCGGGATCAACAGCTCGGCTCGGACGACGGCGTGGGCACGTCCGTCCCTGACCGCGCGCATGTCCTTCCAGCCCGGACGGGCGATCAGCTCTTTTAGATCCTTCTCGCTGCCGGCAAAGAGCAGCACGTCGGGGTCGGCCTGAAGGATCGCCTCGGGCGAGATCTGGGCGATGGCGCCGCTGCTCTCGAGACCGAAGCGCCCACCGGCGCGCACGATCGCGTCGCCGGTATAGGTGCCGGGCCGGGCGATCAGCAGCAGCCCGTTGCCCAGCCGACCCGTGATCATGACGGTGCTGGGCGCCTTGAGACCGGCGACGCGCTGCTTGATGCCGTCGAGCCGGGACTGCAGTCGCGCCGCCAGCGCCTCGCCCCGTCCGGCGACGCCGGCGATGCGTCCCAGCAGGCGGATGTTGTCCAGGATCTCCGCCACGCTCCGCTGCAACAGGACGACGATCGGGATGCCGAGCCGCTCCATCGGATCAATGAGCTGATTGGCGGCCTGCCGCGACGGCGTGACGACGACCAGATCGGGCCGCTCGGCAATCACGGCATCGACCGAGAAGCCGAGCCGTCCTCCGACCAACGGCTTGCCCAGCACTTCGGGAGGAAAGCGCGTGTAGGCTTCTATGCCGACGATGCGGTCGGCGAGGCCGAGCGCCGCCACCATCTCGGTGTTCGACGCGAAGATCGTGACGATACGCTGCGGCGGCGCCGGCAGCGTAACCGAGCGGTCGAAGGCGTCGCGCACCGTGACCGGTTCGGCGTGCGCCACACCCGACAGGCAGCCGGCGGCAACGACGCCGAGGACAAGTCTTCGCATCAGAACCGGAACTGGAACCCGGCGATGAACTCGCGTCCCATCATCGAGTTGCCGCAGGCACCGTTTTGATTGGCTCGATTGGCAACGCATGGGTTCTGGTCCGTGGCGATGAACAGCGGGTGAGCATTGACGTCGAAGATGTTGTTCAAGGCCGCGAACATTTTGACGCCTTTCGCAACCTCGAGCTCGGCACGGGCCTTCCAGATCCAGAACGGATCCTTCTGGTAGACGGTAGTGTTGCGAATTTGCCCGGGGAAATAGACCGCCGATAGACTTTCTTCCGTGTTGTACCATATCGGCCCGCGCAGGATGCCCAGGAGCTGAAAGCTCCACGGCATTTCGACGCTGCTCTGTCCGAACAGCGTTCCGATATCCATGCCGTACTGGTTGATGCGGATAGCCTGGCTGCTGTTGGATCCGGGCTGGGCACCGTAGTCAGTCATCTTGAAATTGTAGTAGCCGTTGCCGAACACTTTCCAATTCCAGGAATCCTTTGCCGCGAGCTTGAGCGTCTGGACCATGTCGGCTTCCGCCTGAAACTCGGCTCCCTGCACCACGATGTTGCCGGGGTTGTTCACCTGAAGCTGGGAAATCCTGCCGCCGGTCGAAGAGATGGTGATGGGCGCGATCCGATTGGCAATGACGTTCTGGAAGAGCACGGTATCGAGGCGACCACCGAGCCAGTTGAAGGTAGCCCCCATCTCGATCTGCTGACTGGTTTCCGGCGACAGGCTCGGGTTGCCGAAGATCGTCGTGCCGATCGGCGTCGTCGTGAAGTTTGCGCCGAGTTCCGTGGCGGTGGGCGCGCGGAAACCGCTCGCCGCTCCGATTCGGCCGCTCATCCAGTCGGTGAAGGCGTAGGTCGCGCCCGTCGAATAGGTGGTCGCCGTGTAGTTGTTGCTGCCGGAGACCAGCGTCGTGGCAAAGGGCGTCCAGTCGAGGGCTGTGTTTCCCAGGGTCTGCCGCACACCGCCGCGCACGACCAGCTTGTCTTCGAAGAGACTTTGCGAGTCCTCGAGGTAGAACGCCCAAACGTTCTCGGTCTGATTGTTGTCTTGTGGCGAAAGCTGCGTGACCGAACGGCCACCGGCGCGATTGCGGTTGGAGCGTATCGTGCTGCGCTCCCAATCGATGCCGAGCAGCAGCTGGTTTCCCTCCCAGGCATTGTAGCTCGGCTGGAATCGGGAGCCCATGATGTCGAGGGCCCGCTTGTTGTGATCGACCGTCGTCCGCGCCGCGACGGCGTTGAGCGCGCTGAGCGGCGACGGATTGTTGAGATCGTCGACGTCCTGGACGAAGTAGCCCTGCCAGTAGAGGCTGCCGCGGCTACCGACTTTCCCGGTATAGCTGAAGTCGATGGAGCGATTATAGCGGGTGTCGAAGGCGTAGATGTTGGCGCTCGATCCACGAAAGCCGGCATCGTAGATACCATCGCTACGCACCGTCATGTCGATGCGATTGTCGGCATCGATCTGATAGCCGAACGCGGCCGCGCCGTTGCCCCGCGTCCAGGCCGTGTTTTCCTCGATCTTGCCGCCACCCACCTGGTATTCGCCGCGCTTGCTGGCGCCGACGCCCAGGTAGTAGTCGAAGCCATCGATCACGCCGCCGCTCTGGGCCACGCCCTGGACGAGGTCCCATGAGCCGGCGGCCAGCAGGCCATATTTTCCCGGCGCAGTGCGGCCCGTCTTCAGGATGATGTTGATCACGCCGCCCATATTCTGGCTGCCATAGACGACCGAAGTTGGGCCTCGGACGATTTCGATTCGCTGGACATCGTTGGGCGACAACTTGGCGACGTTGGCGGTGCCGGCACGATGGCCGTTGATCAGCACCAATACCTGGCTCTTGAAGTCGCGGCCCTGACCCTCGGTCGCCGCGCCGCGGATGTTGATCGAGGTTTGGCCCGGCGTGAATTCGCTCATGAAGCCGACGGAATTCTCCGCCAGGAGGTCGGCGATCGATCTTGCCGTCGATCTCTCGATCCTGTCCTGATGGATGATCTGCACCGTACCGGCGATACGATCGACCGGTTCAGGTCGGCCCGTCACGGTGATGACGGTTTCGCGATGTATGCGCGTCTGGGGATCAGGGACCAATTGCGGATCCTGTGGCGGCGGCGGAGTCTGGGCTGACGGCGGAGTCTGGGCCGCCGGAGTGTCCTGAGCATGGACTTGCGAAGGACCCGCCGCGACCACGGCCAAGGCGGCCATGCCGACGACGAACGACGGAAACGACCTGCTCATGACTTCCCCCAAACAAGAACGGCAGATTTTCTGGAAATATCGAGGCGGAACCCGGCGGCTTCCCGCTTCGCCTGGGCGGCGAGGTGCGCCACCAACCGGGCGCGACGATCGTCGGCGGCGGGCCAGCCCAACCGGGTGGCGAGGTAGCCGGCGAGTTCATCGAGATCGGCAACGATGCCGGTGAAGATCCAGTCAACGAATTCGACATGCCGGGGCCGCGAACCGGGCGACAGGCCGCGGAGAGTAACTTCAACACCTGGTGTCTCGTCTTCACCATGCCACTCGAGAGGCAGGCAGCCCGCAAAGCACAGGCCGCGCGGCCCCGCATGCGCCGGCACGACCCAGACGACCGTCCGACGCGCCCACGATCGGCAGCGCGCCAGGAACGTCTCGGGTTCGTCCATCGTGGCTGGCATCGTTGCCGCCAGCACGGTGTCATGGGCGTCGAAGCCCACGTCGGCGGTGGGCCAGCCGGCGGCCACCACACGCGGCGGCGGATGCAGCGCGGCAAGCCGCGATTGCATGAAGGGGGACGGCTCTATCGCGGTCCATCGCTGCGCCGGATCGCGTAGCGCTGCCCCCAGCTGGCCACCGCCGGCGCCGATATCGAGGAGATCGCCCGTCTCGGGCACACGTCGGCGGATCAGCGGCGCTATTTTCGCGACGTAGTCGGAGGTATCGATCGCCGAGGCATAAAGCGCCAGCGGATCGATCTCGCGCCGTCGATTGGCGGGATCATGAGAAGAAGACGACAAGGAAAGACTCGCAGCGACCGTCACACGTCACTGCGAACTGTAGCCAACAGACCCCTGCCGCCAGACACGGAGGGAGTCCGATTGGAGTCTACACCAGGACACCCCGCCCAATGCGTTCGCGCGTGACAACGGCTGGCGGCAGGTCTCCTGGCTCACGGGTCTCTGCCTTCGACCACCTTCCCAGGACCTTTACGGCCCCAGTGGTATTCTCGGTCGTCAGCTCGCCGCTCACAGTTGCGGGGACAGCCGCGGAGTACTGCGCCGAAGCGCAGGCACCGCGTTCCCTTTTGATCCCTTGCGGGAACCACCAGATTCAATGCTGGCAGTCGATATTCGAGGGGTCAAGGTCGAAACAATTCACCCAAAAGATTGTCGGCGTTTTGCCCGCACACTTGATGGCAGGTCCACGACAACTAGGGAGGTGAAGGGAGCGCAGGCTCGATGGAAGGCGAGGCGCTCGGCAAGGCGAGAAGCCATTTGAGAGCCGGCCTGGTCGACACGAAAATGCGCAGCGGACGGTCGGGGATAGCGACCATGCCCAGGAGCGGTGCCAGCGGCTCGGCGTCTTTCTCAGGCAAGATCGCAGCCATGGGTCCCATCGCGCTTCTCTTGTGCTCGGCGCGCATGCGCGCACCGAGCTTCAGGACTTCCTCGGGCGTCATGCACATCCTGCTGCGTCGGCCGTCATACAGCTTGCGATAGCCGTGGGCATTGCCCTCGTGGAGGGCATCGACCATGGCAATGAGCTGGCTGCAGGTGACCTCATCATACGCAACAACGGTGACGAGTTCCTGTTGCGCGTCGATCGTCCACTCAACAGGCATG
This sequence comes from Reyranella sp., assembly GCA_029946105.1. Lineage (GTDB taxonomy): Bacteria > Pseudomonadota > Alphaproteobacteria > Reyranellales > Reyranellaceae > Reyranella. The sequence goes on along the minus strand of JAQSDW010000054.1, from coordinate 7,234 downwards.
CCATCAGGTCACTGGAAAGGCGGTGCATACTGCATGCCGGCTTCCTTCCAGAGCGCATTCAGGCCGCGCGACACCTTGAGGGGCGATCCGGCGCCCAGGTTGCGATCGAAGACCTCGCCATAGTTCGCGACCTGCTTGATGATGTTGTAGACCCACTTGTCGTCGACCCCGAGCGCCTTGCCGAGGCCCGGCGTCACCCCGAGCAGGCGCTTGATGTTCTCATCGCCGCTCTTCAACATTTCATCGACGTCTTCGAGCTGATTTTCTTTTCCTCCGCCTCGACCATAGTGAAGAAGGACCAGCTGACGATGCGCGCAAAGGCGGCATCGCCGTCGCGCACGATCTGCGCCAGCGGCTCCTTCGAGATCAGCTCGGGCAGGACCATGTATTCCTGCGGGATCGGCGCGTAAGCCGCCCGCGCGGCATAGAGCGTCGCGGCATCAGCCGTGTAGGCATCGCATTTTCCATCGAAGAAGGTCGTGCGCACGTCCTCGACCTTCTGCAGCACGACCGGCTTGTAGGTCTGCTTGTTCGCTTGAAAATGATTGCCAAGGTTACGCTCGGTCGTGGTGCCGCCGGCAACGCAGATCGACACGCCGTTCAGGTCCTTGATGCTGCGCTTGCCGAGCTTGCGCGGCACCATGATGCCCTGGCCGTCATAGAAATAAACCGCGAGGAACTCGAAACCCGCTTCTGACGCGCGCGTGAGGGTGAGGGTCGAGTTCGAGACCAGGAGATCGACCTCACCGGCCTTGAGCGCGGGAAAGCGCTTGTCGGCCGCAAGCGGCACGAACTTGACCTTGCCGGCGTCGCCCAGCAGCGCGACCGCGGCAGCGCGGCAGACATCGACATCGAGGCCGACATACTTGCCGTTGACCTCGCTGGCGAAGCCGATCGATTGGCCAGGCACGCCGCAGATCAATTGGCCACGCGCCTTCACGGCATCGAGGATCGACCCGGCTTCCCCCGGAAGAATCTGTGTCGCGACAGCAAGGCCGATGACACCCGCAAGAATTGCATTGCGCACGTTCATTCTCCCCCTGCCACGTCGTTTGGATGCGCGGTCGATCAATCATCTGCGCCATCCTGGTTGAAGGCAAGGGATGTCCGGCGAAAGGACGGCAGGATGAAAGCGGACTGCAAAAAGACGTTCGCCATGGGGGAACCACCCGCGGGCGGCGTATCGATTCGCAATGCGCATGGCTCGCAACGTGACCACGATTCCGGCGCATACGCAGATGCAAGGACCAACCCGATCGGTGTTCAGCGACTGGTCGACACGCTTGCTTCCATGAGACCTAGGGTAAGTCGAGCGTGAGGGTGATAGAGAGAGCCAATATGAAACGCCGTTCGCTCCTCGCCGGATCCGCCGCAGGGTTGGCCGGCGGCCTCGCCCTCCCTGCTCTCTTTCCTTTGGTCCTCGCCTCCTCGGCGTTCGCCCAGGGCGATGCGCTGCCGTCGTGGAACGACGGGCCGTCGAAACGATCGATCCTCGATTTCATCGCCCGTACCACGACCGGCGGCGGCCGTGACTGGGTGCCCGTGCCGGAACGCATCGCCTGCTTCGACAACGACGGCACGCTGTGGACCGAGCAGCCGATGTACTTCCAAGTGGTGTTCGCGCTCGACCGCATCAAGGCGATGGCCGGGCGGCATCCCGAATGGCGCACGCAGGAGCCTTTCCGATCGGTGCTGGCCGACGACCACACAGCCCTGGCCGCGCTGGGCGAGAAGGGCATGCTCGACGTGATTGCCGCCAGCCATTCTGGCCTGTCGACCGAGCAGTTCCGCGCGATCGTGCTCGACTGGATCGCCACCGCGCGCCATCCGCGATTCAAGCGGCCCTACACTGACCTGGTCTACCAGCCGATGCTCGAGTTGCTGGCGCTGCTGCGCGCCTACCAGTTCAAGACCTTCATCGTGTCGGGCGGCGGCCTCGAGTTCATGCGGCCCTGGACCGAGCGGGTCTACGGCATTCCACCCGAGCAGGTCGTGGGCTCGTCGGGGGTCACGAAATTCGTCATGAAGCCGGACGGCGTGCCGGTCCTGATGAAGGAAGCCAAGGTCGAGTTCATCGACGACGGGCCGGGCAAGCCGGTCGGCATCAACCATTTCATCGGCCGGCGCCCGGTCTTCGCCTTCGGCAATTCCGACGGCGATCAGCAGATGCTGGAATGGACGGCCGCCGGGGCCGGCGCCCGCGTCATGGGCCTGGTCCAACACACCCACGCGGTGCGCGAATATGCCTACGACCCCGAATCACCGGTCGGCCGCCTCGACAAGGCGTGGGACGAGGCGGTGCGCCGCAAGTGGGCAGTCGTCGACATGAAGAACGACTGGAAAGTGATCTATCCGTTCGAGCTCAAATGACCGGCACGCTAGAGGTCGAAGTCGACGAACACCGGCCAGTGATCGGAGGCCACGATGCCGTGGCCGATCCATGCCTTTCTCACCTTTGGCGCGAGATCGTGTGTGACGAAAACATGATCGATGCGGCCTTCGCGCGGGAAGGAATCGACCCCCTCCTCGCTGTTGCCGGCGGCGATCCAGGCATCCGACAGGTGTTCCGCCGTTGCCAGCCGGCCATGGGTGCTGGGCGTGCCGCAGACCAGGGGATATTCCAGATGCGCCGGCGTGAAGTTGAAATCGCCGGCGACGATCGCCGACGCCGGGACCGGGGGCGCCATCTCCTGAAACATGAAGGTCTCCCCGGCCGCGGCGTCCCACGTGCCGCCGTTCAATGGCGCGCGGTTGACCGCGTCCATCAGGGCGGCCACCTGCGGCAGGCGCTGTTGTGCGCCGACGTGGCTGAGATGAGCGGAATAGACGCGCAGCGGCCCCGAGGGCACCGCCACCACCGCCTCGATGAAGCCGCGCTGCAGGTCGAAGGTGGTCGCCAGCCGCACCTTGGGCAGCATCACGCCGCGCGACCACAGGATGGGCCAGCGCGAGACGATGGCATTGCCGAAGCTGCGGCGGCGATTGGTGATCCGGCCAGCGGCGTCGGTGGTGCTCGAATCGGCCTCCATCGGACCGTGAAAGCGGAAATAGCGGTTCAGCCGCTGGCCGATCTCGGCAGTCAGGTCGGCATAGCCGTTCTGCGGCCAGCCGCGAACGGTCTCCTGCAGGCAGACGATGTCGGCCTCGGCCACGGCATCGGCGATGCGCGCCACATCGTACTTGCCGTCGGCGCCGACGCCGTAGTGGATGTTGTAGGTGCTGAACAGCATGAAGCGTCTCGACCCATCGTTACTATTAGATTTTTCTCTGCGATCTCAGAGGGACCTCTTATCTACCCTCAAACATCACCCGCCAAAACCGCGACATCATTCGTTCCCCGAGTCACCGTCCATTGAGGAAGAACCTGGCCACTTCGATAAGGTAGCGGCAGCCGTCCGAGACCGGGCGGCCGTGCCCGGCGCCCGGCACGACGATGAGCCGCTTGGGTTGGCGGGCCGCATCATAGATCGCCGGGGAGTGGTCATAGGGAACCACCCTGTCTTTGTCGCCGTGGATAATCAGCACCGGACAATTCGCCTGGCCGATTTTGCCCGCCGTGCCGAAGGGGCTGCTGAGGAAATCGAGAAGAAATTCCGGCAGTCAGGGTTTGCTGAGCCAAGCCTGCAATTCGGCGGCCTGCTTCTTGGCGGAAGCGAAGGCGCCGATGAGAGCCACGGCGCGGCAGGGCGACGACATGGCGAGATCGGCCGCCACCGCCGAGCCCAGCGAAACGCCAAGCAGCGCAATGGATTTGGGATCGATAACACGCTCCTTCGTCAGGTAGCGCAGGGCAGCGGCACCATCGAGAGCGAGCGTCGCCTCACCCAGCGTAGCGCCGTCGCTCTTGCCGAAGCCTCGATAGTTGAACAGCAGCAGATCGAATCGATCCGCCGCCGCAGACCTCGCCGGAAAGAACGTCCAACGACGTTCCAGATAGGGAATACCGACCCAAACGCCGAGGGCGCCAACCAGCACGATCAGCAGCAGGGCAGTCGCGAGGATTGGAGCAAGCCGGATCACGATGGCCAGTCGACCTCGAGGAAGTGAAGGACAATTATCCGAACGGCAAACCCGACATCACGCTTCGCACCGAGCCGAACGCCTGCTCCCGAATACCTGCCCATCATCGCGTGGAGCGCGACCGGTGGATCGGCTCACCTGTGACAACAGAAGAAGCCAGCCGCTCTCGAAGAGCGACCGGGTCCCACGATAGGCTCATCATCGACTTTCCACCGCCGCGCGAGCCTCCCCAATTGCCTCTCCGGGCAATTGCCCAGACGATGCCGGGCAAACATCGACGAGTCGAGCGCCTTGATCGCCCGTGGTCATGCCCGAGCGGCCATTTCTTTTGAAGGCACTGAACGGCGTTAACTGCCTTATCCAGTTGATATTAAATGGACTTCATATGCCAAGCGCCTGGCGGGCAGCGTCACCGACGGGCCCGTTGACGCAAATCAAAGCCAGACAGAGGTCGATCCGGCCTAGTCTAGCAATGGCCAGATGGTAGACTGGAGCGGGGGAAGCATTGTTCAAAGTCTACCAACTCGATCATCCGCTAACGGATGAAAGCAAAGTCCTCGATGGGCGGTCATACCTTTGGGCATCGCTGTTTGGTCCATTCTATGTCCTGGCCAATGGTCTTCCGCTTCTCGCCCTGTTGATGGCTCTGATCAGCGCAACGATTGTTGTCGTCGCTTTCGTTGCCTTCAGTCTCGTGGATTCGTTTCTCGGCTCGGAGCTCATCATCATCGTCGCCATTTTTGCCGTGCCCGTCTCGGCACTGACGGCGCAGGGCGTTGCCGCGGTCGAGCTCGTCCGCTGGGGCTATCTTCGCCGCGGCTGGCGCGGCGGATATTAGGTGGCGGATATCATGCCGAGCTGATGGCAACTCGGCCATCGTCGATCTGCTGCGCCAGTGACCGTACAAGCTCCATCATGTCGGCGACCTCGACCCTGAGGTCGTGGGTCACGGGTGAAACCGACCGGCATCGGAGGCGCCGATAGTGCATGTCGCGAAGGGAGGCGAGGAGTTCGTAGCTGGGGCTGAAATCGTCGTCGTCCCAGAACTCGAGGATGCCGCTTCCGGACGGGCAGAACACCGTATTGACGAACCCCGCGCCGTGAGGGCCGACGACCATTTCGGCCGCCGCGAACAGCATCACCTGCTCCGCGACGGCCATACCCTCGAGCTCCACGGTCTCGAAACCGAGGGGCGACAATGCCGCAATGACGTCCGCTTCATTCACAACGCGACGCATCTTGGCGTCGCGCCGCGATATATAGAGCCTGCGGCGCTGCGAGGGCAGCGTGGCGGGCAGGAAACTCTTCCGCAGGAAATCGCAGGCATCGCGGGTCGGATAGCCGATGTCACCCGTCAGTGTCGGGACGACGAGTTCATCGGCTTCAATGTGCGTCAGCGACGATGGCGAGATCACCGGCGCGATCGACAAATGCCGTACGGCGTCCTGCTGATAGCCAAGCTCGGTGTTGATCAGATAGGCGTCGATGCCGAGACCCGCTTCCTGCAGCAGCTCCAGGCGCGGCAGAACGTCGAACATCCAGTGGTAGTATCGCTGGTGCCCTGTCGAAGACAGGACGGCCAGGCGGCCCAGGAAGCGGGTCATGGGCGGCAGCCTCGGTACCGCAAGGGCGTCATGCGCCGGCGCCGGCAAGCCCATCTGCGGCGAGACGTCCGCGACAAGTCTGCGTTGCGGCGTCGAGACGACGCCGTAGTCGAACAGGACCCGCCCGCGCGGCAGGACCGCGACGCCGAGCCCGGCGGAAGAGCTTGGAACATAGACCGCGCCCGTGCGCTTCGCATAGGCGGCGAGATCGACTTCATAGCCCCGCAGCGGCGCCCTCTCGCCAAGAACCAGCCGCAGAAGCACGCTCGCCAGGCGTAGCCCCCAGTATCGGCCATGAGTTTTCACGGCCCTCGCGCAACGCCTGAACCAGGCGGGTGCCATCTTCTGCAGGAACCGAGAGACTACCGAGCCGTCCAAAGCGTCCCTCGCTGGAGCATTCACAAATTGCGCGGAGGCCAGTTGCCCCCGGCCGAAGCTAGCGCCGAAAGGGCATCAACAGATAGTCGCCAATCGTCTTCGGTTCGGGAACGTCGGCAAGGCCGACGGCCGGCCACTCGTCGGCGCGCGGGAAGTAGGCGGTACCGAACAGAACATCCCACAACGGTGTGGACGTCGCAAAATTATGGTCGATATGCCGCTGCTCGCGCGAGTGATGGAGGCGATGGAAGCGGTTGTCGCAGAGCAGGTAGCGCAGCGGCCCGATGTTCAGCCGGGCCGAAGAATGGATGAAGTAGGAATGGGTGTTGGCCAGCACGATCACCAGCCACGGCACCGGCCCCGAGGCGACGCCGAGGAGGACGGCCATAGGCATGGTGACGGCGGCGAACTGGAACAGGTCCTCGGCGACGTGGTGGTAGCTCGACGTGGCGCTCATCTCGGTAATCGAATGGTGCACCCGATGAAAGCGCCACATCCAGCAGAAGCGGTGCTGGGCGCGATGCATCCAGTAGTAGAAGAAATTGCCGACCATCGCGATGCCGAGCGCCGCCACCAGCCAGCCGGTGATCTTGAGCGGCAGGGAGTCCGATTCGGTGAGCAGCCGGAGATCGAGGAAGGCCATCGGCTTCACATCGAGGAAGCCCGCGCTCCCCTCCATCGCCTTCAGCACCACGGTGTTGATGGCGATGGCGACCACCAGGAAGGTGGCGGCGCGGAGATAGGACTGCAAGGAATTGCGCGTCCGGGGCAGCAGCAGCTCGGGCAGCAGGTAAAGCAGGCAGGCGCCCATCGGATAGGCGAGCCGGATGACCATGGAATTCACGAGGCCGTAGGCGACGGAGTAGGCCTCAGCGAGAAACGCCAGCATGGACACGTCATATCGACGCCGGCCCGCCTCGCCAAGAGACCCGCCGCGCCGGGAATTGAGATCGCAGTGTATGTGAAGCGCCCAACCGTCGATAATCACCCTGACAAATGAAGACGCGAAAAGCATCCGGCTGGGCATTCGTCCTGGCCTTCAACATCGTGGCCATCGTCGCGGTCCTGGGCATGGCCGAACTGGGCGCGCGCTGGATCGCGGGCTCGGCAGGCACCGACCAGGACGAGCAATTGCCGATGTGCCGGCCCGATCCACAGACCATCTGGCGGTACCTGCCGGATGTCCGCCTGACCTATCGGGCGCCCGAGTTCGAGATGCAGATCCGCACCAA
>JAQSDW010000053.1 GCA_029946105.1 Reyranella sp. | reverse complement strand
GCTGGCATTGATGGGTATCGCTGCGCTCCACCCATCCTACAAGAGTGAGATCAACTCAAACCGGCAGCGCGATCGAATACTTCACCTGGCTCAATGCAAAACTCGACTCGATCGACGCGATCCCGTCCAGCCGCGTCAGCTTGTTCTTCAGGAACGCTTCATACGATGAAAGGTCGGCGGCGACGACGCGCAGGAGGTAATCGCGGTTACCCGTCATCAAATAGCACTCCAGCACTTCCTCCCATTTCGAGATCGCTTTCGCAAAGCGGTTGAGGTCCTCTTCCTTCTGCCGCGCCAGCTTGATCGAGATGAAAACGCTGACATGCAGCCCCAGCGATTTCTGGTCGACGGTTGCGATATAGCGGGTGATGACGCCGCGCTGCTCCAGCAGTTTCACGCGACGGTGGCATGGCGACACCGAGAGGCCGACCCTGTCGGCGAGTTCCTGCATGGTCATGCGGCTGTCGGACTGCAGCAGGCCGAGGATTTTGCGGTCGATGGCGTCGAGGGCTGACATTGGGATGAACTCATGGTTTTCTGGCCAATTGTGGGATGTTATCCCAAGATTTGGCAGCATGGCGCGGAAAATTGAGATTTTTGACAGAGGCGGCTCCGGTAAAATCGCCGGAAATTGAACCCGCCGGGAGTCTTGCCATGCCACTCGAGCCTGCACGTCTCGACCTGCTGTCCGCACTGGCACGTAAGGCGTTGTGGCTGTCGTCGTGGACCATCCACCATGCCAACCACATCCGGCCGAATACCGACGGCTTGAAGGTCGGCGGCCACCAGGCCTCGTCCGCGTCGCTCGCCAACATCATGTCGGCGCTCTATTTCTCCGTGCTGAAACCGCAGGACCGCGTCGCGGTGAAGCCGCATGCCAGCCCGGTGTTCCACGCCATTCAATATCTGTTCGGGCACCAGACCCGCGACAGGCTGGAAAACTTCCGCGGCTACAAGGGCGCGCAGTCCTATCCGTCGCGCACCAAGGATGCCGACGACGTCGATTTCTCCACGGGGTCAGTCGGCCTCGGCGTCGCGCAGACGCTGTTCTCGTCGCTGGTGCAGGATTACGTCACCGCGCATGGCTGGATGAAGAACCGTCCCGAAGGGCGGATGATCGCGCTGGTTGGCGATGCCGAGATGGACGAGGGCAACATCTTCGAGGCGCTGCTGGAGGGCTGGAAGCACGGCCTGCGCAACACCTGGTGGATCGTCGATTACAATCGCCAGAGCCTCGATGCCGTGGTGCGCGAGGGGCTGTGGGAAAAGTTCGAATCGATGTTCCGCAATTTCGGCTGGGAGGTCGTGATCGTGAAATACGGCCGCCTGATGCAGGCGGCGTTTGCCGAGCCCGGCGGCGAGGCGCTGAAGCGCTGGATCGACAATTGTCCGAACCAGATGTACGCGGCGCTGTGTTTTCAGGGCGGCGCCGCCTTCCGCAAGCATCTGCAGGACGACATCGGCGATCAGGGGCCGGTGTCGCAACTGATCGACCGGCGGAGCGACGAGGAACTGCTGGCGCTGATGTCCAATCTCGGCGGACACGACATGGCCAGCATGATCGAGGCGTTCGAGGCGATCGACCACGATCGCCCGGTCTGCTTCATCGCCTACACCATCAAGGGCGTCGGCCTGCCGATGCAGGGCCACAAGGACAACCACGCCGGTCTGATGACGGTGACGCAGATGGAGAAGTGGCGCACCGCGCAGAACATCCGTCCCGGCCACGAATGGGACAAGTTCGAAGGCTTGCCGCAGACGCCTGCCGTGCTCGAAGCGTTCCTCGCGGAAGTCCCGTTCAACCGCGAAGGTCGCCGCCGTCTCACCGCGCCGGTGATCGACGTGCCCGAGCGGCTCGCCTTCAAGCCGGCGGCGCAGATGTCGACGCAGCAGGGCTTTGGCCTCGTGCTGAACGAACTGGCGCGCAGCGATACCGAACTCGCCTCGCGCCTCGTCACGACGTCGCCGGACGTTACCGTCTCGACCAATCTCGGCGCCTGGGTGAACCGGCGCGGGCTGTTTGCGAAAGCGGAAAACCACGATTTGTTCCGGCAGGAGAAAATCCCCTCGACCTTCAACTGGGATTATTCGCCGAAGGGGCAGCATCTCGAGCTCGGCATTGCCGAGATGAACCTGTTCATCATGCTCTCGGCGCTCGGCCTGTCGCACACGATCAATGGCGAACGGCTGCTGCCGGTCGGCACGCTGTACGATCCCTTCATCGAACGCGGCCTCGATGCGATGAACTATGCCTGCTACCAGGATGCGCGCTTCATGGTGGTGGCGACCCCGTCGGGCATCACGCTGGCGCCGGAAGGCGGGGCGCACCAGTCGATCGCGACGCCGCTGATCGGCATGGCGCAGGATGGCCTCGCATCGTTCGAGCCGGCCTTCGTCGATGAACTCGCCGTCATCATGGGCTGGGGCTTCAGGCACATGCAGCGCGAAGCCGGCGAGGGCGGGTCGGTCTATCTGCGCCTCTCCACCCGCACGCTCGACCAGCCGCAGCGCATCATGACGCCGGACCTGCAGCGCGACATCACCGAAGGCGCGTACTGGCTGCGCGAGCCGGGGCCGAATTGCGATGTCGTGATCGCCTATGCCGGCGCGGTGGCGCCCGAGGCGATCGAGGCCGTCGGCCTGATCGGCGAGGACCGCCGCGACGTCGGTCTCCTCGCGGTAACCTCCGCCGACCGGCTGCACGCGGGATGGTCCGCCGCACGGAATTTGCGCCGCGATCGCCGGGGCCTGCAGCATCTCAGCCATGTCGAAAAGCTGCTGGTGCCGTTGCCGCGCGATTGCGGCCTCGTCACCGTGATCGACGGCCATCCGGCCGCCCTCGGCTGGCTCGGCAGCGTCCGCGGCCACCGCGCCGAGGCGCTCGGCGTCGAGACGTTCGGCCAGACCGGCACCATTGGCGACCTCTACCGCCACCACGGCATCGACGCCAACGCCATCATCGATGCGGCCGAAAGCCTCACCGCAGGGGCGCCGGTGCTTCACCGGAAGCTGGCGGTGTGAGCCGTCATTCCGGGGCGCGCGAAGCGCGAGCCCGGAATCCATTTTGACACACTCTATGCGGCCTGATGGATTCCGGGCCTGCGCCAAGCGGCGCATCCCGGAATGACAGAACCACACCTTGCCACTCGTGCATCCCTGACCTTATATCCAGCGCCTGCTGCAACGCGGCACCCCGCATATGGCGGGTTCAATTGTCGGGGCTTTCGTGCAAGGATGCCTGCCGAACGCTCCCGTTCCCCCCAATTGCTCCGAGATAAAGAGGTTTCCGATGGTCAATCGCATGCAATTCTACATCGATGGCGCCTGGGTCGATCCCGCCGTCAAGAAGTCCACCCCCGTCGTCAATCCGGCGACCGAAGAAGCGATGTATGACGTTGCGCTCGGCTCCAAGGCCGACCTCGACAAGGCCGTTGCCGCCGCCAAGCGCGCCTTCGTGACCTTCTCCCAGACCAGCCGCGAGGAGCGCATCGCACTGCTCGAAAAGATCATCGAAATTTACAAGGGCCGCATGAAGGACATCGGCGCCGCCGTGTCCGACGAAATGGGTGCCCCGCTGCCGATGGCAGAGCGCCTGCAGGCCGGTGCCGGCCTCGGTCACATCGCCTCCACGCTGGAAGTCCTCAAGAATTACCACTTCGAAGAGACCATCGGTTCGGCCGTCGTCGTGCGCGAGCCGGTCGGCGTCATCGGCATGATCACGCCCTGGAACTGGCCGCTCAACCAGATCGCCTGCAAGGTCGCGCCCGCGCTTGCCGCCGGCTGCACCATGGTGCTCAAGCCGTCGGAATTCACCCCGACCTCGGCCCTGATCTTCGCGGAAATCCTCCACGAAGCCGGCGTGCCGAAGGGCGTGTTCAACCTCGTCAACGGCCTCGGCCCGGAAGTCGGCGCCGCGATGAGCGAGCATCCTGATATCGACATGATCTCCTTCACCGGCTCGACCCGCGCCGGCGTCGATGTCGCCAAGCGCGCGGCCCCGACCGTGAAGCGCGTCAGCCAGGAACTCGGCGGCAAGTCGCCGAACGTCATCCTGGAAGGCGCTGATCTCGCCAAGGCCGTCACCGGCGGCGTGATGCACATGTTCAACAACTCCGGACAGTCGTGCAACGCACCGTCGCGCATGATCGTGCCGCTGTCGAAGATGAAGGAAGTCGCCGCGATTGCGAAGGCGGTTGCCGACAAGACCAAGGCGGGCGATCCGCGCGCCGAAGGCACCACCATCGGCCCGGTCGTCTCGCGCATCCAGTGGGACAAGATCCAGGCGCTGATCCACAAGGGCATCGAGGAAGGCGCAACGCTTGTGGCCGGCGGTCCCGGTCTGCCCGAGGGCGTCAACAAGGGCTTCTATGTTCGCCCGACCATCTTCGCCGACGTCACCAACGACATGACGATCGCCCGCGAGGAAATCTTCGGACCGGTGCTCACGATCCTCGGCGCCAAGGATGAAGCCGAAGCGGTGAAGATCGCCAACGACACGCCCTATGGTCTGGCCGGCTACGTCACCGGCGACACCGTGGAAAGCGCGCGCCGCGTCGGCCGCCAGATCCGCGCCGGCAACGTCAATTTGCAGGGCGTTCCGAACGACCGCAGCGCGCCGTTCGGCGGCTACAAGCAGTCCGGCAACGGCCGCGAGTGGGGCAAGTACGGTCTCGAGGAATATCTCGAGGTCAAGGCAGTCGCCGGCTACAACGCCGCGTAATTGATACAGCGTTCGCGCTGATCATCGAGAATGCCGGCTGCCGAAAGGTGGCCGGCATTTTTGTTGACACAATGCGCGGTCAAATCGAAGCGATCGCAGCGACTCGATCCAGCACGACAACAAGAAATCAGAAAGCGGAGGGACCCATGAAGAAACTGGTCATCGCACTCACGGCCATGCTGCCGCTCGCAAGCGCAGCGCAGGCCCAGACTCCGAAAGACCTGATAGCGGCACTGCTGGTGAAATGGAACACGCCGACCGAGCCGTTCAAGATGATCGGCAACGTCTATTACGTCGGAACCGCAGGCCTCTCGTCCTACCTGATCGCCTCGCCGCAAGGCCATATCCTGGTTGACACGGCGATGCCGGGCGCGACATCGCAGATCAAGGCGAGCATCGAGAAGCTCGGCTTCAAGATCATCGACATCAAATATATCGTCAATACCCACGCCCATATCGATCACACCGGCGGCCTTGCCGAAATGAAGCAGGCCAGCGGCGCGCAGATGATCGCCGGCGAAGCGGACAAGCCGCTGCTCGAAGGCGGTTACTATCCGGGTGCGCGCGAGGACACGAACCTGGCGTT
>JAQSDW010000052.1:2074-5325 GCA_029946105.1 Reyranella sp. | reverse complement strand
CTAGAGGCTCTCCAAGGCAATAGGCCCCCTAGGAATGTGAAACGTAGCTTTACGTTTTCCTCCGATTGTTCCATCATGATTCTTGCTACTCGCTTTTTATGGGGGGATGATCTTGATGTTGAAGTCTCTGTTCGCCGTTATCGCGGCGGCACTGTTGTTGGGCGCCTGTGACGAGCCGCCGCCGCCGGCAGCTGCTCCGCCGCCGCCGCCGCCGCCGCCTTCTTTCATGGTGTTCTTCGATTGGGACCGCTCCAATCTGTCGGCCCAGGCGATGACCACGATCCAGCAGGCGGCCTCTGCCTACAAGACCCGCGGTGGTGCTCGCATCACGGCGACCGGTCATACCGACACGTCTGGCTCTGAGACCTACAACATGGCGCTCTCGCTGCGTCGTGCGAACACGGTCAAGGATGCCCTGGTCAAGGCGGGTGTGCCGGCAGCTTCGATCACGACCGTCGGCCGTGGCGAATCCGGCCTCCTCGTCAAGACGGCCGATGGCGTGCGCGAGCCGCAGAATCGTCGCGTCGAGATCGTGTTGGACGGCGCTGCGATCCCGGCGATTTTCCGTGATCCGGCAGCCTACTGTAAGGCGCTGAGCGACAAGTGGCGCCAGTTCCGCACCTCGCAGGTCGATACCGTCACTGCCGCAGCCATGGCCCAGTGTGCGGCGGGCAACTACGAGCCGGGCATCGCGACGCTCGAGAAGGCCCATATCGAGAACAAGCTGCCGCTGCCGGCCCCGGGCTATCGCTGGCCCGGCCAGCCGTACACGGCACCGTACTAAGCGATCACATACTGGACGGGGACCGGCTCACCGCCGGTCCCCCGATCATAGGAAAGGCGGCCGCAGGGCCGCCTTTTTTGTTTCCGGGAACTGCCTCTCTGCCTAGCCGCAGGTGACCGAATAGATGTGCTGGACCTCGCCCGGGAGCGGCATCGCCTGCCACGTGGCACCGGCGTCCTGGGTCCCGAACACTTCGCCGTCATAGCGGGCGCCGATATAGACCTGCGCCGCGTCGCGCGGGTGCAGGCCGATCGACATGATGGTGCCGTGGACCTGGACCTTGTCGAAGCGCTTCCAGCTCTGGCCACCGTCGCCGCTGCGATAGAGCCCGCCGTCATGGCTCGCCGCGGCGACGCTCAATGCCGAATAGAGCGTGTTGGGTTCGACGGCCGAGACCTTGACGTCGCGACCGTAGGTGGTGGGGGAGAAGCGGCCGACTTCCATGTCCTGCCAGGTGCGGCCCTGGTCGGCGCTGCGGAACAGGCCCATGCGCATGGCGGCGATCACCGCGTCGGGATCGGCCGGATTGATCGTGACCGCATGGCTGTCGAGCATGCCCTCGGCCGTGGTGTCGCTCACGATCTTGCTCTGGAGGTGAGGGAACTCGGCAAGCTTGATCAGGCCGGCACTGCAATCGGTCCAGGTCTCGCCCGAATCGGTGCTGCGCATGACGCCGTTGATCTCGAGCGCGGCGTAGATCTCGTCAGGCCGCTTCGGATGCTGAACCAGGCGCATCACCCGCGAGGCGAAAGGACCCCTGCAGTGGGCGGCCATGCCGGGGTTGGGCAACTTGCGCCAGCTCGTGCCGCCATCGTCGCTGCGATAGACATCGATCGGCGAGGCCCCGGCAAAGATCCGCTTGGGATCGCGCGAATCGACCATGAAGGACCAGACTTCCTTCTGGGCGTCGGGAAATTCGGTTCGCCGGAAAGTGGCGCCTGCATCGGTGCTGCGCCACACGCCATCCTTGGTCCCGGCAAAAACGATCGTAGGATCGACCGGATGAACGAAGGCCGTGAAGGTCTGGACGGTTCCCAGCACATGCTGCCAGTCGCCGCCTTTGGCATTGCGCCGGAAGATGCCGACGCGGCCGGGATGATCGGGCTTCCCGAAATAGCCGGCGACGCCCACATAGATGTTCGTTTGATCGGCCATTTCATGGCCCTCCCGGTTGGGTTCAGTTCTTCTTCACCAGCGGACACTCACCCTGGTCCAGTGGACGGAAAGCTTCCTCGGCGGACATCTTCGAGACCAGTTTGTAGTAATCCCACGGCCCCTTGGACTCCGACGGCTTCTTGACCTCGAACAGGTACATGTCGTGCATCTTGCGGCCGTCGGCGCGGATGTAGCTCAGGCCGAAAACCGGGTCGTCCCACTTGATCTCCTTGAGCTTGGCCATCACCGCGTCGCTGTTGTCGGTATTCGCGGCCTTCACGGCGTTCAGGTACTGCAGGGCGCCGGAATAGAAGCCGGCCTGCACGCTGGTCGGCATCTTGCCGTTGTGCTTGGCGGCGAAGCGCTTGGCGAAGGCGCGGGTCTTGTCGTTGAGGTCCCAGTAGAAGGCTTCCGTGAGGTTGAGCCCCTGTGCGCGCTCGAGCCCGAGCGAATGCACGTCGGACACGAACACGAGCAGGCCGGCGAGCTTCTGGCCACCCTTGACGATGCCGAACTCGGCGGCCTGCTTGATCGAGTTGATAGTGTCGCCGCCGGCGTTGGCGAGCCCGATGACCTTGGCCTTCGAAGCCTGGGCCTGCAGCAGGAACGACGAGAAGTCGTTGGTGTTGATGGGGTGGCGCACCTCGCCAACAACCTTGCCGCCGGCTTTGGTCACGACGGCAGCGACGTCACGCTGCAGGGCATAGCCGAAGGCGTAGTCGGCGGTGAGGAAGAACCAGCTGTCGCCGCCGGCCTTGACGACCGCCTTGCCGGTGCCGTTGGCCAGCGCGAAAGTGTCGTAGACCCAGTGGACGGTGTAGGCATTGCACAGCTTGCCCGTGATGTCCGACGACGCCGGATCGGGGGCGATATAGATCTTCTTCTTGTCGGCGGCGACGCGCGACGTCGCGATTGATGAGGACGATGCACCGGCACCCAGGATCACGTCGACCTGTTCGGTGTCGAACCAGCGGCCGGCGATCGTGGCGGCCACGTCGGCCTTGTTCTGAACGTCGGCCTGGACCATCTCGATCTTCTTGCCGCCGACGGTGCCGCCGAAATCCTCGATCGCCATTTGCACCGCGATGACGGCGCCGGGCCCGTTGATGTCGGAGTAGAGACTCGACATGTCGGTGAGCACACCCAGCTTCACCACACCGTCGGTCAATTGCTGGGCCGGCGCAGGTGCCGCCCACGCCGCAACGGCCAGCGCCGCGCTGCAGAACATAAGATGCTTCATCGTTTCGCTCCCGAGGCTTTCTTGTTGTGTGAAGCCTAGCAAGGTGCTGGCATGCTGCAAATAGGAGGAATT
>JAQSDW010000052.1:0-1974 GCA_029946105.1 Reyranella sp. | reverse complement strand
TGGCCGCCGCCGCGCGCTATCCCGACCGGGTCGCGGCTGCGGCGTCGTTCTATGGCACCTGGCTGGTCAGCGACGCGGTCGAGAGCCCGCATCTCACCCTCGGCAAGGCCAAGGGCGAGCTCTACATTTCCTGTGCCGAGCATGACGAGCTGGCGCCTCCTGACATGGTCAGGAAGCTGAAGGAGTTGTTCGACAACTCAGGCAATCGCGGCGAACTGGAAATCCAGATGGGCGTCCATCACGGCTTCGCCTTCCCGCAACGCTGGTGCTACGACAAGCCCGCGGCCGAGCGGCACTGGGAGCGGTTGATCGCGCTCTATCGCCGAAATCTCGGATAGCTGCTTCTCCAGCTTACTTTGGCAGGCCGTTGGTCGGCTTGAATTTCTGCACGCGCTTTCCGGTATCGACTTCGCCCGTGTAGATGTTGCCCTTGGAATCGACGGCGATGCTATGGACCCAATGGAAGTCGCCGGCCTGGCGGCCCGAGCGGCCGAAGGCGCCAACGACCTGGCCGTCGCTGCGGCGCAGGATGCGCAGAAGATTGTTCTCGCCATCGATGTTGAACAGGTAGGTCTGGTTGGCGTCGGGCCAGAAATTCAGATCCCACACCGCGCCAGCGCCGAGAGTCGACTTGTCGTAGAACCACTCGGTGACGAAGGTGCCATCCTTCTTGAAGACCTGGATGCGGTTGTTGGTGCGATCGCAGACGTAGACCAGTCCGTCGCGTGATGGCTTGGCGCAGTGCACCGGATTGGCGAACTGCTGGGACGGCGCGGCGGCGGGATCGTAGGCCAGCTGCTTGTCGTCGTTCGGTTTGTTGCCGTAGGCGCCCCAATAGCGCTTGAAGGCGCCGGTTTCGGAGTCGAACACGATGACGCGGCGGTTGCCGTAGCCGTCGGCGACGAAGAGCTCCTTCGCGTCATTGTCGACCTGGAGGTCGGCCGGTCGGCCGACCAGCGTGGTGTCGTTGCTGCCGCCGGTGGGGCCGAGCTTGCCGATGGTCAGGACCAGCTTGCCATCCTTGGTGTACTTGAAGATGGCGCTGTCGTTGGCGGCATTGCCGGCAATCCAGACGAAGCCCGCCCGGTCGACATGGATGCCGTGCTCGTTGGTGACCCAGGGTGTTTTGTCGGGGCCACCCCACCCCTGAATGAAGGTGCCGTCGGCGTCGAACTCCATGACCGACGGCGCCGGCACGCAGCACTTGTTGCGCGGCGGCTTCAAGGTCGCGCCTTTTTCGTCATCAGTGAGCGAGCGGGGCCGCTGCAGCAGCCACATATGGTCGTCGGGACCGACGGAGACGCTGGCGACCTGGCCCAGGAGCCAGTTGTTGGGCAGGGGCTTGGGCCAGAACGGATCGACCTGGAACTGTGGCACGGTCTGGGCGGCCGAAGGCAATGCAAGCGCGACAACGCTCATCAGGACGGCCAGCGCGCCGCCCAAGGCAACCCGTGTCATCGTTCCCTCCGTCGTTTCGTCGTTACCCCACCTTGGCCGGCTGGCGCTTGTCCACCTGCCACGTGTTCAGGATGTCGCGGGCATGGCTCTTCTTCGGGTCCATCGCGCTTTCGTGTCCGGCCACCTTGGCCGCGAGCTCGATCACGTAGCCGTTGGGATCGCGGAAATAGATCGAGCGGATGAAGCGGTGGTCGGAGACGCCGCGTACCTCGCGACCCGCGGCCTTGCCTTTGGCAAACATGGTCTCGAGCGCTTCGGGTGAAACCTCGAGGGCGATGTGCAGGTCGAAGTCATGCTGTTGCTTGAACTCGAACGGCATGTCGGGCGCCTCGAAGAAGGCGAGGCACGAGCCATCATCGATCTGGAAGAAGGTATGCAGCACGCCAGTACCGGTCTTGCGGCCGGTGATGGTCTCCTCGATCTTGAGCGTGTGTACGAGTGGCAGGCCGAGGAAATCCTCATAGAACTTCCGGGTCTCCTCGGAATCGCGGCAACGATAGGCGTTGTGGTGCAAAC
>JAQSDW010000051.1 GCA_029946105.1 Reyranella sp. | reverse complement strand
TCGGGCCCGGCTTGGGAATCCCTTCCGATTCAATTAGCCTCGGAAAGACTCTAGGTGCCGATCGCTCTCACCAGCGCCACGATATCGATGCCCTTGGAATCGATACCGAACCACTCGAGGTAGAGCGGGATCTGGTGGTCGAGCATGTGGCGGCCGTGATGGATCCGCCGCCCGTGCGCCCGCGCGCGCTGTAGCAGGGGCGTCTCGACGGGGCTCATGATGACATCGGCCACCAGGACGCCTGTATCGAGCGTCATCGGGTCGAACGACAAGGGGTCGCCGGGGCGAAGCCCCAATGGCGTGGCATTGATGGCGATGTGGATGCCTTTGGGCGGCGTCGCCACCTCCGCCACCGGGACGTCGGGATAGTGCGTCAGCAGGCGGTCGATCGCGATTTCCGCCCGGGCCGCATCGATTTCGGTGACGAGCAACCGCCCGACGCCCGCCTCGCAGAGTGCCGCGGCGATGGCGCCGCCTGCGCCACCCAGGCCGACCAGCCAGACGCTGGCGCCGCGCACGCGATGGCCCTGGGCCTCGAGCCCGCGCACGAATCCGACACCGTCGACGATGTCGCCGGCCAGGGTGCCGTCCAGATCGCGCCGTACCAGGTTGACGCTGCCCGAGGCTTCGGCGCGTCGCGTGGTCCGCCCCAGCAGCGGCAGGATGCCGGTCTTGTGCGGAATGGTGACCGTGAAGCCGCCGAGATTGCGCATCCGGCTGAGCGCGTCCAGCATCAGCGGCAAGAGGTCGGCGCCGCCTTCGAACGGCAGCCAAACGGCATTGGCGCCGACCGCGGCGAAGACCTGCGGCATGATCCCGGTCATGCGCAGCTGGCGGATGGGATCGCCGATCGTGCCGTAGAGGCGGGTGGCGCCATTGACCGGAAAGAGGCCGGTGAAAACGGGTGGTTCTGCCGGAGTCATGTTGCCCCAAAAAGAAAGCGGCGGGACTTGCGTCCCGCCGCTGATCTTGGCCGCGCCGGAGGCGAAGCGCTAGAGATGCTTCAGCACGTATTCGGCCGCAGACACCTCAAAGGCGCCGGGCTTTTCGACGAACAGATGCTTGATGACGCCGTTGTCCACGACCATGGCGTAGCGCTGGCTGCGCGTGCCGAGGCCGAACTTCGAGCCATCCATGGTGAGGCCCATGGCCGTGGTGAATTCGGCATTGCCGTCACCCAGCATCATGACCGAGTCGCCGGCCTTCTGGTCCTTGCCCCAGGCGCCCATCACGAACGCGTCGTTCACGGAAATGCAGGCAATGGTGTCGACACCCTTTGCCTTCAGAGCAGCTGCTTCGGCCACGAACCCGGGCACGTGCTTTGCTGAACAAGTGGGGGTGAATGCCCCCGGTAGCGCGAAGGCAACGACCTTCTTGCCCGGCGCAAAAATCTCTTCGGTGGTGACCGCCTTGGGACCTTCCGGGCCCATCGTGCGCAACGTGGCGCTCGGCACCTTGTCGCCAACTTTCGCCATTCTTCCGCTCCTTCAAATGCCGCCGAAACGGCGGTTTTACGACCGGCGGACCCTAGGCCGGAGCCCCCGATTTGTCCATGCAGGGCCCCGGTGCGGTCTCGAAGTCTTGACCTTTGACCGGACAATCCCCATGGATTTGAGAGATCATATCGCCATGTCCGGGCCCAGTTCCCTCGCCGCCTCCTTGGTCGGCCGCTTCCTGGTGGCCGCGCCGTCCATGCCGGACGAGCGCTTCCGTCAGAGCGTGGTCTTCGTCTGCAAGCACGACGACGACGGCGCACTAGGCATCATCGTCAACAACAGTGTCGACGATCTGCCGCTCGGCCAGGTCTACAAGCAACTCGGCATCACCGTGCCGTCGGCCGAGGCCGACCGGCCGGTGCTGTTCGGCGGACCGGTCGATACGTCGAAGGGCCTTGTGCTGCACTCGGCCGACTACAAGCGCGACGAGACGCTGATGATCGATGGCGGCATGGCGCTGACGGCATCGGTGGAAATTCTCAAGGACATGGCAGGCGGGAGCGGTCCCCTGCGGGCGTGGCTGGCCTTGGGACATTCCGGCTGGGCACCCGGCCAGCTCGACCGCGAAATGCAGGACAACGCCTGGCTGGTGGTCGACGGCGATGCCGAGCTGGTGTTCGACGCCGATTTCGCCGCCAAGTGGCAGCGTGCCCTCGATCGCCTGGGTGGCAAGGGCAGCCCCGAAGGGCGGTTCGATCTTGCATCCTTTTCGCACCAGACGGGCCGTGCCTAAAAGGTGCGCCAGATGTGCGATATTCGCCCCCTGATTGTACTTAATTTCCCGAGCGAATAGGCCTATAGCCGAACTTACGCCCCCGCCAACCTCCCTTCGCGGAGGGCGCGCGTACCACGGGACGCCTTCGCTTCCTCCCCAACCCCATACGGAAGCGCGGGCGTCCCGAATCTTTTCGGGCCGCCCGCTAAACGATGCCTGCTACTCGGCCGCGGTCGCCTGGACGACCGGCTGGTGGTAGGCCGCGAGCAGGCTCGCCTCGCGCTCCTTGGCCGTCTTGATGTTCTTGTCCTTGACGTGGCCGAAGCCGCGCATGGTTTCCGGCAGTGCCGCGATCTGCTGCGCCAGCCCATGGTTGTTCTGGTCGAGCGTGGCGAGCAGGGTCTCGATGGTGGCCTGGTACTCGCCGATCAACCGGCGTTCCATGCGACGCTCAGTGGTGTAGCCGAAGACGTCGAACTTGCCGCCGCGCAGATGCTTCATCGAGGCGAGCAGACGGAACATCGGCATGACCCAGCCGCCGTATTCGCGCTTCTTGAGTTCTCCCGTCGTCGGATCGCGGTCGGCGAACAGCGGCGGGGCGAGATGGAAGGTGAGCTTGTAGTCGCCCTCGAACTGGGCGCCCAGCTTCTTGTGGAAGTCGCCGTCGCTGTAGAGACGGCCGACCTCGTACTCATCCTTGTAGGCCATCAGCTTGTACAGCGACTTGGCCACCGTTTCGGCAAGCCCGCTGCGCCCACGCGCCTTGTCCTTCTCCGCCGCGGCGACCTTGTCGACAAAGGCCCGGTAGCGTTCGGCATAGACCTTGTCCTGGTAAGCCGTCAGCAACTCGACTCGCTTGGAGACGATGTCGGACAAGGTCCGCGCCACCGGCTTCTCGATCCTGAGCGTCGGCTTGGCGGCGGCCTGCACCGCTGCGAGATTATGCGCGGCGAGTCGACCCCAATCGAAGGTGCGCTTGCTCGACTCGACCGCCACGCCGTTCAACTCGATGGCGCGCATCAGCGCCTCGAGCGACAGCGGCACCAATCCCTTTTGCCAAGCATAGCCCAGCATGAAGAGGTTGGTGGCGATCGAATCGCCCAGGATCGCGGTGGCGAGGCCGGTGCCGTCGATGAATGTCGACGCCTCTTCGCCGGCGGCATCGCGGATCGACTTCATCATCGATTCGGCACCGAGATCCATGTCGCCGTTCAGCACGAAGGCCGCGACTGGCTGCATGTAGCCGTTGATGACGGCCTTGGTGACGCCCTGCTCGATGCGCGACAAGGCGGCCGGCGCCGCGGCCACCACCATGTCGCATCCCAGGATGAGATTGGCGCCGCCGGCGGCGATGCGCACCGCGTGAAGATCCTCGGGCTTGGGTGCCAGCCGGATGTGGCTCATCACCGCGCCGTTCTTCTGGGCGAGACCGGTGAAGTCGAGAACAGTGCAGCCCTTGCCTTCGAGATGGGCCGCCATGCCGATCAGCGCGCCGACGGTGATCACGCCGGTGCCGCCGATGCCGGTAACGAGGATGCCGTAGGCTTCGCTCAGCGGCCGGACGGCCGGCAACGGCAGGGCCGCGAAGGGATCTTCCTGCACCACCTTCAACTCCGGGCGCCTGGCCTTGCGCACGGCACCGCCGTGGACCGACACGAAGCTCGGGCAGAAGCCGTTCACGCAGGAGAAGTCCTTGTTGCAATTGCTCTGGTCGATCTGGCGCTTGCGGCCGAGTTCGGTCTCGAGCGGTTTCACCGACACGCAGTTGCTCTTCTCCGAGCAATCGCCGCAGCCCTCGCAGACCGAGTCGTTGATGAACACGCGTTTGGCGGGATCGGGGAAGGTGCCGCGCTTGCGGCGGCGGCGCTTCTCCGCGGCGCAGGTCTGGTCGTAGACCAAGACCGTGAGGCCGGGAATCTCGCGCAATTCGCGCTGGACGGCATCGAGGTCGTCGCGATGGCGGACCGTCACGCCCTCGGCGAAGCCGGGGTTCATGCCGTACTTGTCGGGCTCGTCGGTGACGACGACGACGCGCTGCGCGCCTTCGGCGGCGACCTGCTTGGTGATCTCCGGGACATTCAGCGGCCCGTCGTGCGGCTGGCCGCCGGTCATGGCGACGGCATCGTTGAACAGGATCTTGTAGGTGATGTTGACGCCGGCGGCGGCGGACTGGCGGATCGCCATCAGG
Source organism: Reyranella sp. (assembly GCA_029946105.1). Lineage (GTDB taxonomy): Bacteria > Pseudomonadota > Alphaproteobacteria > Reyranellales > Reyranellaceae > Reyranella. The sequence continues at coordinate 55,019 of JAQSDW010000051.1, read as the reverse complement.
CCGGAGTGGTAGTAGGTGCCGTCGCCGAGATTCTGGAAGATGTGCTTGTCCGACGTGAACGGCGCCTGGCCGATCCAGGCGACGCCTTCGCCCCCCATGTGGCTGATCAGTGCCGTCCGCCGCTCGGGCATCCAGATCGCCATGCCGTGGCAGCCGATGCCGGCCATGGCGCGGCTGCCTTCCGGCACCTTGGTCGAGGTGTTGTGTGGGCAGCCCGAGCAGAAGAACGGCGTGCGCGCCACCTTCTGCGGCGGGGCGTTCAGGAGCTTTTCCTTGGCCTCGAGACGCGCGAGACGCTGGTTCAGCTCGGGCGATTCGCCACCGTGCTTCATCAGCCGGCCGGCGATCACCATGGCGACGCCGGTCGGCGACAGCTCGCCTTCGCTCGGGAAGATGATGCGGCCGCTCTCGTCGGTCTTGCCGATGACCAGCGGACGTTCGCTGGCGGGAAGGTTGTAGAGCAGGCGGACGAGCTGATCCTCGAGGTTGGAACGCTTTTCCTCGACGACGATTACTTCCTTGAGGCCGTGGGCGAAGCGCTTGGCGCCTTCGGGTTCCAGCGGCCAGGTGACGCCCACCTTGTAGAGGCGGATGCCGAGCGCCCGCGCGCGCTCGTCGCTGATGCCGAGATCCTCCAGCGCCTGACGCGTGTCGAGATAGGCCTTGCCGGTGGTCATGATGCCGATGCGCGCCCTGGTGCCTGACTGGGGTGGATCAATCACCGTCTTGTCGAAGCCGTTGGCGCGCACGAAGGCCCTGACCGCATCCATCTTGGGGCCGTGCAGGCGCCGTTCCGCTTCGAGCGGCGGATCGGGATTGCGGATGCCGAGGCCGCCGGGCGGAAGCTGGAAATCCGTCGGCAGCATGATCTTGATGCGCTCGGGATCGACCCATACCGAGGCGCCCGACTCGACGGTCTCGGAGATCGCCTTGAATCCGACCCAGCAGCCCGAGTAGCGCGACAGCGCAAAGCCCAGGATGCCGAAATCGAGATACTCCTGGACGTTGGCCGGATTGACGACCGGGATCATCGCGGCGGCAAAGACCTGCTCGCTCTGATGCGGCAGGGTCGAGGACTGGCAGCCGTGATCGTCGCCTGCGAGCGCAATGACGCCGCCGTGCGGCGAGGTACCGGCGGCATTGCCATGCTTCAGCACGTCCATCGAACGGTCGACGCCGGGGCCCTTGCCGTACCAGATCGAGAACACACCATCGACGGTGGCGCCGGGGAAGAGATTGACCTGCTGGCTGCCCCACACCGACGTTGCCGCGAGGTCCTCGTTGAGGCCCGGCTGGAAATGGATGTTGTTTTCCTTGAGGTAGCGCTTCGCGCCCCACAGCGCGTTGTCGTACATGCCGAGCGGTGAGCCGCGATAGCCCGAGATGAAGCCGCCGGTATTGAGGCCCGCGGCCAGGTCGCGCTGGCGCTGCATCATCGGCAATCGCACCAGGGCCTGGATGCCGGTGAGATAGACGCGGCCCTTGTCGAGTCGGTAGCGATCCTCGAGGGCGTAATCGCCGAAAACGAGCGGAACGGGTGTGACGGCGGTGCTCATCGCGGAAGGCCCTCCGATAGCGGCGGCGTAAACGGGCGTTTATCCGCCGCCAGCATAGCGGGCCGGGCCGTCGGCGGGAAAGGCCATGAGGGCCTCCCGCCGATCCAAATTTCGCTATCGGTCGCGAGACGTCAGTTGGTCGGCTTCTTGCCGGCCTTGTAGTTGGCGACGGCTGTCTTGAGCATGCGGTACTCGGCGCAGCCGAAGACGCAGAGCGAGTCGAGTCGCGCCAGGTGCTGTTCGGCCTGGGCCGGCTGGTCGAGCATCAGATAGGCTTCGCCGATGTACTCGTGCGCCCCGAGATGTCGCGCGTCGATGGCGAGCGCCTGCTGATAGTACTGCAGTGAGCCGTTGGGATTGCCCGACTTGCGCGTGGCATAGCCCATCAGATTGTAGGCGTCGGCATTCTTCGGGTCCTTGGCCACGACCTGCTGCAGGAGCGGCAGCGCGTTGGCGTAGTTCCGGGCCTCGATCATCGCCTTGGCCTGCGTGTAGTTGGGATCGGCCGGCTTGGCCGTGGTCTGGTCCGCGCCACCACCCCCGCCCGCGGCGAAGGCACTGGCCGTGAAGCCAAAGCTGAGAGCGGCTATGACGGCGATCAAGATCGGGCGCATGGTCTACCTCCTGTTGCCGGGATTGTTGCCGGACTGGCGTCTGCGGCAACGAAATTCTTATGACATTGCCGTGATTTCGGCGGCGCTCTTGAGCGCCCGGACCAGCAGCCGGCCCTGGCGACCCCTGATTTCGACGTCGTGGCGCGGGGCGTCCGGGAGCTTCACCTCGGCGCAGTCGAGCAGTTCCTGCGACACGACAAGCTCGGCGCCGAACTCCTTGGTCAGCGCCTCGAGACGGCTGGCGGTGTTGACGGTGTCGCCGATCGCCGTGATCTGGGCGGCGCGTTCGTAACCCATTTCGCCGACGATCGCCGGGCCGGCATGCAGGCCGATGCCGATCCGCAGGGGCAGGTCGAGATCGCCCGACAGCGCCTCGTTGAGATCGTCGACCGCCAAGGCCATGCGCCGGGCAGCGTCGAGGGCCTGTTGGCAAGCCAGCTTGGGCTCACCGGTGAGGCCGAAGATCGCCATCACGCCGTCGCCGATGAACTTGTCGACACGGCCGCCCGCCGCCTCGATCGCCTGTCCGGTCGCGCGGAAATACCGGTTGAGCAGGAACACCACGTCGTAGGGCAGCTTGCCTTCGGAAATCGACGTGAAGCCGCGGATGTCGGCAAACAGGATGGCGACATAGTGTTCGCCGCCGTGCGCCTGCGGTTGGCGCCGATAGGCCTCGATGGGACCGGCCGAGGCCGGAAGCAACGGCGTGATCCGGTAGCGGCCTGGCGGCGGCCGCAGCTGGCAGGCAAGGCGCACGTTCTCCGGGGCGCCGACACGCGACAGCACTTTCTGCTCGTCGGCCGACGCCGGCGGCAGTTTGGCGCGATCGTCGCCGCTCACGCGAACGCGGCAGGTCGAACAGCGGCCCCGGCCGCCGCACACCGAGGCGTGCGGGATATTGGCGAGTCGGCTCATTTCGAGAACGGTGAGCCCGGTGGCATGGCTTACCGTCTTGCGTTCGCCATAGCTGAGATAGACGACACCGGCGCGGCGCTCCCACAGGCTCCGTACCCGCCGGCCTGCGAAAGCGGCGATCCACAAGACGGCGGCGCCCGCCACCAGACTGTCCGAGATGGTGTAGAGTTCGGCGACCTGGCTGGGCTTGGGCACGTTGGCGCGGGCAAATACTTCCTGCAGGAAGCCCGGCTGCTGCGCCAGTTCGGCGAAGTCGCGCAAGGCGATGGCGGCGCCGGCAATGCTGGCGGCCGGGATCAGGAGCGCCACCGCATAGAGGGCGGGCAGCCACGTCCCGTACCAGGGCCGCAGACGCCAGGCGAAGTGCAGTCCGATGCAGGCGTGAATCCAGACGACGAGCGGTAGCGCGAACTGGCGCACGACCCCGTCCCAGCCGCCCGAGACCAACGAACCCAGGACCCAGCCGTAGCCAGGATGCACGTCGAACAGTTCGTGGGCGAGGCGGGTGCCGACGACATGGATCGCGCCCAGCGGCACGATCGACAGGCCGAGCCCGAATTGCGTCCACTCCCACGGCGACAGTCTCAGCGAGCGGCGCCGGAACATCGACCAGATCGCCAGAAAGAAGTGCGTGAACAACGCGCCATAGAGAGCGAGCTGGCCCAGTGGGTTCTGCCAGATGAAGACGAACCAGACCCGGCCGAGCTCGAGCACACGCAGCGAGATCAGGCCCAGCGAATGATTGAGCAGATGCGTGACGACATAGAAAAAGAGGACGTAGCCCGACCACAGGCGGAGGCGTCCGGCCATGGCGCTATCTCAGCAGCGGCAACACAGCCTCTGGCGGCCGGCCGATCGCGGCGCGCGAGCCTGCGACCACGATAGGTCGCTGCAGCAGGATCGGATGAGCGGCGATGGTGGCGGCGATCTCGGCCTTGCCGAGATCGGCCTTCTTCTTTCCAAGCGCCTTGAACTCCGGCTCGCCGTCGCGGATCAGGTCTTGCGGGTTGCCGCCCACGAGCTGGATCAGCTTCGCGACCTCGGCCTTGGTCGGCGGCTCCTTGAGATACTCGCGGATCGCAGGCTCGACGCCCTTCTTCTGCAACAGGGCGAGGGTCTCACGCGACTTGCCGCAGCGTGGGTTGTGCCAGATCGTGATCGTCATGCCGAACTCCCCGGGGCAGACCATGGCGCTGCGATCAGGTTTCGTCCAGCGCGTCCAGCGCGTCCGGACTGGCCGCGTCGACGACCTTCCGGGCGACGTCATAGGCAAAGCCGGCGCGGGCCATGGTTGCCAGATCGCGTAGGCGATGGTCCTTGCGAGCTTCGGCCGGGCGATAGGGCCCGAGGCGCCGCCGTCGCGCCAGGGCCGCGGCTGCACGCTGCTCGCGCTGGGCAGGCGTCGTGTCGAGTTCGACGTCGAGTCCCTCTATTGCCTCGTCCAGCGTGCTGCCGTCGACGCCGGCCATTTTCAGTTTCTGGCGTGTCACGCGGCTCGAAGTGCCGCGTCGATGCAGCGACCGCGCCTTGGTCTGGGCGAAGGCCTTGTCGTCGATTACGCCGGCATCGACGAACTTCGCGACGATGGTGTCGATTGCCTGTTTTACATTCTCCATCACCGGCGCTTCGAGCATCCGTGCTTTGGAAACGCGCCGGTTCAGGACACGGCGCAAACCTTCGGCCGTGCTGGGATAGCGCTCGAGGTAGAACGTCGCGGCGTTCTGGAGGTACTTCGCGGTGATCGGACGCGCGACCCGCTTCACCGCTCAGCCTCGCAGAGGAATGCCGACCATCGCCTCTAGCTCGGCGATCGCCTCGTCGGGATCGCCGACCTTGATGGTGCGCATGCCCATGGCGCGCGCCGGCTTCAGGTTGATGCCAAGATCGTCGAGATAGATGCAGTTCTCTGGCGCCACCTCGAGCAGGTCGCAGGCGTGGCGGTAGATCAGCGGGTCGGGCTTGCGCAGGCCGAGCCGGCTCGATTCCACGACATGCTCGAAGAGAGCCATGACTTCGGCGACGGCGCGCGCTTTCTCCGGGCTGCGCGCCATGCTCGGGCCTTCGCCCGATTTCATGTTGTTGGTGATGCACGCCACCCGGAAGGTAGCCTTGCAGCGACGCAGGGCCTCCACCATCTGCGGCCGAATGTCGCCACTTATCGACTGAAGGACGCGCCAGCCATCGAGTTGATGGCCTTGCGCGCGCGCCTCGGCCTCGAACAGATCGACGAAGCCCGCGAGGGTGACCTCGCTGCGTTCCATTTTCGCCCAGGCATTTGTATCGGGATTGCGTGCGTTCAGGCTGCGGATGAAATCTTTGGGAAGATCGGCCTCGGCCTCGTAGCTGCGAAAGGCCTCAAAAGGGCTGCTCAGGATGACTCCACCGAAGTCCCAGAGAACGGCCCGGGGGGGATTTGCATGGCTCATATTCATAGTGGTGCGACCGTCTTTACCTTGTTCCTGCCTTACTCGACCCCTATCTCAAACCTTCAATAGGCGTCGGTATGGATATTGGCCATCGATTGCCTCCACTCCAGTTTGGGAACACGGGAATGAGCGAAGCAGCCATTGTGCGGCAGGGCGATGCCGTGGGACGTATAAATGACGGCACCGCGGGCGAGGTCGTGCATCGCGACGGCCGCAATCGGCGGGCGATCGAGACGCGCCGCAAGGTCATTGCCGCCGCCAAGGCGATGATTGCGGAGACCAGCGCCGCCCCCACGGTCGTCGCGGTCGCAAAACGGGCAGACGTTTCGGTCCGCTCGGTATTTCAGCATTTTGGTGACGTTGAGTCACTTTTCGTAACTGTTTTGGACAGTGCGCTCGAGGAACTGGCGACGCCGCAGTCTCTGCCGTCCGGCCAGCCGCTGGCGGTTCGCATCGACATGATCGTCCAGAACATGGCCGACGTGTTCGACAAGGTCGTTCCCTTGCGGGTTGCCGCCGGCCAGTTCGTCGGCCATCCCGGCCTGCTCGCCCGCGCCGCGACCTCGCGGCAGCGGCTGCGCGACGCCGCGATGACCATGTTCGCCCCGGAATTCGCAATCCTGAGCGAGCAGACGGGCGAGGAACTGGCCGATGCAATCGGTGCTGCCCTGTCGCCAGAGGCCTGGATCGTGCTCCGCCGGCGCGACGGCCTCAGCGTAGAGCGCGCCAAGGCGGTCTGGCGTCGGACCTTGACCGCGTTGATGCTCCACGGTGCCGGGATGGCGCCGGCGGCAGCGGCGGAATAAGTCCGGAAGAGCGCCCGATTGGCCGGGTCGGCGATTGACTTGGCGATTGGGATCAGTGACTTAGGGGCCCCTGTTCCGGACATTCCAACGCGTCACAAATGGCGACCAGCCAGCTTCATGAGGACTTTTCGCGGGAGGAGCACGTCAAGGCGGGCTCCGATCGCGGTTTCGGGTTCGTCTTCGCCGGCTTTTTCGGCATCTTGAGCGCGCTCTCGCTGTGGCGGGGCGGCGCGGGCTGGCATTGGATGCTGCCAGTCGCGGCGGCCTTCCTGCTGGTGGCGCTGGTCTATCCCCGCCTGCTCGGCCCGCTCAACCGCCTGTGGCTGAAGTTCGGGCTGCTGCTCTACAAGGTCATGAACCCGCTCATCCTCGGGCTATTGTTCTTCATTACCATCATGCCGATCGGCCTGGTCATGCGGGCCTTCGGCAAGGATTTCCTGCGGCTGCGCCTCGACCGTACGGCCAAGAGCTATTGGATCGACCGCACGCCGCCGGGGCCGCCGCCCCAGTCGATGCGCAACCAATTCTGATCGCGAAAGGACCGACCCATGGGCTCCGTCATCGTCGAACTCTGGGCTTTCATGCGCGAGCGCAAGAAGTTCTGGCTGCTGCCGATCATGATCATGATGGTGATCTTCGGCGGCCTGATCGTGCTGACCAAGGGCTCGGCGATCGCGCCCTTCATCTACACCCTGTTCTAGGCGGAGCCGGCGCGTCGCATGCGGGTCCTGGGCATCTCGGCTTTCTATCACGACAGCGCCGCGGCGCTGATCGAGGACGGGCGGCTGGTGAGTGCGGCGCAAGAGGAACGCTTCACCCGCAAGAAGCACGACGCGGGCTTTCCGCAGAACGCCGTGCAGTTCTGCCTCGATCGCGCCGGCATCAAGCTGCCCGACGTCGACTACGTCGCCTTCTACGACAAGCCGTTCCTGAAGTTCGAACGCCTGCTCGAGACCTACCTCGCCTACGCGCCGCGCGGCTTCAATTCCTTCCGCATGGCCATGCCGCTGTGGCTGAAGGAAAAGCTCTTCCAGAAGACGCTGCTGCGCGATGAGATGAAGCATTGGGAGCCGGACTTCGACTGGCAGAAGCGGTTGCTGTTCGGCGAACATCACCAGAGCCATGCCGCTTCGGCGTTCTTTCCGTCGCCGTTCGAGGAAGCGGCCGTGCTGATAATGGATGGTGTCGGCGAGTGGGCGACCACGTCGCTGGGCTACGGCAAGGGCAATAGCCTCGAGATGCTGAAAGAGCTGCATTTCCCGCATTCGCTGGGATTGCTCTATTCGGCATTCACCTACTACACCGGCTTCAAGGTCAACTCGGGCGAATACAAGGTCATGGGCCTTGCGCCCTATGGCGAGCCGCGATTCAAGGCCCTGATCCTCGACAAGATCGTCGACCTCAAGGAAGACGGCACCTTCCGCCTCGACCAGTCCTACTTCGACTATTGCACTGGCCTGCGCATGACGAACGACAAGTTCGCCGATGTGTTCGGCATCAAGACGCGCAAGCCCGAGGAAGAGCTGACGCAGGTCCATATGGATCTCGCGGCGTCGGTCCAGGCCGTCACCGAGGAGATCGTGATCCGGCTCGGCCGTTCGGTGAGGAAGGAAACCGGCGCCAGGAATATCTGCCTGGCCGGCGGTGTGGCGCTGAATTGCGTCGCCAACGGCAAGCTGCTGCGCGAGAACATCTTCGACAACATCTGGGTGCAGCCGGCGGCCGGCGATGCCGGCGGCGCGGTCGGCGCGGCCTTCGCCGCCTATCACGGCTTCATGGGCCAGCCGCGCAAGCTCAACGGCCACATGGACGGCATGGCCGGCTCCTATCTCGGCCCAGAATATACCGACGACGAGATTGACGAGCGGCTGAGCGCGGTGGGCGCCAGGCTGACGCGCCTCGACCATGCCCAGATGATCGATCAGACGGCTCAGGCGCTGGCCGACGGGAAGGCCATCGGCTGGATGCAGGGTCGCATGGAGTTCGGCCCGCGCTCGCTCGGCGCGCGCTCGATCCTGGGCGACGCGCGGTCGCCGTCGATGCAGAAGACGCTGAACCTCAAGGTCAAGTACCGCGAGTCGTTCCGCCCCTTCGCGCCGGCGGTGCTGCGCGAGGACGTCGACAAGTATTTCGAGATCGACACCGACAGCCCCTACATGCTGATGGTGGCGCCCGTGGTCGAATGCCGCCGTCGCACCATGACCGCCGATGAAGAGAAGCTGTTCGGTATCGACAAGCTGAATGTACCACGCTCGGACATTCCGGCGGTGACGCACATCGACTATTCGGGCCGCGTGCAGACCGTCCACGAGGAGACGAACAAGCCGTTCCACGACCTGATCTCGGCGTTCAAGGCCAAGACGGGATCCTCGGTGCTGGTGAACACCTCGTTCAACGTCCGTGGCGAGCCCATCGTCTGCACGCCCGAGGATGCGTTCCGTTGCTTCATGGGTAGCGAGATCGAGGTGCTGGTGGTCGGCAACTGCTTCCTCAGGAAGGAAGACCAGGATCCGGCGCTGAAGCTCGACTACAAGAACGCCTTCGAACTCGACTAGCCGGATGCGGGCAGTCGTTTGCGATCGCCTCGGCGATCCGTCTGTCCTGAAAATCGAGGAGAGGCCTCTTCCCGAACCGGGGCCGCGCGACATCGTCGTGAAGGTTGGTGCGGCTTCGGTCAATTTTCCCGATGTGCTCACCGTTTCAGGCGACTATCAGCACAGACCGGATTTGCCTTTCGTGCCCGGCATGGAAGGCGCGGGGACCGTCCACGCCGTGGGCGCCGAGCGCCTCGATTGGAAGGCGGGCGACAAAGTGATCTTCGGCATCCGTCCGGGCGCTTTCGCCGAGTATGTGGCCGTGACGCCCAAGGGCCATCTGCTGCGCCTGCCCGAAGGCTGGTCGTTCGCCGAGGGCGCGGGCTTTCGTGTTGCCGCAACCACCGCCTACCATTCGCTCGTTCATCGCGGCGCTCTGCGCCAAGGCGAGGTCGCGCTGATCCATGGTGCGTCGGGCGGCGTCGGGCTGGCGGCCGTCCAGCTCGCCAAGCATCTCGGTGCACGCGTGATCGCGACTGGCAGTGACGACGAGCGCCTTGCCGTCGTGAAGCAGAACGGTGCCGATGAGGTCGTGAACTACCGCACGTCCGATTTCGTGGCCGCCGTGAAGGCATTGACCGACGGCAAGGGCGCCGACGTGATCTACGATCCGGTCGGCGGCGAGGTGCTGGAGAAGTCCATGCGTGCGGCGGCCTATGGCGCGCGCCTGCTGGTCGTGGGCTTCACGTCGGGCGGACCGAGCAAGCTCATGTCCAACCACGTGCTGATCAAGGGACTGTCGATCCTGGGTATCCGCGCGGGGGAGACGCTGCTGCGCTTGTCCCAGATGGGATACAGCTACGCCGAGCTGCCGAAGCTTGCGGCTCAGGGCGTCATGCGACCGCACATCTCGCATCGCTTCCCGATGGAGCGTGCGGCCGATGCCTTTCGCGCCCTGATCGACCGCAAGGTCGTGGGCAAGGCCGTGATCGAGATGCCGACCTGAGGGCAGCCTCTAGCGCGAGAAGAAGCTAGCGTGAGAAGAAGATCGTCACCTTGCGGTCGACCACCGAAGCGTCTTCCTTGCCGAGGCTCATATTCCCGAACGCCTCCGGGTCGGCGACGATGTAGACATGATTGGCCGGCACGCCATCACGGATCAATTGTGCCGCGACCGTCTGGGCGCGCGATCGCGCCAGCTTCTCGTTGAATGCCTTGTCGCCCAGCTTGTCGGTGTGGCCGATCAGGCAGATGACCGACACCTGGCGGGCCTTGGCCGTGGCCGCCGCCTGGGCGATGACCGGCTTGTTGTCGGCTCTGAGCTGGGCACTGCCGAGATCGAACAACACCCGTGCCGGCGGCGGCTGGTTGGCGCCACCGCCCCGCGGGCAGCTGCCGACGGTCTGGGCGAAAGAAGGCGCGGCGGCAAAGAGGAAGCCGGCCGCAACGAATACACCGAGTCTTTTCACTTGAGCTCTCCCTTGAGGGCCATTTCGACGAAGGGCAGACGATCGCTGCCGAAGAACATCATATCGCCGACGAAGCTCGTTGGCGCGCCGAAGACGCCACGCGCCACTGCCTCGTCGGTCGTGGCCTTGAGGCGATCCTTGACGTCCTGGTCCTGGATGCGGCTGCCGAATTTCCCGGCATCGAGGCCCGCTGCCGTGAGGACCGCCGCCACTTCGGCGATGTCGTTGAGATTGCGGCCGTCCACCCACATCGCCTTGTAGATGGCGGGGTGGTAGCGCTCGAACAGGCCGTCGATCTGGGCCGCTGCGGCGCCGCGCATCAGAGCCAGCGTATTGACCGGAAAGAACGGGTTGCGCTGGAACGGCACGCCGTAGTGCTTGGCCCACATCGGCATATCGAAGGCGCTCCACTTCGACTTCAGCTCCACCGTCATCGGCGAGGCATTGCCCGTCGCCTTGAACACGCCTCCCAGAAGCATGGGCCTGCGCACCAGCGTCGCGCCGGCACGCTTGGCGATGGCCTCGACCTGGGTATCGGCCAGGTAGCTGTAGGGGCTGCCGTAGTCGTAATAGAATTCCAGTGTGCGGGTCATGGGGTCCTCTCGTCTTGTCGCCAGCCTGCGCTGCTTCTACCGTTGCGACAAGAACAAGCAAACGGGATGAAACGCATGGATCGGGTAGCAGGCAAAGTCGTGCTGGTGACCGGCGCGGGATCCGGCATCGGCCGCGCCACGGCGAAGCTGCTGGCCGACGAGGGTGCCACGGTGATCGTCACCGATATCAACCGGCCCGGTGGCCTCGAGACGGTGCAGCAGATCGGGGGCCCTCAACCCGGAGGTGGGGCGCGCTTCGAGGAGCAGGACACGTCGCGCGAGGCCGACTGGAAGAGGATCATCGACGACATCCTGGCACGCGAAGGCCGGCTGGACGGGCTGGTGAACAATGCCGGCATCGCTGGGCCGTTTCCCTCGACCTTCGAAAGCGAGACGGTCGAACAGTGGCAGCGCGTCCTGTCGATCAACGTCCAGGGCGTATTCCTCGGCTGTAAGCATGGCGTGCCCGCGCTCCGGTCGTCGGGTGGCGGCTCGATCGTCAATCTTTCCTCGCTGGCGGCCTTCCTCGGCACGCCCAACCTCTCGGCCTATGGCGCCAGCAAGGGCGCGGTGCGCCAGTTCACCAAGACCGTGGCCATCGATTGCGCGCGCAAAGGCTACAAGGTGCGCTGCAATTCGGTCCATCCCGGCATCATCATGACGCCCATGGGCGAGGGCATCCTGCCCAACGACCAGATCAAGGAACGGGTCCGTGGCAGCATCCCGATCGGCAATTTCGGCGCGCCCGAGGACATCGCCTACGGTATCCTCTACCTGATTTCCGACGAGTCGCGCTTCGTCACCGGCAGCGAACTGGTGATCGACGGCGGCATGAACGCGATCTGACAGCGGAGCAGGCAATGCATCACGCCGACCAGGTGGCCTATATCGAGCGCATGCACGGCATGGCCCGGGCCAACACGCGCGACGACGGAGAGATAAGCCATACCTCGGTCGAGGAGTATTTCGACACCGATCGCTTCGAACGCGAGAAGGCGGTGCTGTTCCGCAAGTATCCGATCGTGGTCGCTTTCTCCGCCCAACTGCGCAAGCCCGGCGACTTCGTCGCCAACAACGACGCCGGCCAGCCGATCCTCGTCACCCGCGGCAACGACGGCAAGCTGCGCGCCTTCCTCAATGTCTGCCGCCACCGCAGCGCCACCGTTGAACTGAAGCCTTGCGGCTCGAACAAGCGCGCCTTCGTCTGCCCCTATCACGGCTGGAGCTACGACCTCACCGGCAAGCTTTTGGGCATCACCGACGGCGCCTGGTTCGGCGAAGTCGATCGCGCGACGCTGGGGCTGCGCCCGCTCGCCGTCGCCGAGCGCTGCGGTATGGTCTTCGTGATGCCGACGGCGCTCGAGCCGGGCCAGAGCACCGACATCGACATGGATGCCTTCCTCGGGCCGGTGAAGGCCGATCTCGCGTCCTGGGACATGCACGATTGGGATGTGCAAAGCACGACGCCGATCCGCCCGCGCATGAACTGGAAGCTAGTGATCGACACCTTCCTCGAGCTCTACCACTTTCGTTATCTGCACGGCGCCAGCGTGGCGCCGCTGTTCCTCGACAACATCACCGCCTACGAACGCCGCGAGCGTCATTCCCGCTTCGCCGTCTGCAAGCCGTCGATCCTCGAGGTCGAGAACCAGCCGCGCGAGACCTGGCAGCTCCGTGACCATGCGGTCGTGCTCTACAATCTCTTTCCCAACACGGTGCTGGCCTATACCCAGGACCATTGCGGCGTCTTCACCAGCTTCCCGGTGTCGCCCGACGAGGCACTGATCAACGTCTCGATTCTCGTCGATCCCGCGGAGCGGGCGAAGAAGCCGGAGAGCTATTGGAAGACCAACCAGGATCTGATCCTGGCCGCGCTCGACGAGGATTTCACCGTCGGCGCCAGCATTCAGGCGAATCTCAGGAGCGGCGCCAATCGCGTGCAGACCTTCGGCAAGTTCGAGAAGGCGCTGGGTTGGTACCATCAGGAGATTGATGCGGCCCTCCGCTAGCGGAGGGCCCGGCGGCGTGTAGCGCTGCAGGGAGCGCAGCGACCGAAGCGCGGGCGCCGCGCGGTGCCGAAAGAATGGCGATGCTGAAAGCGGTGCGCCATTCCAACGGTGCGGGCTCTCGCGCTTGATTACAAGCGCTGCCGCCCGCCAGCGCGTATGCGCCTGTGAAGGCGCCTACGCGCTTACTTTACGTTCACCTGATAGCTGAACTTCTCGCCGTCGGTGGCGGTGAGCTGAGTGAAGCCGAGCAGCTTCAGCAGGTCGTAGAAGTTGGCGTCCTCGGCCACCGTGCGCTCCTGGAAGAACGGCGACAGGCGCGACATCGTGGTCATGTTGGCCAGGATCGCCCGGACCCGGTAGATCGAATTCAGTTCGCCCGGCGCCAGGCCGACGATGATCAGCTTCTCGGCCTTGTCGCCCTTGACGAACACCGAATAGGGAACGCGGTAGGCCGACTGGATCGTGCCCTGCGACACGACGGTGACGAACTGGACGCGCTGTGCGCGCTCCGCACCGGCGATCGTCTGCATCGCCGAGGTGTAGTTCTCGACCGTCGTCGGCTTGGGATAATAGTAGCCGACATACTTGTCTTCGCCGGCCGGTGCAGCGGCAGCCGCCGCCGGCTTTGCGGTCTGTGCCAGCGCGGGCACTGCAGCGAACGCCATGGCGGCGACGAAACAGGCGGCAAGTGTCTTGGACATTATCAGCTCTCCCGAGGGTGCGACGGACTAGAACAACGTATAGCCGCCATCGATAACGAAGTCGCGCCCCGTCGTATAGGCAGAGGCGTCGCTGGCCAGGTAGACGGCAATCGGGCCGAAATCGGCGCCGACGCCCCAGCGACGCTGCGGAATGCGCGGCATCACGTTGGCTGCGAATTTCTCGTTGCCGAAGGCATTGGCGGTCATTTCGGTCTCGATCCAACCCGGCAGGATCGAATTAACGCTGATCTTGTAGCGGGCGAGCTCGACGGCCAAGGCGCGGACCATGGCCGTGACGCCGCCCTTGCTGGCGCCATAGTGGCTGGAGCGGGCCGCGCCCTCGATGGCCGCCGTGCTCGCCATGGCGACCAGCGACCCACCCTTGCCGCGCTCGGCCATATGCTTGGCCGCCGCCCGGAAGGTGAAGAAGACGCCGTCGAGATTGACCCGCAGGACCCGGCGCCATTCCTCGGTGGTCATTTCGAGGATGGCGCCCTTGCCGCGGCCCGAAACGCCCGAGTTGGCGACGCAATTGTCCACATGGCCCATGACCTCGAGCGTCTCGGCGAACCCTGCTTCGACCTGCTTCTCGTCGCCGACATCGACGATCTGGGTATGGACCTTGTGGCCATGGCGCTTGAGCTTTTCGGCTGCTGCGGCGTTCTTGGTCGGGTTGGTGCCCCAGATACAGACATCGGCGCCGGCCTCAGCCAAGGCCTCGGCCATGCCGAGGCCGATGCCGCCGTTGCCACCGGTGATCAGCGACACCTTGCCCGTCAGATCGAAGCCCTTGTAGGCCATGGACGTTCCCCCTCTGCGCTCATTGTTCCTCTCCCCCCGTTAGGAGGAGAGGTTAGGTGAGGGGGCATCGACGACCGTGCGCAACCCCCTCACCCAGCCTCTCCCCCTAGTGGGGGAGAGGAGCAAGAAGGAGCTTGAGCACAAAACGCCGCGTCAGTTCAACCGATCGGTTTCGACCAGCACAATCTCGGCATCGGCGAGCGCCGTGATCTCGATCTCGTCCTGGTCGGCCACCGCAACGCCGTCTCGGGCATTGGCGGTGACAGGCTTGCCGTCGCCGCCCCGGACCTCGACCTTACCCTTGGCAGGCACGAGATAGGCGGGCTTGCCGCCGAGCTTCTGGCGGATCGTCTGGCCTGCCTTCAGCGTGCCGGCGTAGAGAGCGCCGTCGGCATAGAGAGGAATTGCGCCCTCATGGCCGCGCCCCGACGCCAGTGGCATCAGCTTGCCGTCGCGCGCATCGGCCGGGAAATCGACAGTGTCCCAGCGGGCCGGAACGCCCTGCTTGTTGGGCAGGATCCAGATCTGGAATAGCTCGGTCTCCTCGTCTTCCCGGTTGTACTCGGCGTGCTGGATGCCGTTGCCCGCGCTCATCACCTGGATCTGGCCCGCCTCGGTGCGGCCCTGGTTACCCAGGTGATCCTGGTGGGTGATCGCGCCTTTGATGACGTAGGTTACGATCTCCATGTCGCGATGGGGATGCGGGGGGAAGCCCGAATCAGGTGCGATACGGTCGTTGTTCCACACCCGGAGTGCGCCCCAATGGAGGCGGTCGGGATTGCGGTATTCGGCGAAGCTGAAATGGAAGTTGGCGTTGAGCCAGCCGTGGTCCGACTTGCCGAGTTTCTCGAAGGGTCTGAGTTCGATCATGATGGTTACCTCTTGGCCCCCAAAATGGCGCCGCAATAGACCCGATCAAGTTTCGGATTGGTAACGGCTCAGGCGTCGGCTCTAACGCCCCTCGCGCCACCACGCGCTGCCCACCGCCAGCAGGAAGGCGAGCGCCACCAGGATGCCGGGCAGCAACGGCAGCTGGTTGATGCCGGCCACCGTATAGCCCTCGTTGCGGCGAAGGCCGATCCAGTCGGACCCGCCGGCGGCGCGGCCAGGCCGCACGGTGCGGATGTCCGGATCGGGCTGGTCGACCAACCACAGCATGCCGCCGCCCGAGGCTTCGACCAGCGGCTTCAGCTTGGCGTCGGTCGCGCGGACGTCGGAGAATTCCAGCGGATCGGGGCTGCCGACGGCTGCGACCGTGCGCAGCGTGCCGTCGTCGAAGCGATAGAGGCCGGGCTTGTCGACATCGACGACGCCGAGCCCGAGGCCGGGAGCCATCTGGCGCAGCGGGAGCGTGCGGGTGCTGCCGTCGGGCGAGGTCATGGTGACCTGCGGGAAGGTCGTGGCGAGCGTACGGCGCGTCACTTCGATGCGACCGCCGACGGCCGTCGCCCGCAGCGCCTCTTCCTCGAGATCGGGTTCCTTCATCAGCCAGTGGGCGACGCGGCGCACCAACTCAGGCTGCGGGCCGCCGCCATCGATGCCGCGGTTCCACAGCCACAGATGGTCGGACATCATTTGGGCCACACGGCCCTCGCCGACGCGGTCAAGAACCACCAGCGGCTTGTCCTCGGCGCCCGACAGGACGGCGTTGCCGCGCTCGGTACGCGAGGTGACAAGGCGGAACCAGCGGCCCCAGGTCGGTTCCTTGTCGGGTTCTCCCGCCTGCGGCAGGTTCGCGGTGACCGGATGGCGCTGGCCGATGTCGCTGACCTTCGGCTTGAACGGGGTTTCCAGCACGTCGCCCAGCGGGGCCGCCGGCAGGATGGCGCCCAGCGGCGTGCGATAGAGAGAACGCGCCGTGGCGAACACCGGACCAACCGAGACCAGAAGCGCGCCGCCGCCCTTTACGTATTCGGCGATGTTGCGGAAATAGTCGCGCGTGATCAGGTTTCCAGACTCGTAGCGGTCGAAGATGATGAGATCGAATTCCTTGAGCTTCTGCTCGAACAGCTCGCGCATCGGGAAGACGATCAGCGACAGCTCGCGCACCGGCGTGAAATCGTCCTTCTGCGGCGTGCGCAGGATGGTGAAGTGCACCAGATCGACCGCGGGATCGCTCTTCAGCAGGTTCCGCCACGCCCGCTCGCCCTGGTAGGGCTCACCGGACACCAGCAGCACGCGCAGCCGGTCGCGCACGCCGTTGATGGTGAAGAGAGCGCGATTGTTGTCGAGCGTCAGCTCGCTCGGGCCGGCGCCGACTTCGAGTTCGACGACATTGGCGCCGGGGTTGCCGACGACGATCGGAAGCTCGACCGATTTGCCGACCGGCACGTCGATGCGCTTCACGACTTCGCCGCCGACCGACAGTGTCACCGGGGCGGTGCCGCCCGCCGGATCCTCGATCCGGAACTTGGTCGTCACCTCGCGGCCTACCACGCCGAAGCGCGGCGACTGCTCGACCACGATCAGGCGGTCGCGTTCGTTCTTCTTGCCGGCGATCAGGCCATGCAATGGCGCGCCGCCCAGCTCCGGCGGCAAACCCGCCGGCACGTCGTGCACCTGGCCATCGGTCAACAGCACGACGCCCGCCAATCGTTCCGGAGGCACTTCTACAAGCGCCGAGCGCATCGTTTCGATCAGGCGCGTGCCGCCCGGCCGTTCGCTGCCGAGCTGGATATGGGCGGGCGGCAGCACGACCTCGCGGATCTCCAGGCCTTCCTGCTGGCCGAGCTTGCGTTTCAGCTGTTCGCGCGCGGCTTGAACCTGCTTGCGGCGTTCGCCGATCGCCATCGAGTCGCTGTCGTCGACCACGATCAGCGCCACGTCGGCGATCGGCTTGCGCTGTTCCTCGATCAGGGAGGGATTGGCGAGTGCCGCCAGGACGACGGCGATCGAGCCCAACCGCCAGATCGTGCCGCGGGCGCCGGCGCGCAGGCCGAGCAGAACCAGCACGAGGCCAACGGCTCCCAGCGCCGCAAGCACCGGCCACGGCAACAGCGGATCGAAGGCGACGGAGACGGCCGACGTCGGGTTCATCGCCGCAGCCTTTGCATGATGTCGGGCAGATGCACCTGATCGTCCTTGTAGTTGCCGGTGAGGGCCAGCATCACGAGATTGACGCCGACACGGAATGCCATCTCGCGCTGCGTCTCGCCGCCCGGCGTGACCGGCATCAGGCCGCGACCGCGCTGGTCGACCGCCCAGGCGCCGGCATAGTCGTTGGCGCCGATGATGATGGTGGTGACGCCGTCATTGACCCGGCCGCCGCCCGACTCGATCCAGATCTTTCCGCCCTGCCAGCGGCCCGGCATGTCCGACAGGAGATAGAACGCCCGGGTCAGCACATGATCCGGCGGCATGGCGATCAGGGGCGGCGTCTCGACCCCGGCCAGAAGGCGCTTGAGGTCGGGATTGCCGCTGGCTGGCCGGTCGAAGCTGAGCTGCTGGTCGCGGGTGTCGACGAAGATGATACCGCCCGTGCGGAGGTAGCGATCGAGCGATGCCGCAGCGCGCGGCGACAGGGCCGGTTGCGTCTGGGTGATCGGCCAGTAGATGAACGGATAGAGACGGGGCTCGTCGCGCTCCAGGTCGAGGCCGACCGGGTCGGCCGGTTCCACCGAGGTCCGGTTGCGCAGAATCTCGCTCAGGCCTTCGAGGCCCGCCTTGCTGATGTCGTCGACTTCCTTGTCGCCGGTGAGGATGTAGGCCAGCCGGATGTCGAGCGAGCCCTTCAGCGCCTGCTCCACGCTGAGGGGCGGTGGGGCCGGGCGGGCACGCGTGGCGGGGTCCGTCGGCGCGGAAGGTTGCGGCTGGAACTGCGGTCGCTGAGGTGGCGGCGTCTGCTGCTGGGCGCCGGCGTCCGGCGGGATGGCGAGCACGGCCAGCAGAAGCACCGCTCCCGCGGCCGTAGCGCGGCCCAGCCGCACGGCGCGCGGCAGCAGGCCACGCAGCCACAGCGAAATCAGGAGATCGGCCAGCAACAGCACGAGAGCCGCGAGCAGGAACCAGCGCGACAGGTCAGTCTCGCCGCCCTCCGACAATTTGTCGGTCGCGACGCCGCCGGGCAGGATCAACGGCTTGGGCATCCCGACACGGCCACCGATGTTGAAGGCCACCTGGGCGTTCTCGTCGCCATAGAGCCCCGGCGGCGTGGTGGGCTTCGGCTTGAAGGTCTCGCCCGCATCGGCCGGCAGGATCTGCGCCCCGGCCGGTGGCGCACCGAGGCGGCCAAATCCGTCGAGCGTGCGCCACGGCTTCAGCGCCTTGTTGACGCCGTCGCCGGCGACGCCGCGCGACAATGTCACCAGCCGTTGCAGCATGTTCACGAACAGGCCGGAGAGCGAGAGGTTGCTCCATCCCGTGTTCGCCGTGGTGTGGATCAGGACGAGATAGCCTTGGCCGCGCTTCTCGGCAGTGACCAGCGGCGTGCCGTCGGCGAGGCGCGCCCAGGTCTTCTCCGCGAGATCGGGTGTCGGCTCGGCCAGCACCTGTTGGGAAATGCGCACGTCCTTCGGGATCGGGATGCCGAGGAAGGGGCTGTTGGCGGGAAACTCGGCAAGCGCCGTGGGTTCGCCCCAGCTCATGATGCCGCCCAGCGCGCGGTCGCCGAGCCTGAGGCGCGTCGGCACCAGCGTGTCGCCGCCGGCGGCGAGATTGGAGCCGGCGAAGCGCACGGCGATGCCGCCGCGCTCGATCCACTTGGCGATTTCCTCGCGGTCGTTGGTCGACGGCACCGCGCCGTCGGGGATCAACAGCACGGCCGTGTTGCGGCTCAGGACGGTTTCGAGGTCGCCGATGCTGAGGCTGACATAGGGATCGAGTGCGCGCTCGAGGAAGTAGACTTCCTGCAGCAGCGGCTGGCCGCCCGCCGTGGCGCGTTCGCCCATGATGGCCACAGGCCGGCGGCGATGGCGTTCGTCGAGCAGGACCGCGCTGCCGGCGCCGCCCTGCGCCTCGATGTCGAGGCGGGCCATGCGGTTGCGCAGTTCGGCCGGCGCCGGGAGGACACCTTCGCCCTGTGTAGCGGTGGCGGCGAAGTCGACGTCGATGCGGGCAACGACCCGGCCCTGTTCGTCGGCTGCCTGGACCGCCACCTTGCGCGGCCCGTCCGCGGCCGGCCGCAACGCGCGGACTTTGAGATCGCGACCTTCGGCGACGGGCGGCAGCAACAGGAGCGGCGTGCTCGCCTGGTCGGGCACCACCACCTGCAATCCATCGAAGCGGCGCAGGCGTTCGGTGAGGCGCGCAGCGCCTTCGTCTTCCAGACCGTCGCTCAGCCAGACCGCATAAGCGCCTGGGTCGACCTGCATCTGGTCGAGTTCGTTTGCCGCCGCCGCGCGATCGGTCGGCCAGGGCTTGGGCCGGAAGGCGCGCAGGGTGGTGCGGACTTCATCCGGGCGGAGCGCGCCGCGCCGGGTCGCCGATTGATCGATGGGCGCCGGTGCCGTGCCCATCAGGACGACGGTGCGGCCGCCGCGCTCAGCGCGCTGGATCAGCCGCTCGGCGTGGGCGATGCGTGTCGTCCAGCCCGGCGCCGAGGACCAGCCATCGTCGATCACCAGCAGAAGCGGCCCGCGGCCGGGCAGGTCGGCCTGCGGATTGAGGAGCGGCCGGGCCACCGCCAGGATCAGCGCTGCCGCCAGCAGCAGGCGCAGCAACAGAAGCCACCACGGCATCTTCATCGGTGTCTGTTCGGTCGGCTCCAGCCCGACCAGCAGCCGGATCGCCGGAAAGCGCACAAGTTTTGGCAGCGGTGGGATGAGGCGCAGCAGCCAGTAGATCACCGGCAGCGCCAACAGGAGCGCCAGCATGCCGGGGGCGGCAAAAGCGAAAGCGCCGAGACCGAGCATCGGCGCTCAGGCCGCGTTCAGCCGACGCAAGTCGGCCATGGCGAGATAAAGGGCGAGCAGGATCGTCTGCGGCGGCTTGTCGGTGCGATGCTGATGAACCGTCCAGTTGGCCGGCCGCGCCAGGCGCTGAAGGCCGTCCTTCTGTGCCGCCAGCCGCGCGCCGTAAGCCACACGCACGGCCTCGACACGGCGGATGGTATGCTGCCCCTCGGCTTCGAGGCCTTCGAACTTCACATGGCCGTCGAACGGCAGGTCTTCCTCGGCCGGATCGAGCACCTGCACGATATGGCCGCGTACGCCGACGCTGGCGTAGTAGCGGATGACGGCTTCGATCTTGTCGAGCGGATCGAGCCAGTCGGAAACCAGGACGATGGTGCCGTGCGCGGGCAGGGGTACCATCGGCGGCAGGCTGGGCAGCACACGCGTCGCGTCCCGCACTTCGTCGAACAGCGTCTCGGCCACGCGACGCACCGCCACGCGTCCCGACGTCGGCCGCATGCCGCCGCCCAGAACCGCGACGCGCTCGCCGGCATCGGCCAGCAGGCTCGCCAGCGCCAAGGTGATCAGCTCGCCGCGCACCGCCTTGGTGTCGATGTTCTTGAGCGAGGCGTATTGCATCGATGGCGAGGCGTCGCGCCACAGCCAGACGCTGGCCGCGGCCTCCCATTCGGTCTCGCGTACGAACAGATGCCGGCTGCGCGCGCTCTGGCGCCAGTCGATCTGGCTGGCGCTGTCGCCGTCGCGATAGGGTCGGTACTGCCAGAAGGCATCGCCCTGGCCCACCCGGCGCCGGCCGTGGACGCCCTGGATGACGGTCGCGGCAACGCGATCAGCCGCCACCATCAACGCCGGCAGGGTGCCGGCGAGCTCGAGCGAACGGTGGAGGGTTGAGGGCGCGGCCATTGGCTGCGGCGCTGCGATGCCTAGACCAGCATCAGGCGAGCCGGCCGCACATCTGGGCAATCACCGATTCGACCGTTACACCCTCGGCACGAGCCGAGAAATTGACGGCCATGCGATGGCGCAGGATCGGCCCGGCCAGCGCCACGACGTCGTCGACCGACGGTGCGAGGCGGCCCTGGATGATGGCGCGCGCACGGCAGGACAGCATGAAGGCCTGGCTGGCGCGCGGGCCCGGGCCCCAGGCGACGCGGTTGCGTACGACCTCGAGGTCGGAGCTTTCCGGCCGGCCGGCACGGACCAGCTTCAGGATCGCATCGACCACGCTTTCGCCGATCGGCAGGCGACGCACCAGCGCCTGGGCGGCCATCAGGTCGGCCGGGGTGAGCGCCTGCGACGCCACCGCCGTCACCGCGCCTGTCGTGCCGATCATGATCTGGCGCTCCGCCGCCTCGTCGGGATAGCCGACGTCGATCTGCAGCAGGAAGCGGTCGAGCTGGGCCTCGGGCAGGGGATAAGTGCCTTCCTGCTCCAGGGGATTCTGGGTCGCCAGAACGTGGAACGGGCCGGGCAGGTCATAGCGCTTGCCGGCCACGGTCACGTGCTTTTCCTGCATGCTCTGCAAGAGCGCTGACTGGGTACGCGGGCTGGCGCGGTTGATTTCATCGGCCATCAACAGCTGGGCGAAGACCGGACCCTGAAGGAAGCGGAACGAGCGGCGGCCGCCGTCGCTCTCCTCCAGCACTTCCGAGCCCAGGATGTCGGCGGGCATCAGGTCGGGCGTGAACTGGATGCGCTTGGTCTCCAGGCCGAGGACGATGCCCAGCGTGTCGACCAGCTTGGTCTTGGCGAGGCCGGGGACGCCGATCAGCAGCAGATGGCCGCCCGAGAGCAGCGCAACGAGCGTTTGATCGATCACGTCCTGCTGGCCATAAATGACCTTGCCGATGGCCGTGCGCGCATCACGTAACTGGCTGCCCAGCCGCTCGATGTCGGCGAGGGCGGAGCGGGCGTCGGCGTCGGTTGCGGTCGATGTATCGGGGGCCACCAGAGCGCTCCTGTGATCGATGGGACTAGGTTTGAGGGAAGCCCAGAATTGAGGCCGGAACAAGGGCATGAAGGTTGAAGAAATCGTGCGTCGGGTGCGCGAACGCAGCAGGCGTTTGGCATCAGGTTTGCCAGTAACTGCACCGCCCCTCGGCAGCGACTTTTCCCTGAACGGCGTGGTGCCGGTGCCCGAGAGCTGGCGGTCGGCTGCGGTGTTGATGCCGCTGGTGCGCCGCGAGGGCGGCACGACGGTGCTGTTGACCCAGCGCACCGACGACATGCCGAGCCATGCCGGCCAGATCGCCTTCCCGGGCGGCCGCCAGCAGGCCGAGGACGCCGATGCCGTGGCGACGGCATTGCGCGAGACCGAGGAGGAGGTCGGGCTCACCCGAAGCTTCGTCGAGGTGATCGGGCCGGTCGATCTCTACCGCACCGGGACGGGCTACGAGATCACGCCCATTGTCGGCATCGTCACGCCGGGATTCACGACACGTGCAGATCCGCGCGAGGTCGCCGACGTCTTCGAGGTCCCGCTCGCCCATTTCCTCGATGAGCGGAACCACCGCATCGACAGCCGTGTCTGGCAGGGCCGCGAGCGCCGCTACTACGCCATGCCCTACGGAGAGCGCTACATCTGGGGCGCGACTGCCGGTATGCTGAAGAACCTGCATTTTGTCCTCACCGCCGGCGAGTGACGCGGGCCCCGGAGTAGCCCCATGCGCGTCGTACTGTTGGTCCTCCTGCTGGTTATGGCGCCTGCCGTCGCCTTTTTCCTGTGGGCGTGGGCGGTGAAGATCAAGCAGGAGCGCAAGATAGCGGGCACGCTGCCGATCTGGCAGGACATGCCGCTCACCTGGCTCGCCATTGCCGGACTCGCCTGCACGATCCTGGGCTTCATCGTGATGTTCTTCACCCAGGATCAGGGTTACGGCGGCCTCTTCGCGTCATGAAACCAAACTCATGAAGCCCGCCTCGTGAAACCAAGCGGACGTCTCGAGCCGCAGCCCTGGATGGACGCGCCGGACGTGCGCGCGTTGTTCCAGTCGCTCAATCAGGCAGGAATCGCTGCCCGTTTCGTCGGTGGCTGCGTGCGCAACGCGGTGCTGGGGCGCGCCGTCGACGATATCGACGTCGACGTCGCCGTCGACAAACCGCCCGAGACCGTCATGCGTGCGCTCGCGGCGTCGCGGTTGAAGTCTGTGCCGACCGGGCTGAAGCACGGCACGGTGACCGCCATCGTCGCGGGCCGGCCCTTCGAGCTCACGACTCTTCGCCGCGACGTCGAAACCGACGGCCGTCGCGCCGTCGTCGCCTTCACCGACGACTGGCTGGAAGATGCCGGCCGGCGCGACTTCACCTTCAACGCGCTCTACGCCGACGCCGACGGCACGCTCTATGATCCGTTCGACGGCCGCAGCGATCTCGCGGCAGGCCGCGTGCGCTTCATCGGCGATGCCGACACCCGCATCACCGAGGACCGGCTGCGCGTGCTGCGCTTCTTCCGCTTCTACGCCTGGTATGGAAAGCCGCCGCTCGATGGCCCGGGCTTCGACGCTTGCCGGCGCAATGCCGGTGCGCTCGGCAGCCTGTCGGGCGAACGCGTCACCAAGGAACTGCTGCGCCTGCTCGAGGCACCAGCGCCGGCCGATGCCTTGGCGGCGATGGCCGAGGCCGGTGCGCTCGATCACTGGCTGCCGGAATATGACGGCGTCGCGTGTCTGCGCGCCCTGATCGGCCGCGAGGACAGGCTGGATCCGCTGCGCCGGCTCGCTTCCGTTCTGGAAGCCGGCACCGACGCCACGGCGCTGGGCAAGCGGCTGAAACTCTCGACCCAGCAGGCACTACGGCTCGACGTCATGCTCGCCCGGGAGCCGGCGCTCGATGTTGCCGGCGGTACAAAAGCCTGGCGGGCCGGCATCTATCACCTCGGCAACAATCTCTACGCCGACCGCCTGCTGCTCGACGTCGACGAGCCCGGCGACTGGCGGGCAGCACTCGCGCTGGCGCGAAGCTGGACGCCGCCCGAATTGCCGGTGAGCGGCGGTGACGCGCTGGCGCTGGGCCTCGCGCCCGGCCAACGGGTTGGTGCGCTGATCGCTGCGGTCGGGCGCTGGTGGATCGATGGCGATTTCTCGGCCGATCGTGCCGCCTGCCTTGCCCACCTGGAACAGCTCGTGCGCTCCCGGTGATCCGGCCGGGACTCACTCTGGCGCTGTGGGTCGCCATCGCCGTGCTCGTCGTGCTGAACGATGTTGTGGGCGACACCTGGATCGCCGGCACCCTCTCGGTGCGCACGGTCGAATGGTACAAAGTCCTGGTGCCGCTGCCCTATGTCGTGTTGATGGCCGTCATCCACGCACGCCGCACGACGGGCCCGCGCTGGTTCGAGGCGGCTTTGCTGGCCGCGCTGCTGTGGTCGTCTTCAACCGTGCTTGTCGAATTTCTTTGTGTGCGTCTCATCTACGACGAGGATCCCGCCTCGTTCTTCGACCGCTTCGCGTTCTGGTGGGGCGCGCCTTATCCGGTGCTGGTGCTGGGCCTGTTCGCGGCACCACTGCTGGCCGGGATGATGTTCGCGCGCCGTTAAGGCCAGCGCGTTAGGGCCACCGTGCTTCCGGCGGCAGGGACATCAGGATGGCCTCGACGTTGCCGCCGGTCATCAGGCCGAACCGGGTGCCGCGGTCGTGCAGCAAGTTGAACTCTGCGTAGCGGCCGCGGCGCACCAGCTGATGCTCACGTTCGGCTGCGGTCCACGGCTCGTTCATGTGGCTGCGCACCAGCCTCGGATAGATATCGAGGAAGGTCTCGCCGACGCCGCGGGTGAACGCGAGGTCGCGCGCGTGATCGCCTGAGTCGAGATAGTCGTAGAAGATGCCGCCCACGCCGCGCGGCTCGTCGCGATGGGGCAGGAAGAAATACTCGTCGCACCATTCCTTGAAGCGTGCGTGGTAGGTCGGATCATGGCGATCGCAAATGCCCTTCAGCGCGGCGTGGAACGCCAGGGTGTCCTGCGTGTCGGGCACCATCGGCGTCAGGTCGGCGCCGCCGCCGAACCAGGCGCGCGTGGTGACGATGAAGCGGGTGTTCATGTGCACCGCCGGCACCTTGGGCGAGCGCATGTGGGCGACCAGCGAAATGCCCGAGGCGAAGAAGCGCGGGTCCTCGGCGGCGCCGGGAATCTGGGCGCGGAACTCGGGGCTGAATTCGCCGAACACGGTCGAGACGTTGACGCCGACCTTCTCGAACACCCGGCCGCGCATGATCGCCATGGTGCCGCCGCCGCGATCCTCGCCGTCGGGCCCTTCCTCGCGCCGCCACTCCTTGCGCTCGAAGCGGCCGGCCGGCAGATCGGCGTGCGTGCCTGAAAGCTCGTCCTCGATTCTCTCGAAGTCGGCGCAGATGCGATTGCGCAGGGTTCCGAACCAGCGCCGCGCGTCGTCCTTCCAGCGGATGACGGTCGCGGCATCGGGCAGGGCGGTCGGGCCGTTGGGACCGGTGGCGGTACGGGCGGGCTTGGTCATTTGGGCTGAGTCACGAGAGCTGGGCGAATCCCTGTATCTGGCGGAGGCCCTCGCTCAATACCATCGCGGCGGCGAGCGCGACATTGAGCGAGCGCGCGCCCGGTCGGAGCGGAATACGGACCCTGAGGTCGGCGGCGCCATGGACGTCGGCCGGAACGCCCGCGCTTTCGCGGCCGAACAGAAGGGTGTCGTCGGCGCGGAAAGTGACCTCGGGCAGGGGAACGGCGCCTGCCGTCGACAGCAGAACCAGCCGTCCCGGGGGCCGTCCGGCGAGATGGGCGGCCCGGAAAGCGGTCCAGGATGGGTACCGGACGATGCTCGCCAGGTCGTAATAATCCATGGCGGCACGGCGGATTCGCTTGTCGTCGACCGGGAAGCCACAGGGTTCGATGATGTCCAGCGGGACGCCCAGGCAGGCGGCGAGGCGGATGAAGGCGCCGAGATTCTGAGGAATATCGGGTTCGAAGAGGGCCAGACGCATGGCTTTTTCTACTCCCGTCCGCGTCGCGAAAGCGCCGTCGTGCGGCACGCTGTCACAGAAAGCCGCGCCCAAAGCCGCGTTCCGAGCCTGCGACCAACAGAGCCTTGAAACATAAGGGGCTTTCGCGGTCTAAAGGCAATATCTCCTCGGGGGGCGGAAAGAGAAAACAATGGCTACAGCAAGCGTTCCAGCCGGCGGTCACGGCGATCCGACCCGGCGCGACTTTCTCATGGTTGCGACCGGCGCTCTTGGCGCGGTCGGTGCAGCGGCCGTCGCATGGCCTTTCATCAATAATCTCAACCCCGCCGCCGACACCCTGGCGCTCGCCTCGATCGAGGTGAACGTTCAGCCGATCGAGGTCGGACAGGCGATCACCGTGAAGTGGCGCGGCAAGCCGGTCTTCATCCGTCACCGGACGGCGCAGGACATCAAGGAAGCCGTGGCGGTGCCGATGTCGGAGCTGCCCGATCCGCAGACCGACAATTCGCGCGTGACCGACACGGCGAAGAAGGTGCGGCCGGAGTGGCTGATCATGATCGGCGTCTGCACCCATCTGGGCTGCGTGCCGCTCGGCAACAAGCCGGGCCAGGACAAGGGCCCCTACGGCGGCTGGTACTGCCCGTGCCACGGGTCGGCCTACGACACGTCGGGGCGTATCCGCAAAGGACCGGCGCCGCTGAATCTCGTGATTCCAGAGTACCTGTTCACGACCGACACTCTCGTCCGCATCGGCTGATCGCCACCCGATCGCCCACCCCAGATTTCCTTCGGGAGTTCGCAGAATGGCCTCGTCTCACGGCACACCGCCGGTCTTCAACAACAAGGTGATCGCCTGGATCGATCACCGCCTGCCGATCTTCTCGTACATCGAGAAGGAGTATCACACCTTCCCGACGCCGCGGAATTTCAACTACTTCTGGAATTTCGGCGCGATCGCCACGGTGATGCTGGTACTCATGATCGCCACCGGCGTGGTGCTGGCCACCAACTACACGCCGCACGTGCTGATGGCCTTCGACTCGGTCGAGCGCATCGACCGCGACGTGCCGCAGGGCTGGCTGATCCGCGACATGCACATGAACGGTGCGTCGTTCTTCTTCATCGCCGTCTACGTCCACATCTTCCGCGGCATGTACTACGGCTCCTACAAGGCGCCGCGCGAACTGCTGTGGATCCTGGGCGTCGTCATCTTCCTGCTGATGATGGCCACGGCCTTCATGGGCTACGTGCTGCCGTGGGGCCAGATGAGCTTCTGGGGCGCCACCGTCATCACCAGCCTGTTCTCGGCCATTCCGGTAGTGGGCGACTCGATCACCACCTGGCTATGGGGCGGCTTCTCGATCGGCAACCCGACGCTCAACCGCTTCTATGCCCTGCACTACTTGCTGCCGTTCGTCATCGTTGCGGTGGTGGCGCTGCATGTCGTGGCGCTGCATGTGCACGGTTCGAACAACCCGACCGGCATCGATCCCAAGGGTCCGCAGGACACCGTGCCGTTCCATCCCTACTACACAATGAAGGACGGCTTCGGCGTCGTCGTCTTCCTGATCGTGTATTCGGCTGTCGTTTTCTTCGCGCCCGACTATCTGGGCGACGCGGCGAACTACATCCCGGCCGACCCGCTGGTGACACCGACGCACATCGTGCCGGAATGGTACTTCCTGCCGTTCTACGCGATCCTGCGCGCGGTGCCGGACAAGCTGGGCGGCGTGATCGCGATGTTCGGCGCCATTGCCGTGCTGTTCATCCTGCCCTGGCTCGACACCTCGCGTGTCCGCTCCTCGACGTACCGCCCGATCTACAAGTGGTTCATGCTGATCCTCGTGGCTGATGTCGTGGTGCTGGGCCTGTGCGGCGCCAATCCGCCGGCCGGCTTCTGGATCCCGTTGTCCCAGGTCGCCACGCTCTACTACTTCTTCCACTTCCTCATCCTGCTGCCGATCCTGGGCAAGATCGAACGGCCGTTGCCGATGCCGCCCAGCATCGCCGACGCAGTGCTCAAGAAGAAGGCAGGTTAACCGCCATGCGTAAACTGATCGTCTCCGGCGCGATTGCGCTTGCCGCCCTCGTCGCCGGCACCGGTGCCGTCGTCCTCGCGGCCGGTACTGAGGCCCATCCGAAGCACCAGCATTGGCACTTTCAGGGTCCGTTCGGCACCTACGACCGTGCCGCCGCCCAGCGTGGCTATCAGATCTATGCCGAGGTCTGCTCGGCCTGCCATTCGCTGTCGCTGCTGGCCTATCGCAACCTGATGGAGCTCGGGTTCACCGAAAATCAGGTCAAGGGCCTGATCAAGGACATCGTGGTGCCTGACCTCAACGACGACGGCGCGCCGATCGAGCGTCCGGCGCGCCTGTCGGATTCCTTCAGGAAGCCCTTCCCGAATGCCGCTGCAGCGGCGGCGGCCAACAACGGCAAGGCGCCGCCCGACCTCAGCGTCATCGTCAAGGCGCGCGAAGGCGGTGCGGATTACCTCTATGCGCTGCTGACCGGTTACGTGCCGTTCGAGAAGCTGACGCCGGCGCAGGTCAAGGAATTTGCCGTCACCAAGGACGACAACTTCAACATCTACTTCCCCGGCCACAAGATCGCGATGGCGGCGCCGCTCGCCGACGACAAGGTGACCTATACCGATGGCACCAAGGCCACGCTCGACCGCGAGGCCGCCGACGTCACCGAGTTCCTCGCCTGGGCGTCGGAGCCGTGGATGGAAGACCGCAAGCGCACCGGCGTTCGCGTCATCCTGTTCCTTCTCGCCTTGGCCGGCCTGATGTACGCCGTGAAGCGTCAGGTGTGGGCCGACAAGCACTGAGCCCGATCAGCGCGCCGCCTTCTTGAGGCGGCGCTCGATCGCCTCGTGCCGCGCGATCAGGCGGCGGGCGCGGTCGATGACCGGGATGTCGATCATCTTGCCATCCACTGAAAAAGAGCCGCGGCCCTCAGCCGCGGCTTTTTTGTCGGCTTCGATCAGCTTCTTCGCATGGGCCACTTCGTCGGCGGCGGGCGTAAAGGCTTCGTTCAGTGCCTGTACGAGGCCGGGATGGATGCAGGTGCCTCCGGAGAAACCGAATCGGCGCGCGCGTTCAGCGCTCTTCTTGTAGGCGGCGGGGTCGGAATAGTCGGCCACCGTTCCCAGGATTCCCATCATCGCGACGCCATGCGCCTGGGCGGCAAAAGCCACCATGCGCTTGGGCAATTCGAGCGATTCATCACTCGGGATCGATCCGGTCTCCAGCGCGAAATCCTCGCCGCCCAGCATCATGGCGACGACCCTGGGGCCATGCTCGGCGATGTCGTGGATCTGGGTGAGGGCGCGTGGATGCTCGATCATGGCGCTGAAGCCCACGCCGCCAACCGGCATGCCACGCTCGCGCTCCAGCTCCGTCACCATCTCGTCGAGCAGGCTGAGGTGCTGGACGCCCTCGGTCTTGGTGATGAACAGCGCCGACAGGCCCGGTCGCACCGCGGCTTCGATGTCGTGGATCGCAAGCCGCAGCGGGCGATTGATGCGCACGGCAACATCGGCGCCGCCCTGCGCCACCGTCTTCATCGTCTCGGGCAGCATGGCGCGCGCTTCGGGTTTCTGCGCCGGCTGGACGCTGTCCTCGAGGTCGATCAGCACACAGTCGGCGCCGCGCTCGTGCGCCTTGTCGATGAACTTGGGCACATTGCCCGGCACGTAGAGGGTCGAGCGCCAGACCGGGGGAACAGGGCGGTTGATCACTTCCTCTTTCCCCCGTTCCTTCCCTGCGAAATGGCGCCTGATGCGCAAAGCTTGGCGTATTCGACCGCGCCCAACATCGGTTTCAGCAGCGCTTCATTGTGCTCACCGACCTTCGGCGCGGCACTGCGCAGGGCGCCCGGTGTTCCAGAAAGACGCGGCACGACGGGATGGGTCGGCAACTCGCCCATCTCCTCGTCGGGAATCTCGATCAGTGCCTCGCGCTCCAGCACATAGTCGTCCTGCACGATCTGGGCGATGTCGTAGACCGGGCCGATTGTGACTCCGGCCTCATCGAAGAACTTCAGGTTGGTGGCGAGGTCGCGTGCCTTGATGAAGCCGCCGATGATGCCGTCGAGCTCGATGCCATTCCGGACGCGCTCGATGTTGGTGGCGAACTTGGGATCCTTCACGAGCTCCGGCCGGCCGATCTTGACCAGAACGCGTTCGGCCATGCCCTGCGTCGAGGCCGACAGGCAAACCCAGTGGCCGTCCTTCGTCTCGTAAACGTTGCGCGGAGCAGCATTTGTCGAGCGGCTGCCGCTTCGCACCTTCACCTCGCCGGTGAGCTTGTGATTGGCCGCCTGCGGCCCCAGCACCGAGAACAGCGGATCGAACAGCGGCAGGTCGAGCGTCTGGCCCTTGCCGCCATTCACCTCGACGGCGCGGAGCGCCACCATCACCGCGCCGTAGCCGTAGAGGGCGGCCATGGCGTCGGCGAGATACATCGGCGGCAGCACTGGTTCGCGATCCTCGAAGCCGTTCATCGAGGCGAAGCCGCTGTAGCCTTCGATCAGGGTGCCGAATCCTGGCTTGTGGCGGTAGCGGCCGTCCTGGCCCCAGCCCGAGATGCGCACGATCACCAGCTTGGGATTGATCTCGTGCAGCTCGGCCGGCGACAGACCCATGTCTTCCAGGACGCCGGGCCGGAAGCTTTCGACCAGGATCGCGGCGGATTTGGTGAGCTCGCGCACGATGGTGCGGCCAGCGTCGGCACGCAGATCGAGCGCCACGCTCTTTTTGTTGCGGCTATAGACCTTCCACGCCGTCTCGACGCCTTTCACCTTCCACGAGCGCAAGGTGTCGCCCTCGGGTGGCTCGATCTTGATCACCTCGGCGCCGAAGTCGGCGAGCTGAAGCGTGAGGATGTTGCCCGCGACCAGTCGCGACAGGTCGATGACGCGGACCCCGTCGAGGGGACCACGCGCCGTGGGGGTGAAGGCCTTTTTTGCGGGTCTCTTAGCCGACATACTTGGCGAAATGCTCCAGTGTGCGGGCCATGGCCTGCTTGGACGCCGCCGCATCCCAGCTGCCGCGCTCGTCGCAATGGAAGCCGTGGTCGGCCGGATAGTCGAAAATCTGCACGTTCGGATGGAGCTGCCTGAGCTCGTTCACATGCGTCATCGGGATGTGCATGTCCTTGTCGCCGAAATGGAGCTGGGTCGGCACGGTGGGCTTCTCGTTCTTCGCGCCGTGGATGCCGCCGCCGTAGTAGCCCGACACCGCGTCCGGCTTGAGCCGTGTCGCGGCCAGCCACGAGATCGTGCCGCCCCAGCAATAGCCGGTGACGCCGACCTTCTTGGCCCCGCGCGACTTCAGCTCCTGCATCGCCGCATCGACGTCCTGGACGGACTTGTCGGTGAAGCCGGGCGTCATCACGTAGCCGCGGCCTTCGGCGATGGTGTCGGGCGAGTAGCCGAGCTCGATGCCGGTCCTGATG
This sequence comes from Reyranella sp., assembly GCA_029946105.1. Taxonomy (GTDB): domain Bacteria; phylum Pseudomonadota; class Alphaproteobacteria; order Reyranellales; family Reyranellaceae; genus Reyranella. The sequence goes on along the minus strand of JAQSDW010000051.1, from coordinate 23,356 downwards.
TGGTCGAAGAAGCACGGCGCGAGCGCGAGATAGCCTTGGCTGGCGAAGAAGTCGGTGACCTTCCGGATGTGCTGGTTGACGCCGAAAATCTCCTGAATCACCACGATGCCGCCCTTGGCGGTGCCAGCCGGCTTGGCAAGGTAAGCGCCGATTTCGCCGGCTGCCGACTTAAGACGGATATCTTCGCCCATGAGAATAACTCCCTCTGTTCATCGCATTGGACATGGTAATTCAGCGGCGTTCAACCCATTGGATCAGCCATGTATCTGCCGAAGCACTTCGAAGGCGACGAGGCCATTGGCCGGGAGATCATGCGCGCTCATAGCTGGGCGCTGCTGACCACCGCGGCCGAAGATGGCGCGCCGCTCACCACCCACCTCTCGCTGCTGTGGCAGGAGGCGGGCGGGCCGCACGGCTCGCTGATCGGCCATGTCGCGCGCGCCAATCCGCACTGGAAGCTGTTCGCGCGCCCTGCGGAATCGCTGGCTCTGTTCTGGGGCCCGCACGCCTATGTTTCGCCGACCTGGTACACGCCCGGCGTCAAGGTGCCGACCTGGAACTACGTGACGGTGCATGCCTACGGCCGGCCGCAGATCATCGAGGACACCAAGGAGGCGCTCGACGTGCTGGCGGCACTCGCGCGCGAGTACGAGGTCGCGGGCCCCGAAGGCTGGGGTCTCGACCGGCTGCCGCCCGGCAATGCCGAGGCGCAAACGCGCGGCATCACGGTCTTCCGCATGCCGCTCTCGCGTATCGAAACCAAGATCAAGCTCAGCCAGAACCGCGAACTGGCGGATCGGCAACGCGTGATCGCCAAGCTGGAAGCATCCGACAGCCAGGATGCCCGGGGCACTGCACGCTGGATGAAGCGCGTGTTGTCGTAACCTCTTACGAGGGAGCGTCGCCCAATACCGTGCAGCGACGGATGATCCGCGGCTCGGTGGCGAGGTCGTAAGTTCCAGCCTTGTGCAGCAGACAGCGGTTGTCCCAGACCATGAGGTCTCGCGGTCGCCAGTCATGGAAATAGGTCCGGCAGACATCGACGATACGATCGTTGAGCCGATCGATGAAGGCGCGACCCTCGTCGTAGTCCATGCCGACGATGCGCTCGGCGTGGTCACCGAGATACATCGCCCGGCGTCCGGTCTCGGGATGAATCCGGACGACCGGCTGCTCGACTGGCGGTGCAGCCTTGCGCTGGGCATCGGTCATGGGCTCGTCACCGTGGCGGCGGTTGCGCGAGAAATCGAGATTGTGGACCGCGCGCATCGCCGCGAGGCGCTTTTGCTCGTCCGGCGGCATCGCCTCGAAGGCCGAATACATGTCTGCAAAGCCGGTGCCGCCGCCGCGGCTCGGGATGACCTCGGCGTAGAGCATCGTTGCCTTCGTGGTATGCGTTTGCCACGAGCCGTCGGTGTGCCAGGCCAGCGTCCCGCGGTCAGGATGCCTGCCGTTCGGCTTGCCGTCGGGACCGACGTTCGAGAGCGTGTAGAGCTCGGGATGGGTATTGGCATGATACTGGTTCATGACATGGACCTGTACCTTGCCGAACCGCCGGGCGAACGCGATCTGGTCGGCAGGCGGCAGATCCTGGTCGCGGAACAGCAGGAGCTGGTGCACCAGGAAGGCGTCGTAGATGGCCGGAAAGGTCGCATCGTCGATCGCCGACACGGCAATCCCTTCGACTTCGGCGCCGAGACCGCCCGCAAACGGACGCAGCTGGAATTTCTGGGCCGCGAGGTTCCGGGTGGTGGCAGCTGTCGGCATGGCGATCTTCCCCACAGACGAGGCGTTCATCATTTGAGGAAGGCTAGCGCTGCGCCGCCGCCGGGGTCAAACGGGGGATGCCGCAGTGGTCGTGAAAATCGCTCGGGTGTGCAAGTTGGGTTCGTCTCCCCATTTGTCATCGACACAGCGGGGACTACAGTGGTGGGGCTACGGTTTCCTGACAGTCGCAGAAACCGCAATGAAACATCGGCGTGGTGATGTTGGTGCATCGCTTGAACCGGAATGAGGCATGGGATGGACATTTCCGAGGATGATCGCGATCCCGGCACCGAGCCGTCGATCGGCCAACTCATCGAGCGGCGCCTGTCGCGGCGCGGAGCGCTTACAGGCCTCGCGGGCGCGGCGGTATTGACCGCGTTGGGCGGCAGGGTCGCCGAGGCGCAGAACGGTTCGCCCTCATCCTTCACTTTCAAGGAAGTGCCGCACGTCAACGATCCGACCCATCACGTGCCGGACGACTACGAGGTCCAGGTGCTGATCCGCTGGGGCGACCCGGTGTTGCCGGGTGCGGCGGCCTACGATCCGACGAAACAGAGCGGCGCCACGCAGGCCTTGCAGTTCGGCTACAACAACGACTTCCTCGGCCTGCATCCCTTGCCCGCGGGCAGCACCGCCAATGATCGCTTCCTGATGGTGGTGAACCACGAATACACCAACACCAACCTGATGCTGGCGGGCATCGGCGAGGGCCGCGAGGCTCGCCTGCGCGCCGACAAGCCCCAGGTCGAGATCGAGATGGCGGCGCACGGCGGATCGGTGCTCGAGATCGCGCGCGAGGGCCGGCGCTGGAAAGTCGTCGACGGCAGCCGCCATGCGCGCCGCGTCGACGCCAATACGCCGATGCGCATCGCAGGTCCGGCCGCCGGAAATGCCAGGATGAAGACCGCGACCGATCAGGCGGGCACGCAGGTGCTCGGCATGTTCAACAACTGCGCCGGTGGCGAAACGCCCTGGGGTACGTGGCTGACCTGCGAGGAGAATTTCTACTTCTACTTCGCGGGCGAAACCGCCAAGCATCCCGATCAGGACCTGGCCAAGCGGTACGGCCTCGGCCGTACCGTCGCCTATGCCTGGGGACAGCATTTCGACCGCTTCAACTTCGAGAAGGAGCCGAACGAGCCATATCGTTTCGGCTGGATCGTCGAGATCGATCCCTACGATCCGCAGGCGATGCCCGTGAAGCGCACGGCGCTGGGACGCTTCGCCCATGAGGGCTGCCACCACGCCGTGGCCAAGGACGGTCGCGTCGTTTGCTACATGGGCGACGATTCGCGCTTCGAATATGTCTACAAGTTCGTGACCTCGAAGCCTTGGAACCCCACCGATCGCGCTGCCAATCGAGATCTGCTGGATGACGGCACGCTCTACGTCGCGCGCTTCGACGAGGGCGGCAAAGTTGTCTGGCTGCCGCTGATCCATGGACAGGGCCCGCTGACGGCAGAGAACGGCTTTGCCAACCAGGCCGATGTCGTGATCGGTGCCCGCCGCGCCGGCGATTTCCTGAAGGCGACGCCGATGGACCGGCCGGAGGACATCGAGTCCAACAGGGTCAACGGCTATGTCTACGTTGCGCTGAGCAACAACGGATCGCGCAAGCCCGAGCAGGTCGACGGCGCCAACCCGCGCGCCAAGAACGACCATGGCCATATCCTCGAGATCGCGCCCAGGGACGGCGACCACGCCTCGACCGAGGGCACATGGTCGATCCTGGTGGCGGCTGGCCAACCCGGGAAGGACGCGGGGACTAAGTATCATCCCGAGACGTCGGCCGACGGATGGCTGACCTGTCCGGACAACGTCACGTTCGACAGCAAGGGCCGCCTCTGGATCGCCACCGATTCGGGTGAGATCGCGGGCATTGCCGATGGGCTCTATGCCTGCGACGTGGTCGGGCCGGGCCGGGCGCTTACGCGGCAATTCTTCGCAGCGCCCAAGGGATCGGAAGTCTGCGGCCCGACCTTCACGCCAGATGATCGCACGCTGTTCCTCGCCATCCAGCATCCCGGTGAAGGCAAGGGCTCGACTTACGAGACACCGACGACACGCTGGCCCGACTTCAAGGATGGCCTGCCGCCGCGCCCCGCCGTGATCGCCATCACCAAGAAGGATGGCGGCCCGATCGGGTCGTAGGCCGAGCGACGCTCGGCCTGGGGAGCGTCAGGACATTGTGCAGCAATGTTCGGGAGCGCCGAAGAAAGAACGACCACTCGACGCTCGCATCCTTATTCATTCTGCACCGGGCGAACTCTCGCGCTTGATTACAAGCGCTGCCGTTCGCCGGTTCAATGTTTGAGGCGTTTACGCCTCAAACATTGAACCTGAAGTGGAAGACGTCGCCGTCCTTGACGGCGTAGTCCTTGCCTTCGAGGCGGAGCTTGCCGGCGTCGCGGGCGCCTGCTTCGCCCTTCAGGGTCACATAGTCGTCGTAGGCGATGGTCTCGGCGCGGATGAAACCCTTCTCGAAGTCGGTGTGGATGACACCGGCGGCCACCGGCGCGGTGGCCTCGCGGCGCACGGTCCAGGCCCGCGCCTCCTTCGGTCCGACGGTGAAGAAGGTCACGAGATCGAGGAGCTGGTAGCCTGCGCCGACGACGCGGGCGAGACCGGTCTCGGTGAGGCCAAGCGAAGAGAGGTAGTCGCCCTGGTCCTCGGCCGGCAGCTGGGCGACCTCGGCCTCGATGGCGGCCGAGATCACCACGGCCAGCATGCCGCGCTCTTTGGCGAAGGCTTCCGCCTTGGCGCTGTGGGCGTTGCCGGAGGCGGCTGAGCCTTCGTCGACATTCAGCACGTACATCATCGGCTTGGCGGTGATGAGCTGCAGCCCGCGGAACACCGGCTGCTCGTCGGCCGTCAGTGCTGCGTCGCGGGCGGGCTTGCCCTCGCGCAGCGCATCGAGCGCCTTCTTGACCACCGGCGCTTCGGCCGCCGCATCCTTGTCGCCGCCCTTGGCCTTCTTTTCGAGGTTGGGCAGGCGCTTCTCGAGGCTGTCCATGTCGGCCAGCATCAGCTCGGTCTCAACGATCTCGGCATCGCGCACCGGATCGACGTTGCCCTGGACGTGGGTCACGTCGCCGTCCTCGAAGCAGCGCAGCACGTGGGCGATGGCGTCGACCTCGCGGATATTGGCGAGGAACTGGTTGCCGAGGCCCTCGCCCTTCGACGCACCTTTGACGAGGCCGGCGATGTCGACGAACTCGAGCTGGGTCGGGATGATCTTGGCCGATCCCGCGATTGCCGACAGCCTGTCGAGCCGCGGATCGGGCACGGCGACGCGGCCGACGTTGGGCTCGATGGTGCAGAATGGATAGTTGGCCGCCTGCGCTGCCTGCGTGGCCGTCAGCGCATTGAACAGGGTCGACTTGCCGACGTTGGGCAGGCCGACGATTCCGCAATTGAAACCCATTTTACCCTCTGACCGCTTACTCTCTGATGTCCAGCCTGGCCGGGAGATCGGGAGGCGGCGCGAGATGCGCCACCCGGCTCATGTATTTCTCGTCTGCCTTGGCGCCGCCTTCGATCAGCAGCGCCGCTTCCTCGGCGAGCGCCGACAAAAGCGTCGGCACCCAGCCGGTCTTGGGATCGCGCTCGTCCGGCTCGAAATCGCGCAGGACCCAGTGCAGCACCAGATCCTTGTGGCCGGGATGGCCGATACCGATCCGTACCCGGCGATAGTCCTTGCCGACGTGGGCGTCGATGTCGCGCAGCCCGTTATGGCCGCCGGCGCCGCCGCCCTTCTTCATGCGCACCCGGCCGGGCGCGATGTCGAGTTCGTCGTGGAACACGACCATGCGGTCGAGCGGCACTTTCAGAAAGCGCACCGCCTCGCCCACGGCCTTGGCCGACTCGTTCATGAAGGTCATGGGCTTCAGCGCGATGACACGTTCGCCGCCCAGGTGACCTTCGGCCACCTCGCCGTTGAACCGCGCGCGCCAGGGAGAGAAAACACGGCGGCGGACGATCTCGTCCACCGCCATGAATCCAACGTTGTGCCGGTGCCCCGCGTAGCGCGGCCCGGGGTTGCCGAGCCCGACAAGCAGAAGCATCGGACCGGCGGAACCCTTGTCCGCCGACTACTTCTTCGCCGGAGCGGGGGCCTTGCCCCCCGCTGCCGGTGCAGCACCTGCCGCCGGAGCCGCACCACCCGCCGCGGGTGCAGCACCCGCCGCCGGAGCCGCCGCCGCACCTTCGGCTGCCGCCGGAGCCGCCGCATCGGCCGCCGCCTGCTCGCGTACCACGGTCGGGGCGGCAATCGACGCCACGGTGGCATCCTTGTCACGGCTCACCACCCGCACGCCCTCGGGAACCGAGATCGTCGAGAGATGGATGGAGTGGCCGATTTCGAGGCCGGTCAGATCGACTTCGAAATATTCCGGGATCTTGTCGGCCTTGGTGCGCACCGTGATCTCGTGCAGCACGATGTTGAGCACGCCGCCACGCTTGATGCCGGGCGCCGCCGCTTCGTTCCTGAAGTGGACGGGCACCTGCACGGTGATGACCGACTCAGGCCCAATGCGCAGGAAGTCGAGATGAAGGGGCTTGTCGGTCACCGGGTCGACCTGCACGTCGCGCGGCAGGACGGCGTAGTCCGTGCCCTCGACGTCGATCTGAAGCCGGTGGTTGAAGTAACCTTCCTTGTGCAGCTCACGCTCGATCGATTTCGGCTCGACGGCGATCATGACCGGGGGTTGCTTGTCGCCGTAGATAACGGCGGGAATCAGTCCCTCGCGACGGCTGGAACGGGCGCCCCCTTTGCCGGCCCGATCCCGCATCTTCGCGACGACTTTGGTCGTCTCTGACATCTCACTTCTCCTTGGGTTTGCTTTTGCTCTCTCTCACTCGCGGCGCGGCCTCCAGGGGTGCCGATCGCCGGATCTCCAAAACTCCTAGTCGAACAGGCCTCAATCAAACAAACTAGATACCGACGTCTCGTCGGAAATGCGCTTCATGGCTTCGGCCATCAGCGAGGCGATGCTGAGCGGCTTCACGTTGGGCGAGATCCGCACCGCTTCGGTCGGCTGGATCGAATCGGTGATGACCAGCTTCTCCATCGGCGACGCGGCAACACGGGCGACGGCGCCGCCCGACAGCACGCCGTGCGTGACATAGGCCGACACCGACTTGGCGCCCTGGTCCATCAGGGCGACGGCTGCATTGCACAGTGTGCCGGCCGAGTCGACGATGTCGTCGATCAGGATGCAGTCGGCATTCTTCACGTCGCCGATCACGTTCATGACTTCACTGACGCCGGCCTGCTCGCGGCGCTTGTCGATGATGGCGAGGTCGGCGTCGATGCGCTTGGCGATCGCGCGGGCGCGCACCACGCCGCCGACGTCGGGCGATACCACGGTGAGGTTACGGCTGGGCAGTGTTTCCTTGATGTCCTTGCTGAACACCGGGCCGGCGTAGAGGTTGTCGACGGGAATGTCGAAGAAGCCCTGGATCTGGGCGGCGTGCAGGTCGAGCGTCAGCACGCGATTGGCGCCGGCATGGGTGATCAGGTTGGCGACCAGCTTGGCCGAGATCGGCGTGCGCGAGCCGGTCTTGCGGTCCTGCCGGGCGTAGCCGAAGTAGGGTATCACCGCCGTGATGCGGCGCGCCGAGCTGCGGCGCAGTGCATCGATGGTGATCAGCAGCTCCATCAAATGGTCGTTGGCCGGAGAACTCGTCGACTGAAGGACGAACATGTCCTCGCCGCGCACGTTTTCCAGGATCTCGACAAAGATCTCGTTGTCCGAGAACCGCCGGATGTTGGCCTTGACCAGCGGCAGCGCCAGCTTGGCGGAAATGGCTTCCGCCAGCGGTCGGTTGCTGTTGCCGGTGAGAATCTTCATGGTCGCGCCCCTCGCGCCGAGGCGGGATCACGCTAAGCCGTTGATACTAAACGACAAAACGGCCATCCCGGGCCGCGACGCGGCGGAACATACCAATCAGCCCCGCCGCTGTAAACGCCCTGAAATATTGCGATTTTGTTCACTTTTTCACCGGCGCCCAGAAGACGCTGTCGATCTCCACGATGTCGTCGTCGAACAGGCGCCGGACCTCGACCATCGTGCGCGGCGGATAGGGCGGTTTGCCCCAGAGTTCGGCCTGCACCTTGTCGACCAAGGGAGCCACCTTGGCGAGGTCGCTGACATAAATCGTGAGCCGCACGCAGTCCTGCAGGCTGGCGCTCTCCGACTGGGCGATCAGCCGGAGGTTGAGGAAGGCTTGGCGGATGCGGCCCTCCGGATCCGGCACCAGTTTGCCGGTCGCGGGGTCGACGCCCTGCATGCCGGCGACGAAGACGAAGTCGCCGGCCCGGACGCCGAGACTCCAGGTGCCCTCCGCCTTGATCGCGCCGGGAGGATCGAGCGTGCGAACCCCATTGGGCGACTGCGCGACGGCGACGCTCGAGGCCAGCGCTGCCACTGCCATCGCCACTGCCAGCACGCCAGGAAGAGCGAACTTCCTCACGCGGCGTGCGGCTGGGCGACGAACGGCCACTGCGCCTTGTCGACCTTGGTGTAGGGCAGCAGCGACCAGTCGGGCACCAGCGCGCCGGGGGCGGCGACATAGACCACTTCGCTGGCGATCGGGGCGTAGGCGGCATGGAAGTGCTGCATCGACTTCACCACCACCACCTTCTTGGTCGAGGGATCGACACCCAGTTTGGTGAAGCAATCCAGGCTGTGGCACTGCGAGCGCTTGGAATTCACGATCACCGTCACGCCCTCGATCTGCAGCGCCGCCACGTCGCCGATCGGGTTGGTGCCTTTGCGCGCGCCGCCGAACTGGATGAAGACGTCCTTCTCGAGCTTCAGCACCTTGGCGCGGGCGTCGATCGGCGCGCCCGATTGCGGCCCGAGCTTGCCCCCCAGACGAATGTCGAGTTCGGCGCCTTCACCCACTTCGAAAGCGAGCTTCACCGCGCCCGGATCCCAGAACATGGCGATGGCCGCGTCCTTCACCTTGCCGTCGAGCAGCGCCTTCAGCATGAAGGTCGAATCCGACGCAGCCCCACCGCCGGCATTGTCCGAGACATCGGCCAGTACCATGGGCTTGGGCAGGTTGTGCGAGCTCACACGCGCCATGGCGGCGCCCAGCGTGACATAGGGTGGCTGGGTCGCCTCGCGCATGGCGAAGAATTCCTGGCCGAGTTCGCGGGCGAGCTTCAGGGCCTTGGGCTTGTCGCCGTCGGTGACGGCAATCAGCTTGCTGCTCATCTCGCGGATGTCGGACCACGGAAAGCCATGGGCGATCGAGAGCGAGAGCACGCCGTCCTTGCCTTCCATCGCCATCAGCTTGTCGACGAAGCCGCGCATCGGCTGGCGCGTGGTGTGGAACACGCCGATCATGCGGCAGTCCCATGCCGCCATCACCGGCTTGGTGCGACCTTCTATGGCGCCTTCCATGACGTTGAACAGATCGTCGGCCCGGTCCGACACGTCGACGTGCGGATATTCCTTGAACAGCACCAGAACCGTGGCATCGCGCATCGTGCCGTCGCCGATGTTGCAATGGAGGTCGAGCTCGACGCCGACGGGAAGGTCCGGGCCCACGACCTTGCGCACATGGGCCAGCAGGTCGCTTTCGCAATCGTCGTAGCCCTCGGCCACCATGGCGCCGTGCATGGAGAGGAACACGGCGTCGACCGGCATCGCTGCCCTGAGGTCGGCCACGATCTCGTCACGGAAGGCCTCGTAGACCTTCTTCACCGTCCGGCCGGCGGGCTGGGCAAAGGCGCAGAGGCTCTCCACCACCTGCCAGCCCTTGGCCTCGGCGCGACCGCGCCACACGGCGAGCGGCGCGCCGAACATCGGCACGTTCTTGCCGTAGCTGCCCTTGCGGAACAGGCAGGTCTCCTCGAACAGGCCGAGGCCGGTCGGGATCGAGGCGAAGGTGTTGGTCTCGGTGCCGAGGCACGCGGTAAAAATCTTTTTCATCGGGATTGGGGACTCACTGGGACATTTTTGCGGACGCTAAGGCGAAAGTCACATGTCGCATTGGGCAGCGGCAAGTGCTTGTTTCCTCGGGATTCTTCGCCTCGATCCGGAGCAGCGGAAGGTCCCGCCAAGCGGGACATTTCAGGATTCGCCGTCCCTGCCACCGCGACCGCGGCGGGCGCCAGGATCGGCGCAGACAAGGTGAGGGCGGGAGCGGAATCGACCATGGCCGGCACGCTACGAAAATCGTGGCGGTCCCGTCGAATGGCGATTTTACGGGAGTCGTCGCTGCAAGCGATTGATGTGGCGCGATGTTTTCGGCGCGCGCCTGCAACGCGGATATTTTCCGGACAGGTTGTCGCAGCTCAGATCGCCAGCGCGCGATCCATCAATGAAGTCTCCGCCGTACCGAGATCGGCGGTGCCGAATTGGGCGAAGTGGCCGGCGCCCAGGCGCGTCTCGCCATAGAGAGTCGCGAAATCGGAGCCTGCTTCCACCAGCGCGGCCAGCGCGGCGATGCGGGCCAGGCCCTCGCACAGGAAGCGTGCGCGGCGTTCGGCGTCGGCGGATTTCAGGAGGCGTTCCAGCGCCTGGGCAAGCGGCGCCACATGGAAGGCCTGGGAGGCCGTGCGCACGAGCCGGGACAGCGTGTCGGTCGCGGCATCGGGATGGCGGCCCACGGCGCGCAGCACGTCGAGCGCCATGACGTTGCCCGAGCCTTCCCAGATGGCGTTGAGCGGCGCCTCGCGATAGTAGCGCGCCATTGGCAGGTCCTCGGTATAACCGTTGCCGCCCAGGCATTCGAGCGATTCGTAGACCACCTGCGGCGCGCTCTTGCACACCAGGAATTTCACCGCCGGCGTCAGCAGCCGCGCGTAGGCCGCCTCGCGCGGATCTGACGCGGCATGGTCGGCCGCATGCGTGAGGCGGAACACGAGCGCCACCTGCGCCTCGAGCTCCAGCGCGAGATCGGCAGCGACGGCGCGCATTGCCGGCTGCTCGGCCAGGCGGCGCTGGAACACCGAGCGGTGGCGGATGTGATGCAGCGCCTGGCTGAGCGCAATGCGCATCTGGCCGGCCGACGCGATGGCGCAGTCGAGCCGCGTGAGGTTCACCATCTCGATGATGGTGCGCACGCCCGCCCCCTCAGGGCCGACGCGCTCGGCATAGGCCGCATGGAATTCGACTTCGGACGAGGCGTTCGATTTGTTGCCGAGCTTGTCCTTCAGGCGCTGGAAGCGAAGGTTGTTGTGGCTGCCGTCGGGCCTGAAGCGCGGCATCAGATAGCAGGTGAGGCCGCCTTCGGCCTGGGCCAGCACCAGGAAGGCGTCGCACATCGGCGCCGACATGAACCATTTGTGGCCGGTGATCTCGACGTGATCGCCGTGGGAAGTCGCCTGAGTGATGTTGGCGCGCACGTCGGTGCCGCCCTGGCGCTCGGTCATGCCCATGCCCAGCGTCACGCCCTTCTTCTCGCCCCACGGCAGCGGGCGCGGATCGTAGGTCCGCGACTGGATCCTGGACCGCCATTTCTTCAGCAGCGCCGGCTCGGCCTTGAGCGCGCCGATGCAGGCGTGCGTCATGGTGATGGTGCAGAGATGGCCGCTCTCCGCCTGAGTGGCGAGATAGAGCCGCACGGCGCGGGTGCTGAGCGGTCCTTGCGGCTCGCTGCCGTCGTGCGCCGAGGCATGGATGCCGTGGCCGATGCTCTTTTGCATCAGCGCGTGATAGGCGGGATGGAACTCGACCAGGTCGAGGCGGTTGCCCTTGCCGTCCATCGTCCTGAGCTTGGGTGGGTTCTCGTTGGCGATCCGCCCGAGATCCAGCGTCGCCGCCGATCCATAATCGCGCCCGCAAGCCGCGAGCGACTTGATGTCGAGGCCGAGACGCGCCGCGGCATCGGCCAGTGGCCGGTCGGCGGTGAACAGGTCGACGTCGCCGAATGCCGATGATTGGTTGAACGAGGCGTCTTCGAGCAAGCCGGGGGTCATGGGGTTTAGTCTCCCTCATGCACCTCTCCCCCGCTAGGGGGAGAGGACGGGTGAGGGGGCAACGCACCCTGTAACCCCCTCACCTAACCTCTCCCCCTAGCGGGGGAGAGGAACTTGAAGTGAGGGATCAGGAGGTCAGGCGCCGCCGCCGTACTTGAAGGAGAGCTTCACCTTGGTGCGATAGGCCGTAACCTTGCCCTTCTCGATGACGAGGTCCTGTTCGACCACTTCGGCGACGCGCAGGTCGCGCAGCGACTTCGCCGCCCGCTCCACCGCCACCTTCGCGGCCTTTTCCCAGGATTCGCTGCTGGTGCCGACCAGCTCGATCACTTTGTAGACGCTGTCTGTCATGTGAGCCTCCCTGGACACGGTTGTGCCGTTTGATCCGGCGCCGGGTCAGGGGGAGGCTCGGCAGCGGCTGCCTAACTGGCTTTTTCCTTTTAGCAGCGAAAGCCTATCACGGCTTCGACAGCCCGTCGCCCCGAGCCCTTCGGCGAAGCTCAGGGTAAACTCCGCCGAGGGGTCTTCTTTCAACGAAAAGCCGCCTATCGTTGAGAGAAAGTCTCTCCACTCCGCTTCGCTTCGGTCGAGACGACGGAGACTAGGCGGCGAACTTGCCGAACTCCCAGTTGCGGCCGGGGGCGGCGGCGAACAGGGCCTTGGTATAGTCGTCCTTGGGCGAGCCGAAGACCTGCTCGGCCGAGCCGTATTCGACGACGCGGCCCTTGCTCATGACGGCGACGTAGTCGCAGATCTGGGCGGCCACGCGCAGGTCGTGGGTGATGAACAGCACGGCGAGGTTCAGGCGGACGCGGATCTCGTCGAGCAGCTCCAGCACCTGCTTCTGCACCGAGACGTCGAGGGCGGAGACCGCCTCGTCGGCGATCAGCAGTTCGGGCTCCATGGCCAGCGCGCGGGCGATGCAGATGCGCTGGCGCTGGCCGCCCGAGAATTGGTGCGGATAGCGGTCGAGCGAATTGGGATCGAGCCGCACGGTTTCCATCAGCTTGCGCGCCCGCGCCAGCGCCTCGTCGCGCTTGAGGCCGAAATTCATCGGCCCCTCGATGATCGACTCGCCGATGGTGATGCGCGGGTTCATCGAGCGGTAGGGATCCTGGAAGACGATCTGCACGCGCCGCCGGTGCGGGCGCAGCTTGCTGGCCTTCATGGTCGCGATCTCGGTGTCGCCGAGGAAGATCTTGCCTTCGCTGGGGTCGATCAGGCGGGCGATGCAGCGGGCCACGGTCGACTTGCCCGAGCCCGACTCGCCCACGATGCCGAGTGTCTCGCCGCGGCGGATGTCGAGATCGACATCGACCGCCGCCTTCACCACACGCGCCTTCTGGAAGAAACCGCTGCCGCTGTAAGTCTTGCCGAGTTTCTCGGTGCGCAGCACGGTCGGGCCGTCCTTGCGGACGTCGCGGTGCACGGGATGGATCGACGGCACCGAGGAGATCAGCATCTTGGTGTAGCTGTGTTCCGGCCGCGACAGGATCTTCTCGGTCGGGCCCATCTCGACCAGCTCGCCCCAGCGCAGCACGGCGACGCGATGGGCGATCTCGGCGACCACGCCGAAATCGTGGGTGATGAACAGAACGCCCGTGCCCTGGCCGTCCTGCAGCTCGGCGATCAGCTTCAGGATCTCGGCCTGGGTGGTGACGTCGAGCGCCGTGGTCGGCTCGTCGGCGATCAGGAGCACGGGATCGAGCACCAGCGCCATGGCAATCATGATGCGCTGGCGCTGGCCGCCCGAGAGCTGGTGCGGGTAGGAGCCGTAGATGCGCTCCGGCTCCGGCAGCTTCACGCGAGCCAAGATGGCGATGATCTTGGCCTTGCGCGCCGCCGCATCGAGCTTGGTGTGGGTATTGAGCACCTCGTCGATCTGCTCGCCACAGGTCATGACCGGGTTCAGCGCCGTCATCGGCTCCTGGAAGATCATCGACATGCGCGTGCAGCGGAGTTCCCTCAGCCGCGATTCGTCGGCGGCCAGGATGTTCTCGCCCTCGAGCAGGATCTCGCCCGAGGTCGGTTTGAGCGCCTTGGCGAGCAGTCCCATGACCGTGAAGGCGATCACCGACTTGCCCGAGCCCGATTCGCCCACCAGACAGACGATCTCGCCGGGGCTGACGGTGAAGCTCACCTTCTCGACGGCATGGACGCGGTCGGCGCCCGACGGCAGGGAGACGCTGAGATTGCGGACTTCGAGAACGGGACGTTTCGTTTCGATGGACATCAAGACTTCAACTCCGTCATCCCGACCGAAGCGCGGAGCGCGCAGCGGAGGGATCTCTTTTCAACTGCCAGGCTCTTGTCGTGGAGAGGAGACCCCTCGACTGCGCCTCGCTCCAGCGTGGATATGATCCGCGCGACGCGGGGAATGACGCTTTGCGTCATACCTTCTTGCTCATCTTCGGATCGAGCGTGTCGCGCAGTCCGTCGCCCATGATGTTGATCGCCAGCACGGTGAGCGCCAGGAAGATGCCGGGAAAGAAGATGTTGTGCGGGAACACGCGGAACAGGGTGCGGCCCTCGGCCATGATGTTGCCCCAGCTGGGGATCTCCGGCGGGATGCCGATGCCGAGGAAGCTGAGCGCCGCCTCGACGAGGATCGCGGCGGCGGCGAGGAAGGTGCCCTGTACGATCAGCGGCGCCACGGTGTTGGGCAGGATGTGGCGGAACATCAGGATCCAGGTCGGCGTGCCGACCGAGATCGCGCCTTCGACGTAGGGTTCCTCGCGTACCGTCAGCACCACCGAACGCACCAGCCGCACGACGCGCGGCACATCGGGGACGACGATGGCGAAGATTACGGTGATGAGACCGGCGCGCCAGATCGAGACCAGCGCGATCGCGAGCAATATGCCCGGTATCGCCATCAGCCCGTCCATGATCCGCATGATAATGCCGTCGAGCCACCTCACGTACCCCGAGATCAGGCCGATGACCGTGCCGATGAGCACCGCGATGATGGCGACGGCAACGCCGACCGCCAGGGACACGCGCGTGCCGTAGATGACGCGGCTGTAGACGTCCCGGCCCAGGCTGTCGGTGCCCATGATGGCCACGCGCTTGGCCGTCGTGCCGTCGTCGAGACGATAGGTGATCTCGGTGCCGGGCTTCTTGTTGCGCCCGGCCGGATCGATGCGCGTCGGATCGATGGTGCCGAGGACGGGCGCGAGGGCGGCGATCAGCAGCATGATCGCAAGGATGGTGCCGCCGATGATGACGTTGGGGTTGCGAATCGCCAGGAGCCACAGGCTCCGGCGCTTGGTCGATGCCGCCGAGATGGAGGCGGAGTCGACGACGTCCTCGATGGTGGCGCTCAATAGCGGATCCTCGGGTCGAACAGGGTGTAACTGATATCGATCAGCAGGTTGACCACGACGTAGACCACCGAGAACATCAGGATGACGGCCTGGATGGTCGGGAAATCGCGGCTCAGCACCGCCTCGACGGTGAGGCGGCCGAGGCCGGGCAGGCCGAACACGCTTTCCGTCACGACCGCGCCGCCGATCAGGATGGCGATGCCGAGGCCGATCACGGTGAGGATCGGGACGGCGGCGTTGCGCAACGCATGGCGCATCAGCACGACCCGGTTCGAGAGGCCTTTGGCGCGGGCCGTGCGGATGTAGTCTTCGTTCAGGACTTCCAGGACCGACGCGCGGGTGATGCGGGAGATCAGCGCGATGAAGCCCACCGACAAGGTCAGCGACGGCAGCACCATGCGCTCGAGGAAACCCCAGAAATTGACGCCGATGCGGATGTAACCCTGCACCGGCAACCAGCCCAGTTCGATGGCGAAGACGTAGATCAGGCAGTAGCCGATGACGAAACCGGGCACGGAAAAGCCCACGACCGAGAAACCCATGACGACGCGATCGAGCAGCGAGCCCTGCCGATAGGCGGCAAGCACACCGATCGGCACCGAGATGCCAACGGCGAAAATCAGGGTGCAGACGGCGAGGGCGAGTGTGGGTTCGATGCGCTGCGCGATCAGCTCGGCCACGGTCTTCTTGAAGAAGAAGCTCTCGCCGAAATTGCCCTGCAGCATGTCGCCGATCCAGATGACGAACTGCGTCCAGATCGGCTCGTTGAGCCCGAGCTTGGTGCGGATGTCGGCAATCTGGTCGGACGTGGCGTTGTCGCCGGCGATCACCGCCGCCGGATCGCCCGGCGTGAGACGCAGCATGAGGAAAACAAGAATCGCCACCACCGTCAGAACGGGAATGATGGCAATGAGACGACGGACGATGAAATCGATCATGTTTCCTCTAATTGTCACCCCGAGCGAAGCGAGGGGCCTTTCCTGATCTGGAAAGATCCTTCGCTCCGCTTAAGGGCGGGGGATACCCCCGCCCGAGATGACAGCGTGGCCAAACGGCCCCGCTGTCATTTCTTCTCGATGTTCCACATCACCGGCACCGGCGCCTTGAGCCAGCCGGAGATGTTGGCGCGCGAGGCGCCCGGACCATACCACTGGCCGATCCAGCCATACTGCGCCGTCTCCAGCGCGCGGTCCTGCACGGCCTTGGCCAGCGCCTTGCCCTTGGCGGGGTCGGTTTCCTTGGCATAGGCGTCGCGCAGCTTTTCCATTTCCGGATCGGTCGGCCAGCCGAACCACGACTTGTCGCCGTTGGCCACCATGTAGGAAGTGGCGATCGGGTTCAGGATGTCGGCGGCGACCGAGAAGGTATGGAACACGTTCCAGCCGCCCTGGCTGGCCGGCTCCTTCTTGGTGCGGCGGGTGACCAGCGTCTGCCAGTCCATCGACTGCATGTCGACCTTGAAGCCGGCCTGCTCGAGGAGCTGCTTGGTCACCGGCGCGGTGTTGGTGAGAACGGGCAGGGTCGTCGACTGCATCAGCACGACCGGCGTGCCATCGTAGCCGGCTTCCTTGAGAAGCGCCTTGGCCTTTTCGAAGTCGGGCTTCACCAGCAGGCCGTTGGGCGCGTCGAAGGCGTTGGGCGTGCCGCAGACGAAGGCGGCCGAGCAGACCTTGTAATATTCCGGCTCGCCGACCGTCGCCTTGAGATAGTCCTCCTGGCGCATCGCCAGAAGCGCGGCCATGCGGATCTTCTGGTTGTTGAAAGGCGGCTGCAGCCAGTTGAAGCGGATGATGAACTGGTGACCGAGCGGGTTCCAGTCGACCAGCTTCACGCCCTTGTCCTTCTTGAGGACCGGGATCAGGTCGTGCGGCGGCTGCTCGAGCACGTCGATCTCGCCGGCGATCATGGCGTTCACCTGCTGCTGGGTGTCCGGCATCTCGACGATCTCGACGCGGTCGACTTTGACGACCTTGCCGCCGGCCAGGCCCGAGGCGGGCTCCGAGCGCGGCTTGTACTTCGGGTTCTTCAGGTAGACGTGCTTCTCGCCGGGCTTGGACTCGTCCTTCTGGTAGATGAACGGGCCCGAGCCGATCTGGCTGTCGATCTGCTTGAACGGATCGGTCTCGGCCACCTTCTTCGGCATCATGAACGGCACTTGCGAGGAGGGCTTGCCGAGCGAGTCGAGCACCAGGCCGTAGGGCTCCTTGAGCACGATCTGGAAGGTCTTGGCATCGACTTCCTTGAACTCCTTCACGAAGTCCATGAACTTCAGGCCCATCGCGTCGCGCGCGGCCCAGCGCTTGATCGACTGGACGCAGTCGGCCGAGGTGACGGGCGTGCCATCATGCCACTCGAGGCCGTCGCGCAGCGTGAAGCTCCACACCGTCTTGTCGGCCGAGACTTCGTACTTGTCGACCATCTGAGGCTTGACGACGTTGTTCTCGTCGGACGCGAACAGAGTGTCGTAGATGAAGTAGCCGTGGTTGCGCGTGACGTAGGCCGTGGTCCAGATCGGATCGAGGATGGTGAGGTTGCCGTTCTGGACGAACTTGAGGACCTTGCTCTGGGCGAGCGCCGGCCCGGTTGAAGCGACGCCCGTCGCCAGGACTGCGCCGGCGGCGATCGCGCCAAATGTCCGTCTCATCATTTTTTTCATTTCACGTCCCCTTTTATTCATCCCCATGGAAGAAGGCAGGCCTCCGCCCGCCCTCATCGATGGGCGCGCGGGGCCGAAGCCCCGCGCGCGGCTCGTTCTACTTCTTCGTCACGTTCCAGAACACCGGCACCGGGGCAGTGAGGTTGCCGTCGATGTTGGCGCGCCGCGCGATCGGGGCGTACCACTGGCCGACGTTGATGTGCGTCGGATGGTCGACCCAGTATTTCTGCAGGTTCTCGACGATCACCTTCTGCTTGGCCGGATCGGTCTCCTTGGCGAACTGGTCGCGGAACTTCTCGATCGTCTCGTCGCACGGCCAGCCGAACATGGCCTTGTCGCACGAGGCGTTGAAGAAGCCGGCCATCACCGGGTTCAGGATGTCGGCCGCCACCCACGAGGTGAGGAAGGCGTGCCAGCCGCCGGCGTTCGGCGGATCCTTCTTGACGCGGCGGGCGACCAGCGTCTGCCAGTCCATCGACACCATGTCGACCTTGAAGCCGGCCCGCTCCATCTGCGCCTTGGCGACGGGCGCCAGGTTGGTCAGCACCTGCAGGTCGGTCGACTGCATCAGCACGATCGGCGTGCCGTCGTAGCCGGCTTCGGTCAGGAGCTGCTTGGCCTTGGCGGCATTGCCGTTCAGCACGTCGGCCATGCCGGCATCGGTGGCGAGTGGCGTGCCGCAGACGAACGGCGCCTTGCAGACCTTGTACCATTGCGGATCGCCGATCGTGGCCTTGAGGAAGTCCTCCTGGGCGAAGGCGACGAACACGGCGTGGCGCACCTTGGCATTGTCGAAGGGCTTGGCCGTGCTGTTGAAGCGGAAGGTGTACTGGCTGCCGGTCGGGTTGTAGTTGACCAGCTTGATGTTCTTGTCCTTGGCGAGCAGCGGCAGCAGGTCGTGGCCGGGCGACTCGATCATGTCGATCTCGCCGTTCTGAATGGCGGCGACCTGGGTCTGGACGTCGGGCATGGCGATCCACTCGACGCGGTCGAGCTTGACGACCTTGCCGCCGGACAGGCCGTTGGCCGGCTCGCTGCGCGGCTTGTACTTGGGGTTCTTGACGTAGACGATCTTCTCGCCGGGCTTCCATTCGTCGGCCTTGAAGATGAACGGGCCGGATCCGATCACGTCTTCGAGCTTGATCTGCTGCATCGGATCGGTTTCGGCCGTCTTCTTCGGCATCATGAAGGGCACGTTCGACGACGGCTTGCCGAGCGACTGCAGCACCAGACCGTAAGGCTCCTTCATCTTTATCTTGAAGGTCTTGGCATCGACGGCTTCGAGGCCGGCGACCGAGCCCATCAACTTCTGGCCCATCGAATCGCGCGCAGCCCAGCGCTTGATCGAGGCGATGCAGTCCTCGGAGGTGACGGGCTTGCCGTCATGCCACTCCAGGCCATCGCGCAACGTGAAGGTCCAAGTGAGGCTGTCGGACGACACCTCGTACTTGTCGACCATCTGGGGCTTCACATCGAACTTCTCGTCGACGGCAAAAAGCGTGTCCCACACCATGTAGCCGTGATTGCGCTGGATGTAGGCGGTGGTCCAGATCGGATCGAGAATTTTCACATCCGAATGCATCACGACCTTGAGGGTCTGTGCCTCGGCCGCGGTTGCTCCCAGCAAACCGCCCAGGCTCGCGACCGCCAAAACAGTGGCGAGCGACTTCTTGAACTCGAACATCGGTGACGTCTCCCTATTGTGCGGTCTGTCTTTGCAAGATTCGAGCCGCTGGCGCGGACAGTAGCAGCCGAAGGCCCCCCTCTGACAAGCCGATTCAAGGGATGCGGCGATGCCTACTGCGACCGATTGAGCGCCTTTTCGAGCAGCTGGAGCACGCCTTCGGCGGCGGCGGCGGCGACGATATCGCCGAATCCCGCCCATGAGCCTCTGGCCGAGGCGAGCGGCACCGGATTGGACTGCTCGATATCGCCTATGTCGTTGCCCGACGGGTCCTTGAGAACCCACCGGATGACAAGCTGGCCGCTCTTTTCGTCGATCGGCGTCAACTTCACCGTGGCGACCACGGTATAGATGTCGCTGCCTGCGGCGTCGACGACGACAATCTTGCTCGAGCCCAGCGCCCGGCGCATGCCGGACTGGAGCTGGCGGTTGCCGTCCGACGGCGCTCCGGTGACGGCGCCCACCATCACCTTGACCTGCGGCTGCGTCGAGGCGGCGACCGGGGTTGCGCCGGGGGCGGTTCCGGAAGCGGCACCAGGAACTGCACCCGTGCCGGCGGCCGGCTCCTGCGGGAAGGTGACGCCGGCGGCGATCTGGCCGGGCGACTGCGGCTGGAAGTTCGGTGGCCGGCCGATCAGGGTGGCGACCCGGGGCGCTGCCTGTTGGGCGATCCGAGACACCAGGCGGTCGGTCGCTCCGGCATAGTCCTCGCCGCGCGTGTGCGTGCGGGTGGTGGCCGGTTCCTGCGTCGCGGGCTTGCCCTCGATGCGCCAGTCGATCTGGATCTCGATGCCCTCGCCCGAATCGCGCGTGCTCATGACGCCGCCCACCTGCAGTGGTGCATCGGCGGGCTGGACCACGGCGGCGATGCCGTAGGCCTGCAGTTCGAGGGCGAGCGCCGATGCCAGCCGGATGCCCATCTCGCGCGGCATGTTCTTCGGCGCGCCGATGGCCAGCTCGGTCTTGTCCTGCGGCGAGCGGTAGGCTGCTGTTTCGGTATTGGAGGGTTCGAAGGGTCGGGGAACGTAGCCGCACGCCGCCAGCGCGAGACAGCACAGCAGCGTCACAACATGGCGCATGTCGCGACGACTCCGAGCAGGCAGCAGAACAGCAGGATGATCAGGTAGGGCACGTCGGTTTCCCAATTCAGCCGGCGAGTGCGATCGCCGACAGGCCGCGGCCGTAGTCGCGCACGCCCGAGAGGGTGTTGCGCCGGTAGCTGAAGAAATCCTCTGTCGCGGTCAGCGTGTCGTGGCCGGTCGCCGCGACGGCGACGCCATTGCGGGCGATGCGGTGCACGAGATAGCCCGGCAGGTCGAACATGAAATGGCCGCTACGCGCCGCGGGGCGGAAGAACGCCGCATTGGCCGGGTCCTGGGCCAGGAACGGCGCGGGAAATTCCGGACCCACTTCGTAAGACAGAGGCCCGATGCAGGGGCCGACCACGACGTTGATGCGCGCGCGCCGCGCGCCGAGCTTTTCCATGGCGGCGATGGTCGTGTCGACGATGCCGCCCAGCGCGCCTTTCCAGCCGGCATGCGCGGCGCCGATCACGCCGGCATCGCCATCGGCCAGCAGCACCGGCGCGCAGTCGGCCGCCATCACACCCAGCACGACGCCCGGCCGGTCGGTGACGAGGGCATCGGCCTTGGGCGCGCCCGGCGAACTCCAGCGCTCCTGGGCCACGGTCAGTACGTCGGTCGAATGGATCTGGTGCACGGTCTGGAGGTCGGGCTCGCCCAGGCCGAACTGTTCGGCCACGCGACGGCGGTTCTCACGCACGTTGTCGGGCGCATCGGCCGAGCCATAGCCGCAGTTGAGCGATGAAAATAGCCCGCTGCTGACGCCGCCGCGGCGGGTGAAGAAGCGGTGCTGCACGCCGTCGAGACCGGCAAGGGAGGGAGCCTGGATCATGGTGCGCCTGGGGAGATCGGGGCCGAGGGGGTATCCGAAAATCCGGCCGGTGCAGCGCTTCTGTCGTCGCCCAGGGCCAGAACGCGGAAGAGGGTGCCCATTTGGTCGGGCGCGATCAAGCGCGCCAGTGCCGCGTCTATCGCGCGTGTCTGTTCGGCGCTCGCCTGTCGCTTCAGGGCGCGTGCACGCTCCTCGATTCCCAGGCGGCGCAGGAAGCAGCCCTGGCCCACCGGTCCGAAGCTCGGCACGCCGGAAGCGGCGGCCAGGGCCGCGAAGTCGACGTGCGCGCTCAAGTCGGTCTCGCCCGGCCGGTCGAGGATGTCGGTCCCCCGGTGGCTGCGCACCGCCTGCAGCGAGGTCCCGAGGGCCGATTTGTCGTAGCCATAATCGACGATCAGTGCCCAGCCGCCGTGTTCGCGCAGGCGCGTACCAATGTCGCCCGCCAGCGCACGGCCCGCTTCGGAGATTTCCGCCTCGGCGCCGATCGGCGCGTCGGGCAGGGCCGCGGCGAAGGGCGTGAGGCCGGGCGCCAGGGCCAGCCGCAAGCTGCCGT
This sequence comes from Reyranella sp., assembly GCA_029946105.1. Taxonomy (GTDB): domain Bacteria; phylum Pseudomonadota; class Alphaproteobacteria; order Reyranellales; family Reyranellaceae; genus Reyranella. Next base: position 1,522 of record JAQSDW010000051.1, on the reverse strand, counting down.
CGGGCCCGAGCCCGACCATGCGCTCGCGCCATCCCTCGGCGGTCCTGTGGAACTGGCGGACCGGCAGCGCATCGAAGAATTCGTTGGCGACCAGGAGGAGCGGCCCTGCCGGCACATCGTCGAGGCGCTCGTGCCAGGTGGGTGTGAAAGCGGCGAGTGCGGCGCGCTGGGCGGCCCGCAACGGCTGGCTGGTGTCGACGAGATGCAGGTCGAGGGCGGCGTGGAAGCCCGGCACGCTGCGGCTCGCGCGCAACGCATCGGCCATCAGCGTGCCGTGACCGGGCCCGAGTTCGACCAGCCGCACGGGCGAGGGCCGGCCCATCGCCAGCCAGCGTTCGGCCAGCCACGCGCCCAAAAGCTCGCCGAACATCTGGGAGATCTCGGGTGCCGTCGTGAAGTCGCCCGCGGCGCCGAGCGGCCCCGTACCTGAGTGTCCAGGCCCCGAGTGTAAGGCGCTGCGATAGTAGCCGAGGCGGGGATGGCCCAGCGCCTCGGCCATGAACTCGGCGATCGGGATGGGTCCGGTGAGCGCGATGCGGTGCGCGATCAGGCGGCCGAGTTCACTGGTCGCGGCCGCCCCTTCCGGCCGCCCCGTCACGGCAGCGCGGGCCTGGTGTAGGCGCGGGCGATCAGCCAGCCACCGAAGGCGAGCATGGGCACGGACAGCAGCATGCCCATGGTGAGCGGCCCCCACAGGTAGCCGAGATGGGCATCGGGCTCGCGGAACAGTTCGCCCACGATGCGTGCCACGCCGTAGCCGAAGCAGAACACGCCAGTCAGCAGCCCGGGCCGGCGGCGGCCATCGGCGAACTCCCACACAGCGGCGACCGCGAGCAGCACCAGCACGCCCTCGAAGAAGGCCTGGTAGAGCTGGCTGGGATGGCGCGGCAGCGGACCGCCGCGCGGGAAGATCATCGCCCACTGGACGTCGCTCACCCGGCCCCACAGTTCGCCGTTGATGAAGTTCGCGAGGCGCCCGAAGAACAGGCCGATCGGCACCACGAGGGCCACGAGGTCGGACAGCATGAACGGATCGGTCTTGTTGCGGATCGCGAACAGCAGGATGGCCGCGATCACGCCCAGGAACCCGCCATGGAACGACATGCCGCCTTCCCACAGGGTCAGCACCGCCAGCGGATGCTCCAGGTAGAAGCCCGGCTTGTAGAACAACACATAGCCGATGCGGCCGCCCAGGATGACGCCCAGCGCCGCCCACAGGAGGAAGTCGTCGATCTTGACCGGCGACAGGATCCGGGGCGGCTGCGTGCAGACGCGCCGCATGACCTGCCAGCCGATCACCAGGCCGGCGATGTAGGCGAGCGCGTACCAGCGAATGGCGAACGGCCCGAGCTGCAGCAGGATCGGGTCGATTTCGGGATAGGGGATCAGGAGAGGGGTCATGGGTGCGAGGGTTATAGCCCGCCGGCACTCACGACAGAATGCTCACGACAAAATGCCCAAGACAGATGCCCAAGACAAAATGGATGCGGCGCCGGCCGGGGGGGGCCGGCGCCGCGGGGGC